>DASRZM010000015.1:0-3424 GCA_035686365.1 Lysobacteraceae bacterium | reverse complement strand
CGGCATGCCGCCGGGCAGCGCAGGGTTCGTCGACGTGCACACGGCGCTGCCGCTCGCGCTGGGCGCGATGCTGGCCGTGCCCATGGGCGCACGGGTGAACCAGCGGATCGGCCGGACGGCGCTGCGCCGCATCTTCGGCGTGTCGTTCCTGCTGCTTGGCGCGCGGCTGGTGATGGTGACGCTCCCGCTCGGTCACTGACGGGCGGGTGACACCGGGCAGGCAGGAGAGGCCGCCGCTGCCACCGGTCCTGGTGCTGGTGGTGGCCGTCCTGGCCATGAGCTGGGCCGGGCCGCTCGTGCGCTTCACGGCCGCACCGGCGGAAGCGGTGGCGGCGTGGCGGCTCGTGTTGTCGGTGGGCCTGATCGCCGTTCTCGTAGCGCTGAGGCCTGCCTCGCGACGCGCGGTTCGCGAGCTGCGCGGCCAGGCCGTGCTCGCAGTCGTCGCCGGCGTTCTGCTGGCCGCGCATTTCTGGAGCTGGATCGCATCCCTGCGACTGACGACGATATCGAGCTCGGTCGTCCTGGTATCGACGCAGCCGCTGTTCGTGGCCGGCCTTGCGGCGGTGTTCCTCGGCGAGCGGCCGGGGCGGCGAGGGTGGATGGGGATCGGGGTGGCGATCGCCGGGGCAGCGCTGATCGGGTGGGGCGACTTCCAGGTGGGCGGGCGCGCCCTTGCCGGCGATGCGCTGGCCGTGGCCGGCGCCATCTTCGCCGCGGGGTACTACGTGATCGGGCGGCGGCTCCGCGTCGGCGTGGACCTCTGGGCGTATACTCTGGTCGTCTACGGCGTCGCGGCGATCGTCCTGATGGGCGTGGTCGTCCTCGGCCCGGCGCCGGTGAGCGGCTATGCGGGGCGGGACTGGCTGGTATTCGCGGCGCTGGCGGTGGGGCCCATGATGCTCGGTCATACCGGCGTGAACTACGCGTTGCGCTATCTCCCCGCATACCTGGCGAATCTGATGCTGGTCGGTGAGCCCGTCGGAGCGACGGCGATCGCGTGGCTGCTGCCGGCGATCGGTGAGGTGCCCAGTGGCCGGACGGTGGCCGGTGCGGCGCTGATCCTGATCGGCATCGCGGTCGGCGCGTCCCGACATGGAGTCGGCGCGAAGCGCCATGGTGGCGAGGCCGGGGTTGGACCATCCTGAGATCCGGGAGGCGACGTGAGTGCGCGGGTCGAGGTGCTGCGCGGGGGCGTAGTGGAATCGCGGCACCGTGTAAGCGTGGCGGTGATGGATGCCGAGGGCCGGCTGCGGGGCCGCGCGGGTACCCATGAGATGGTGGTGTTTGCGCGCTCGGTTGCGAAACCGTTCCAGGCGCTGCCGCTGGTAGAGGAAGGCGTCGCGGAGGCATACGGCTTCGAAGCGACTGATCTGGCGCTGTGCTGCGGCTCGCACAGTGGAGAGCCCCGGCACGTCGAGGCGGTGCGCGACCTGCTCGCGCGGATCGGACTCGAGGAATCGATGCTGGCATGCGGTCCGCAGGCGCCGATGCACGAGCCGGTCGCGCATGCGCTGCGGAGCGCCGGCCAGGAGCCGGGCCGGGCCCACAACAACTGCTCGGGGAAGCACGCGGGCATGCTGGCGCTGGCCCGGCACCACGGGTGGTCACTGACCGGCTACGAACGGGCGGAGCACCCGGTACAGCGGCGAATGCTGGAGGAGATGACGCGCTGGACCGGTGTGGGGGCGGACGCGATCGGCACGGCGGTGGATGGGTGCGGAGTGGAAACGTACGCGGTGCCGCTGGACCGGCTGGCGCTGGCCTACGGTCGGCTGGTGGGCGAGGCGAGGCGTCGGGATGGTGCAGCGCGGCGGGTGGTGCGGGCGATGGTCGAGCATCCGGAGTACGTCGCGGGAACGAACCGGCTGTGTACGGAGCTGATGCGCGCAGCGGACGGCCGAATCCTCGCCAAGGTCGGGGCGGAGGGGGTGTACTGCGCGGGGATTCCGGGCGCCGAGCTCGGCGTCGCATTGAAGGTGGAGGACGGCGCCCAGCGGGCCGCGGAACCGGCGCTGATCGCGGTGCTGCGGAGTCTGCAGCTGCTGTCGGAGGACGAAGTGGCGGCGGTCGGGCGGTGGGCGCAGCCCGAGCTTCGCAACACGCGCGGCGAACGGGTGGGGGCGATCCGGGCGGCCATCACGCTCGAGGCCGGGCCATGATGCAGGGCGAGGAGCGGGGCGGGGCTCTCACACGTGACGTCCGGGCGCTGATCCGTGTGTCGGCGGCGATCGGCGCGCGCTGGCCGGAAACGCGGCTGAAGCCGCTGCTGGTCGAGGCGCAATCGGCGGCAGCGCCCCTCGCCGTGGAGGAGGCGCTCCTCCAGAGCTACCTCTTCGTCGGGTATCCCGGCGCGCTGCGTGCGCTGGCGGTCTGGCGCGAAGTCGGTGCTCCGGTCGAGGCCGGCTCCGAATCGCCACCCGAGGAATGGCCGGTGCGCGGCGAACGGGTCTGCCGCCGCGTCTACGGCGAGGCTTACGACCGGCTGCGCGAGAACGTGGCCGCACTGCACCCCGGGCTCGACGAGTGGATGGTGACCGAGGGGTACGGCAAGGTGCTCGGCCGGTCCGGCCTGCCGCTCGAGGTGAGGGAGCTGTGCGTCGCGGCGATGCTGGCGGCGCAGGGCGCGGCCGCGCAGCTGTATTCGCACCTGCGCGGCGCGCTGCGGGTGGGCGCGCAGCCGGAGCAGGTCGAAGCCATGCTGGTGGAGGCCGGGGAGATCCTGGGCCCCGAAGAGCGCGCCGGATCGCTGGCCGTGTGGGCGTCGGTTCGAACGCGAAGCGAGAAGCCAGAGGCGTAGATGTTCATCGATCAGGCAGGGATCCACGTAACGGCGGGCACCGGCGGCTCGGGCGCCGAGGCGTTCCGCCGGGAGATGGGTGTTCCGTTCGGCGGCCCCTCGGGCGGAGACGGCGGCCGCGGCGGCAGCGTCATGCTGCGCGCGGACGCGCAGCTGGCGACGCTGCTCGATTATCGCTATCAGCAGCAGTACCGGGCGGAGCGCGGGCAGCACGGCCAGGGGAAGAACCGGACCGGCCGCGACGGCGAGGATCTGGTGCTGCGGGTGCCGGTCGGAACGGTCGTACGGGATGGGGATACGGGCGCTTCCATCGGCGAGCTGCTGACGGATGGCGAGACGCTGGTGATCGCGAAGGGGGGGCGCGGCGGGCGAGGCAACGCGGCGTTCGCGACCTCGACGAACCAGGCGCCACGGCGCTGGGAGCCGGGGGAGGAGGGAGAGGAGCGGCGGATCGCGCTGGTGCTGAAGTTGATCGCCGATGTCGGGCTCGTCGGTCAGCCGAATGCGGGGAAGTCGACGCTGCTGGCCGCGGTTTCGGCCGCAACGCCGAAGATCGCGGAGTACCCGTTCACGACGCTGGAACCGAACCTGGGCATGGTCGGCCTGTCGGACCACCGCAGCTTCGTG
>DASRZM010000014.1:0-12578 GCA_035686365.1 Lysobacteraceae bacterium | reverse complement strand
CGCGCTTCGGCGCTGTCCTCGCGCCTGCCGCGCTGCGCGCAGCAGGTCCGCGCCGGTCGGCCGGGCTTTGCGACGCGACATCCTGTCGCGGCGCAAAGGCGCGCACATCCGTGTGCGCGCCCCCTGCGGGGCCTGATCGTCCGCCCGCCGCCGCTGCGGATGCGCCTGCGCGCGATCCCGGCACGGCGGCGCACGGCCCGCCCCGAAGCAGACCGACGCGCGATGCGCTTCGAAGCGTGGCCTTATGCGCGTCGAAGCGTGGCCTTCAGCCCAGTCCCAGGCGCGCCCTCAGCGCGCCCTCGTCCAGTGCTTCGTTGTCGGCGGCGGCTCGGTGGCGGTACTCGTAGGTGCCCGATTCCAGGCCGCGCGCGGACACCGTCACGCGATGCGGGATGCCGATCAGTTCCATGTCGGCGAACATCGGCCCCGGCCGCAGGCCGCGGTCGTCCAGGCACACCTCCGCGCCGGCCTCGAGCAGGCGCTCGTACAGGTGCGTGGCGGCCTCGTCGACGGCCGGGTCGGACTTGGGATTGATCACGCACACGGCCACGCGCCATGGGGCCATCGGCTCCGGCCAGAGGATGCCGCGCTCGTCGGAGTTCTGCTCGATGGCGGCGGCGACGATGCGCGAAACGCCCACGCCGTAGCAGCCCATGTGCATCACCCGCGACTTGCCCTGCTCATCGAGTACGCTGGCGCCCATCGCCTCGGCGTACTTCTGGCCGAGCTGGAACACATGGCCGACCTCGATGCCGCGCGCCAGCTGCAGCGTGCCCCGGCCGTCGGGCGAGGGGTCGCCGGCGACGACCTTGCGCAGGTCGGCCACGCGCGTGATGCGGGCATCGCGCTCCCAGTTGGTGCCGGTGCAGTGGATGCCGGCGGCGTTGCCGCCGCAGACGAAGTCGGCCAGCACGGCGGCGGCACGATCCACGATCACGGGGATCGGATCGGGCAAACCGACCGGCCCCAGGAAGCCGGGCGGGCAGCCGATCGCGGCCACGATTTCGGCGTCCTCGGCCAGCACCGATTCGCCCGGCAGCTCGGCGAGCTTGCCGGCCTTGACCTCGTTGATCTCGTGGTCGCCGCGCAGGCACAGTGCGACCAGGCCCTCGCGCCCCTTGACCAGCAGCGTCTTGATGCAGCGCCCGGGTGCCACGCCGAGGAAGTCGCTGACTTCACCGATGGTCTTCTGGGTCGGTGTGTCCACGCGCTGCAGCGGCTGCCCCGGCGGAGCGCGGTCGCCCGCCGGCGCAAGGGCCTCGGCCATCTCCACGTTGGCGGCGTACTCGGAGGCGTCGGAGAACGCGATCAGGTCCTCGCCGGACTCGGCCAGCACCTGGAACTCGTGCGAGGCGCTGCCGCCGATGGCCCCGGTGTCGGCGGCCACGGCGCGGAAGCGCAGGCCCAGGCGCTGGAACATGCGTTCGTAGGCGCGGTACATGTTCCAGTATTCACGATCCAGGTCGCCGGCCGTGAGGTGGAAGGAGTAGGCGTCCTTCATCAGGAACTCGCGCGCGCGCATCACGCCGAAGCGCGGGCGGATCTCGTCGCGGAACTTGGTCTGGATCTGGAAGAAGCTCACCGGCAGCTGGCGGTAGGAGCGGATCTCGTTGCGCGCCAGGTCGGTGATCACCTCCTCGTGGGTGGGACCGAAGCAGTATTCCTGCTCCTTGCGGTCCTTCATCTTCAGCAGCAGCGGGCCGAACACCTCGATGCGACCGGTCTCGCGCCACAGATCCAGCGGCTGTACCGCCGGCATCAGCAGTTCCACGCTTCCGGCCCGCACCATTTCCTCGCGCACCACCTGTTCGACCTTGCGCATCACGCGCAGGCCCAGCGGGGTCCAGGTGTAGATGCCGGCGGCCAGCCTGCGGATCATGCCGGCGCGCAGCATCAGCTGGTGGCTGACGATCTCGGCGTCGGCGGGGACTTCCCTGACGGTGTGCAGGTGGAATCGGGACAGGCGCATGGCGCGGTGGGCTCGGACGGCGCACGAGGCGCGCAAGGCGCGCGATTCTAGCAAGGCCTGCTGTCCCCCCGGGACTCGGGACTCGGGCTATGGCTTCTCGTCGTCGCCGGGTTCGGCGTAGCCCTCGTAGCCCGGCGGCAGGATGCTCGGCACGACGTTGGTCTCCGGATCGATGCGCACGGTTTCGTACGGTCGCCCCTGGGGCGGTCGATCCGTGATCTGCAGGACGCCGGCGTCGTCGCGCCAGCGGTACACCGGCCGCGCGGGCCCGGCCGGCGGTGCCGTGGCCGGGTCGCTGGCGCTGCCCTCGGGCGCTGCGCGCTGCGGCCGCGCCCACGGCGGCAGTGAGTCGGGCTCCTCGAACCACAGCCATGCGGCGGCCGCCGCCAGCGCCAGCACGACCGCCAGTGAGTACAGCCGGGCATTGCCACGCTGGCGCTTCATTCGCCGCAGAACGCCCGCACCTGGCGCTGGGCGAGTTCAAGCTGGGCGGCACGCTGCGCCTCGTCCAGATCGTCGGACGCGCCGTTGCCGTCCACGTCCATACGGACCACCTCCGAGGCCTGCAGGATCTCCACGTTCTTGCGGGCGCGCTCGCAGTTCTCCCGCGCCACGGCGACAGGTCCGCTCTCGGCTGGCGCGGTATCGGTATCAGCCTCACCCTCGGCCTCGGCCTCGGCCTCGCCGGGCGCCGGCGGCGCTGGGACGTACGCGTCGATGCGCACGTGCTCGGTGCCCTCCGGCGGCGGCATGTCCGAGTAGTGGGTGATGCCCTGGGCGTCGGTCCACCGGAACACCTGGGCGGCGGTCGCGCCGCCTCCGGCCAGTGCCGCGCCGGTGAGCGCGGCGCACAGCATCAGAGTCGTCGAACGCATGGATCCGGTCTCCAGTGCGCGGGTCGATCCTTGGTAGCACTGCCGCGGTGCTCTGGCAAGCGCAGCGCGGATTTCACGTCATGCCGCCGCCGGCTGGCCCGGTTCCGGGCGTTTGCGGACGCATCCTTTACACTGCCCGGGCGCATCGACGCATCGGAGGCGAGAGAGTCTTGAGCGCAGAAGCCGGCGGCCCCGACCCGCGCCCGCGGCGCGGCATCTACCTGCTGCCCAACCTGTTCACCACGGGCGGGTTGTTCGCGGGCTTCTACGCGATCATCGCGGCCACCGGAGGCCACTACGGCAACGCCTGCGTGGCCGTCCTGGTGGCCGGCCTGCTCGATGGCATCGACGGGCGCGTGGCGCGGCTGACCGGCACCCAGAGCGAGTTCGGCAGCCAGTACGACAGCCTGGCCGACCTGGTCAGCTTCGGCATGGCGCCGGCGCTGGTGATGTACCACTGGGCGCTGGCCGGGCTGACCCAGTACGGACCGGTCTGGGGCAAGATCGGCTGGACCGCCGCTTTCCTGTACGCGGCCTGCGCGGCGCTGCGCCTGGCGCGCTTCAATATCCAGACCGGGGTGGTCGACAAGCGCTGGTTCATCGGCCTGGCCAGCCCGGCGGCGGCGGCGCTGATGGTGACCTTCATCTGGTCGATGGTGGACTGGGGCAATCCCGGCAAGCGCCTGGAGTACCTGGCGCTGGGGATCACCGTGGCGGCCGCCGGTCTGATGGTGAGCCGGGTGCGCTACTTCAGCTTCAAGACCCTGCCGGTGGCCGACCGGGTGCCCTTCATCGCCGTACTGATCGTGGTGGTGGCCTTCGTGCTGCTGGCCGTGGATCCACCCACCGTGCTGTTCGGGATCGCGCTGGCGTACGCGCTCTCGGGTCCTGCCGCGTGGCTGTGGGGGCGCTGGCGCCGGCACCGGCGCGCGGCGGGGCCCGACGACGGGGAGGCACAGTGAACGAAACCGCCACGACCGCTGCCCCGGGTCTGGAACGCAGGATGCTGCCGTTGCTGGCCGAGCTGAGCCAGCAACTGGCGATGTCGCTGGACCTGGAGCAGACCCTGCACGCGGCCGTGACCCGGATCGCCGAGTTCATGGACGCCGAGGCCGCCGCGGTATTCCTGTTCGACCTCGCGCGCGAGCAGCTGGTGTGTCGCGCCTGCGCCGGGCCGGTCGACGTGCGTGGCCTGGCGCTGCCGCGTGGCACCGGCATCGTCGGCCGGGCCGTGGAGCAGAACAGCTGCCAGATGGTGCGGGACGTCCATGCCGATCCGGACTTCGCCGGCGTGGTCGACAAGGCCACCGGCTTCGCCACGCGCAGCGTGCTGTGTGCGCCGCTGTCCACCGCCGAGGGCCCGATCGGCGCGCTGCAGGTGCTCAACAAGCGCAGCGCCAGCGGCCTGTTCGACGAGGCCGACCGCGATGCCCTGCGCCTGCTCGCCGCGCCCACGGCGCTGGCGCTCTCGGGCGCGCGCATGGCCAGCGAGCTGCTCGAGCAGAACCGGATCAAGCGCGAGCTGACCATGGCACGGCGGCTGCAGCGCTCGCTGCTGCCACGGCGCCGGCGCGGAAACTACCCCGTGCGCGCGCTCAACCTGCCGGCACAGGAGATCTCCGGCGACTTCTACGATTTCTTCGACCTGCCCGACGGGCGCATCGCCTTTGCGCTGGGCGATGTCTCCGGCAAGGGCCTGGATGCCGCGTTCCTGATGGTGCGCTGTGCCAGCCTGCTGCGCTGGGCCGGCAAGGAGGGCCTGTCTCCCGGGCGCTGGCTGGCGCAGGTCAACGACGAACTGGGCGAGGCGATTGCCTCGGGCATGTTCGTGTGCGCGGTGGCCGGCCACTACGACCCGGTCCGCCATGAAGCGGTCTGGGCCAGCGCCGGCTTTCCGCCGGCGCTGCTGGTGCGCAAGGGCGCCGCGATCGAGTCGTTCGAGGCCCAGGGGCCGCCGTTGGGCATCCTCACGGCCATGGAGTTCCCGGAGCAGCGGGCCGACCTGTCCGGCGCCACGCTGTACCTGTTTTCCGACGGCGCCACCGACGTGCGCGACGAGGAGGGCCGCGTGCTCGGCGTGGAGGGAATGGCCGGGATGTTGGGCACGCTGGCCGACCGGCCGGCTGCCTCGCGCCTGCGCGCGATCGTCGCCCAGCTGCGGCGGTTCCGGGTGACCGACGACACCACCCTGATGCTGATCGAGGATCATACGGCGCAGGACCTGCTGCTGGAGTTGAGTTTCGAGGCGCGGCCCGGGGAGCTGGCGGCGATGCGCCACCGCCTGGAGCGGGCGCTGGAAGGCGTGGTCGCCGACGAGGAGCTGCGCGCGCAGCTGGTGCTGGCGGTGGACGAGGCCTGTACCAACGTCATCCGGCACGCCTATGGCGGGCCGTGCCGGGCGCCGATCGAGCTGCGCCTGAGCTGTACCGGCGATACCCTGCGGATCGAGCTGCAGGACTACGCGCCCTGCGTGGATCCCGATACAGTGCGTCCACGCGAGCTGGGCGAGTGCCGGCCCGGGGGGCTGGGCCTGGCACTGATCGACCACGTGATGGACAGCTGGCACGTGGAGCCGTGCGCGCAGGGCCGGGGCAACCGGCTGCTGATGACCAGGGCGCTGGCCTGTGCTGCGCCCGGCGAGACGGCGCAGCCGCAAGGCGGGGAGGAGATGCAGTGAACCGATGCAGCACCGAAACGCGGGGCGCCTACACCGTCGTCGCACTGGCCGGGGAGGTCGACCTGTCATGGTCGCAACAGGTGCGCGACAGCATCCTTGCGGCGCTCAAGACCGCCGATCACGTCGCCGCGGACATGTCGGCGGTGGCCTATATCGACTCCTCCGGCATCGCCGCGCTGGTCGAGGGCTTCCAGGCCGCGCGTGGCCGCGGCAAGGACTTCGTGCTGCTGTCGGTCTCGCAACCGGCGCTGGCGGTGCTGAGGCTGGCCCGGCTGGACAAGGTGTTCCGCATCGTCGCTACGCTGGAGGAGGCCGGCTGAGCCATGGAGCTGTCGCTGCGCCCGATCGAGCGGCTCGGCCGCCAGACCGTGCAGACGGTGGCCGACCTGGGCTACGCGGGCATGCTGCTGGTCGAGTCGCTGTGGTTCGTGGCGGTGGGCTGGCGGCGCGGGCAGCCGGTGCGCCTGCGCATGGTGTTCGAGCAGATGCGCCAGGTCGGCGTCGATGCGATCCCGATCGTGGCACTGCTCTCGCTCACGATCGGCGTGATGCTCGGGATCCAGTTCATCGCCGCGCTGCGCGAGTTCGGCGCCGAGAGCCAGGTGGTGATCGCCTCGGCCAAGTCGATCACGCGGGAGTTCGGAGCGCTGATCACCGCGATCGTCGTGGCCGGCCGGACCGGTTCCTCGTTCGCCGCGCGGCTGGGCTCGATGGTGGTCTCGCAGGAGGTCGATGCGCTGTTCGTCATCGGCATCGAGCCGGTCCGCTACCTGGTGGCGCCGGCGCTGATCGCGATGCTGGTGATGATGCCGGCCCTGACCATCCTGGCCGACGTGGCCGCGATCATCGGTGCCGGCCTGTACTCGGCCGGTCCGCTGGAGATGTCGCTGTCGGCCTATGTCTGGCAGACGGTGCAGCTGCTGGAGCCGCGCGATGTCTGGGAGGGCCTGTCCAAGAGCTTCGTGTTCGCCATCCTGATCACGCTGATCGGCGTGTCGACCGGCTTTTCGGTCAGCGGCGGCGCCGAGGGCGTGGGCCGGGCGACCACGCGGGCGGTGGTGACCTCGATCAGCGCGATCGTGATTGCGGACATGCTGTTCAGTTTTTTCCTGAACCGGTGAGGGAGGCTCGGGCGCCGTGGCCGTAAGGGACCGGAGCGATTGGCATATCCGCCACCGGGCATCGTGTCGACAGCGGGCTCCGGGGGGGCGCACGCCTGCGCGTGCGCGCAGGCGTGTACTGCCTGCTCCCACAACCCCCATCCTCTCGCTGGCGCGCGAGGATCACCCCCTTGACTCAAGGGGACTGTTGCTTCGGCAGTTCGCGGCCGGAGGTGCGCGGTGAGCGCGGCGGCGGAGACGGCGCGGCAACCGGAGGTCGAGCCGGTCATCGAGGTGGCGGGGCTGGAGGCGTACTACGGGCGGCGCCGGATCCTGCACGGGGTCGATTTCCGGGTCATGCCGGGCGAGATCCGGGTGATCATGGGCGGCTCCGGATCGGGCAAGAGCACGCTGCTGCGGCACCTTCTGGGCCTGCACCGGCCCAGGCGCGGCCGCGTGCGTCTGCTCGGGGTGGACGTGGCCAGCGCAGATGCCGCGAAGCTGCTGGCGTTGCGACGGCAGATCGGGGTCAGTTTCCAGAGCGGCGCGCTGTTCACCTCCATGACGGTCGGCGACAACGTGGCGCTGCCGCTGCGCGAGCACACCCGGCTGGACGAGAGCACCATGCGCATCATGAGTCGCCTCAAGCTCGAGGTGGTGAACCTGGGCGGTTTCCAGGACCTGATGCCGGCGCAGCTGTCCGGCGGCATGGTCAAGCGCGCGGCGCTGGCGCGCGCGATCGTGCTCGACCCCAAGCTGCTGTTCTTCGACGAGCCCTCGGCCGGCCTGGACCCGGTGGTCTCGGCCGAACTCGACGAGCTGATCCTGCAGTTGCGCGACGCCATGCGCATGAGCATCGTGGTGGTCACCCACGAGCTGGAGTCGGCCTTCAAGATCGCCGACACCATCACTGTGCTCGATCATGGCAAGGTATTGATGACCGGCACGGCGGCGGCGGTCCGTGCCAGCGACAGCGAGCGCATCCAGGACCTGCTGAACCGGCGGCCGCGCGAGATCGAGGTGGACGTGGACGATTACCTGCGGCGCCTGACCGAGGAGCAATCGTGACGAGGCCGGGCAGGACCGGCCCGCGCGGCAACGGGGGAGGGGCGAGAAGGCGATGAAACGCGACAACGTCAACTACGTGCTCGTGGGCCTGGTCGTGCTGGCGGCCCTGGCGGCCCTGCTGGTCACGCTGGCACTGATCACCGGGCGCACCGGAGCCGCGGTGGAGTACCACGCCTACTACGACAACGTCACCGGACTGAGCCTCGGTGCACCGATCTTCTACGAGGGCTACCGGGTCGGGCAGGTGTCGGACATCGAGCCCGACCGCAGCGGAGAGCGCACCCGCTACCGGGTGGAGCTGTCCATCCGCCGGGACTGGAGCATCCCGGACGACAGCGTCGCGCGGCTGGTTTCCAGTGGCCTGCTGGCCGACGTCTCCATCGGCATCCGCGAAGGCGTCAGCGCCACCAAGCTCGAACCGGGCAGCGAGATTGCCGGCGCCGGTGCCGCCGACATCTTCATGGCGATGAACGACCTGGCGGCCGAACTGACCCTGCTCACGCGCGAACGGCTCCGGCCGCTGGTCGACACGCTGTCGTTGCGGCTGGATTCGATCGGCTCCACGCTGGACGATTCGATGCCCGCGCTGGTGGAGGACACGCGCGCGCTGCTGGCCAGCCTGAACCGCTCGGCCGGTGCGCTGGAGCAGACGCTGGGCCCGGAGAACCGGCAGGCGATCGGCGAGACCCTGTCGAACGTGCGCGAGGTCACCGCCGAGCTCAAGCTCACGCGCGAGCGCGCCGATGCGCTGCTGCTCTCGCTCGACGGCGCCGTGGACGAGAACCGTCCCGAGATCCGCCGCGCGGTCGCCGACCTGGGCCACACGGTCGGCGCCATTGCGCAGCGCATCGAGGCGATCACGCACCATCTGGAATCCTCGAGCCGGAACCTGGACGAATTCAGCCGCGAAATCCGCCGCAACCCGAACCGGCTGCTGTTCACGCCGCCCCCCGACGAGGTCGAATGAGCATGGCATTCCGAGCGATCGTTTCCGCCGCCGCGCTGTTCGCACTGGCCGGCTGCGCCAGCGGGCCGGGCATCCCCGACACCAACTACTTCCGGCTGCCGGAACCGGCGGCCGTGGAACGCATGCAGCAGCCGCTGTTCGAGGTGCCGGTCGTGGTCGGCACGCTGCAGGCCGACGGCGTGCATTCGGGCCAGGCCGTGCTGTACGCCACCGATCCGGACGGGCGCAGGCTGCGCGCCTACCACTACCAGTTGTGGGCCGATCCGCCGGTGCGCATGCTGCAGCGGCGGTTGATTTCGCTGCTGCGCCGTTCCGGCGTGGCGCCGCTGGTCGTGGACCGGCTGCCGCCGGAGGATTCGGTGCGCATCAGCGGCCGCATCGAGGCCTTCGAACGGGTTCCGGGTGTCGAAGGCTGGGACGTGGTGGTCGCCATCGCCCTGCGGGCCGACCGCGGCGACCGGACCCGGCCGCTGCACGTGCGAATGTACCGCGCGCGCCACAGCGTGCGCGGAGACCGCCTGGTCGATTCCACCGATGCCTTCGGCGCGGCGGTGGACGAGATCTTCGCGCGCTTCCTGGACGATGTCGCAAAGGCCGTCGCCTCGGGTCGATGAACGCCACCGGCTTCAACGCCGAACAGCGTCGCCTGCTGGCGGCGATGGGCTACACGTTGCTGGAGCGTCGGCCGCCACCGCCCGCGGCGCCAGCCGATACGCTGCTGGTGCTCGAGGACGGCTCGCCGGCCGTGGGTCCATCGCCACTGCTCGATGCCCTGCGTGCGGCGTTCGGGCTCGCGGCTGCGCGCGAGGACGGCAGCTTCGCATTGCCGGCGGGAACCGGCGCGGGCCGGGTGGTCGACCTGGCCGTGCTGCGCGCCGACCCGAAGGCCAAGTCCACCCTGTGGCGGCACCTGCGTGCGGTGCGTCGAGACCCGGGAGGGCCCGGCCGGTGAGCGCGGTCGTTGCACTACCGGTTCCCTACCTGCGCGCGATGCAGGAGCACGACCTGGAAACGGTTGCGCAGATCGAGCGCACCGCCTATCCATTCCCGTGGAGCTACGGCATCTTCCGCGACTGCCTGCGCGCCGGCTACGGTTGCTGGGTACTGGAGCAGGCCGGGGAGGTGATCGGCTACGCGATCCTGACCGTGGCCGCCGGCGAGGCACACCTGCTCAACGTGTGCGTGGTGCCCGATGCGCAGGGGAACGGCTACGGTCGCCGCATCATGAAGCGGATGATCGACCTGGCGCGCTACGCACAGGCCGAACGGGTGTTCCTGGAGGTGCGCCCGACCAACCAGCGGGCGATCGGCCTGTACGGGCGGCTGGGCTTCGCCGAGATCGGCCGGCGGCCGGGCTACTACCCGTCCCACGCCGGCCGCGAGGAAGCGCTGGTGATGGCGCTGGACCTGCGTTAGGCAGGCTGGGCTCCGGCGCGGCGCTTTCGGATACCCGCGTGGATCGGACACGCTTGCCGCTGTGGCGGCAGCGCAGGCCCCGATCGGTTCGGTTCATCCGACCCGGGTCGGGGTGAGGCCTCGCTCCGTAGGCCGTGCCGCGCTCCGGTATCGCTTGCCGGGACCGCCGTGGACCCGTCCATGGGGGCTCTTTGGCGCCATCCATGGCGCCAACGTCCCGGCAAGCGATCCCGGAGCGCAGCACTCTCCTCGAGGCAGGATGTGGTCTTGTCGCGTCGTCGATCGCGGGCAACGCCCGCTCCTACAGTCGAGTCTGACCGGGGCGTTGTGGGAGCGGCCCATGGCCGCGATTGGTCCACCCGGATCGGCCACCTTCGAAGCGTCGTAGGAGCGGCCGTTGGCCGCGATCGGTGTGCTGCGACGCTGCGAGCCTGGTCGATCGCGGGCAACGCCCGCTCCTACAGTCGAGTCTGACCGGGGCGTTGTGGGAGCGGCCCATGGCCGCAATCGGGCGCTGCAATTACACGAACCGCCACGGGCGCGGGCGCGCCGGAGTGCGCTCGAATGAGGATGCGCTGTTCAGCCCAGCCGTTCGCGCTGCGCGCGCAGGGCCTCGGCCTGGCGGTTCCAGTCGGCCAGACGCTGGCGCTCCTGCCCGACCACCTCGGCCGGGGCGTTGGCGACGAAGCGCGCATTGCCGAGCTTGCCCTCGCACTTGCCGATCTCGCCGTGCACGTGTCCGATCTCCTTGTCCAGGCGCGCGCGCTCGGCGTCCAGGTCCACGAGATCTTCGTCTACCCGGACGAAGACTTTCTGCGAACCGATCTGGGTCGCCAGCAGAGAGACCTCGCCTTCGCCGAAAGGTCCGAGGACCAGCAAGTCGGCGCGTACGAGGAAACGGATCTGATCCTCGAAGCGCGAGACCAATGTTTCCTGGTGTCCGGTGCTGCCCACGAACGCCAGATCCATGCGGCGCGAGGGCGCGATTCCGAGCTGGCTCCTGAAGGCCCTGACTCCACTGATCAACGCCTTGAGCCAGGAAATGTTCTCTTCTGGATTGTCACCCGCTGCCGGAATGAAAGCTGCCAGATCGGACGACAGAGGAAAGGGCTGGAGCATGATCGAGCCCTTCTTGCCGAGGCGAGGCGCGACCTGTTGCCAGATCTCTTCCGTTACGAAGGGGATCATCGGGTGCAGTGCCCGCAAGATCGCGTCAAGCACGAAGGTCAAGGTGTACTCCACCGACGCGATGACCTCCATGTCCGCGTTGGTCTCACCTTCTCCAGCGTGGTCCACGGCAATACCCGGCTTGAGGAAGGGTTTCGTCAGTTCGATGAACCAATCGCAGTACTCGTCCCAGACGAACTCGTAAAGCTCGTTCGACACGAGGTCGAATCGATACTGGTCAAAGAAATGCTCGACGTGATTGAGGCACCGCTCGAGGCGAGCGAGAATCCAGGACTCGGTTTCGGTCGCGGGCCACCGCGTTGGTTGCTCCACGAGCCGTGTGGGCTCCAACAGATCGCCGCTCGCCCGAGCTTCTTCTTCGCTCGGAGTGTCGGGAAGGACGCCCAGTACATACCGCGCCGCATTCCACAGCTTGTTGCAGAAATTCTTGTAGCCCTCGCAGCGCGCCAGGTCGAACTTGATGTCGCGCCCGTGGCTGGCCAGCGAGGCGAAGGTGAAACGCAGCGCGTCGGCGCCGAAGGCCGGGATGCCGTCGGGGAATTCCGCTTCGGTCGCTTTCGCGATCCTCTCCGCCATCTGCGGCTGCATCAGGCCGCGGGTACGCTTGTCGACCAGCGCCTCGAGCGCGATGCCGTCGATCAGGTCCAGCGGGTCCAGGATGTTGCCCTTGGACTTGGACATCTTCTGGCCGTCCTTGTCGCGGACCAGGCCGGTGATGTAGACCTCGTGGAACGGGACCTTGCTGGTGAAGTGGTCGGTCATCATGATCATCCGGGCGACCCAGAAGAAAATGATGTCGAATCCGGTCACCAGCACCGAGGTCGGCAGGTAGCGATCAAAGCCGTATTTCTCCATGTCGGCCGGATCGGGCCAGCCCAGCGTCGAGTGCGACCACAGTGCCGAGGAGAACCAGGTTTCGAGCACGTCCTCACTCTGCTTGATGAGAGTGGCTCCTTCAGCCTCCGCCTGATGACGTGCTTCGGCTTCGGACCTCGCGACGAACCATTTCACGCGGCCTGCCGCCGTCAGCCCCTCCCAGGCAGGGATGCGGTGGCCCCACCACAGCTGCCGCGAGATGCACCAGTCCTGGATATTGCCCATCCAGTGCCGGTAGGTGTTGATCCAGTTGGGCGGCACGAAACGGACCTCGCCAGATTCGACCAGCTCGAGGCCACGGGCGGCCAGCGTGTCCATCTTCACGAACCACTGGTCGGTCAGGTAGGGCTCCAGCACCTGCCCGGTGCGATCGCCACGCGGCACCGTGAGCCGGTGCGGCTTGTCCTCGACCAGCAGCCCCTGCGCCTCGAGGTCGGCCAGC
>DASRZM010000013.1:0-21616 GCA_035686365.1 Lysobacteraceae bacterium | reverse complement strand
CGGGTGTGCTTTCCGGGACTGTCGGCGACAGGACGTCGCCGACAGAGCCCCCATGGACGGGTTCACGGCGGTCCCGGAAAGCACACCCGCCCCGCCGGGACCGCCCCACACGGAGCAAAGTGTTGCAAAAGAATCGGCGGCCCGAGGGCCGCCGTTCCGGGTGCCTGATGCGGTCGCGTTACAGCAGCGGCACCAGCAGCAGCGCCACGATGTTGATGATCTTGATCAGTGGATTGACCGCCGGC
The DNA here is from genome assembly GCA_035686365.1 of Lysobacteraceae bacterium. GTDB lineage: Bacteria > Pseudomonadota > Gammaproteobacteria > Xanthomonadales > Xanthomonadaceae > DASRZM01. Next base: position 21,371 of record DASRZM010000013.1, on the reverse strand, counting down.
CCGGCCGTGTCCTTGTACGGATCGCCGACGGTATCGCCGGTGACCGCGGCCTTGTGCGCCTCCGAGCCCTTGCCACCGTGGTGGCCGTCCTCGATGTACTTCTTGGCGTTGTCCCAGGCGCCGCCGCCGGTGGTCATCGAGATCGCTACGAACAGGCCGGTCACGATGGTGCCGATCAGCATGCCGCCCAGCGCCACCGGGCCCAGCACCAGGCCCACCACCACCGGCGCCACCACCGGCAGCAGCGAAGGCACGATCATCTCCTTGATCGCCGAGCGCGTGAGCAGGTCCACCGCGCGCGAGTAGTCCGGCTTGGTGGTGCCCTCCATGATGCCCTTGATCTCACGGAATTGGCGGCGCACCTCCTCGACCACCGAACCGGCCGCCCGGCCCACCGCCTCCATCGCCATGGACGCGAACAGGTAGGGGATCAGGCCGCCGATGAACAGGCCGATGATCACCGCCGGGTCCGACAGGTTGAAGCTGACCGCCTTGCCGACCGCCTCCAGGTTGTGCGTGTAGTCGGCGAACAGCACCAGCGCGGCCAGGCCGGCCGAACCGATCGCGTAACCCTTGGTCACTGCCTTGGTGGTGTTGCCCACCGCATCGAGCGGATCGGTGACACTGCGCACCTCGGCCGGCAGGCCGCTCATCTCGGCGATGCCGCCGGCGTTGTCGGTGATCGGGCCGTAGGCGTCCAGCGCCACGATCATGCCGGTCATCGACAGCATCGCGGTGGCGGCGATGGCGATGCCGTACAGCCCGCCGAGCTCGAACGCGCCCCAGATCGAGGCACACACCGCCAGCACCGGCAGCGCGGTCGACTTCATCGACACGCCCAGCCCGGCGATGATGTTGGTGGCATGGCCGGTGGTCGAGGCCGCCGCCACGTGCCGCACCGGCTTGTACTCGGTCGCCGTGTAGTACTCGGTGATCACCACCATGGCCGCGGTCAGGGCCAGGCCGATCAGCGCGCAGAAGTACAGGTTGAGCGCGTTGGCGCCCAGCATCGAGGTCGTGACCGGGTAGAACGCCGCCGCTGCGATCACGCCCGAGACGATCACGCCCATGTACAGCGCGTTCATGATCTTGCCGCCTTCCCTGGCGCGCACGAAGAAGGTGCCGATCACCGAGGCCACGATCGAGACCCCGCCCAGCACCAGCGGATACAGCACCGCCACCTCGGCGGGAATGCCGGTCTGGGCTGCGGTCAGGCCGCCCAGCAGCATGGTCGCGATCACCGTCACCGCGTAGGTCTCGAACAGGTCCGCGGCCATGCCGGCGCAATCGCCGACGTTGTCGCCGACATTGTCGGCGATCACCGCCGGGTTGCGCGGGTCGTCCTCGGGGATGCCGGCCTCGACCTTGCCGACCAGGTCGGCGCCGACGTCCGCGCCCTTGGTGAAGATGCCGCCACCCAGCCGCGCGAAGATCGAGATCAGCGAGGAGCCGAAGGCCAGGCCCAGCAGCGCGTGCAGGGCGTCGTCGAGCGTGTAGCCCATGCGCTGCAGCACCCAGTAGTAGCCGGCGGTGCCCAGCAGGCCCAGGCCGACCACCAGCATGCCGGTGACCGCGCCGCCGCGGAAGGCGACCGCCAGCGCCGGCTGGACGCCGCCCTTGGCGGCCTCGGCGGTGCGCACGTTGGCGCGTACCGACACGTTCATGCCGATGTAGCCGGCCGCGCCCGAGAGCACTGCGCCGATGATGAAGCCGACCGCGGTGGGCCAGTTCAGCGCGAAGCCGATGACCACGCACAGCACCGCGCCGGCCACGGCGATGGTGGTGTATTGCCGGTTCAGGTAGGCGCGCGCGCCGACCTGGATCGCGGCCGCGATTTCCTGCATGCGCTCGGAGCCGGCTGGCTGCTTCAGGACCCAGCGGGTCGAAAAGATCCCGTACAGGATCCCCAGTACGGCGCACACCAGCGCCAGCGTCAAACCATGCTGCAACAGCATTCCTACACTCCCGGATCGAGGTCATGCGAAACGGCCTGGGCCGCGCATCCGCTGCGGCGCGCCCGGGCGCGGTGGGTGCAGGTCGCCCTGCCGGCCGCCCCGCGCCCCCCGGGACGCGCGACACCTCCATGTCCGGGCGCCTGGCGGGCCCGGGGCCGCGGCGAGTATAGCCAAGCGGCGGCGGGGCTGCTGGCGCGGCCCGGTCGCGGCGTCATGCGGGGTCAACGGGCCGATGCCGTGATGCCCGATCGGGCCTGCGGCGTGGCCTGCCCGCACCAAGACTGCGGCGAGGACGCGCTCGAGCGCATCCCGGAGGACCTCAATTCACTGTTCGCGGAGCCAGCTGGCTGACCGGCTGCGCAACGAGAACCGCCTCGAGGACCGGATCCAGGCCCATGCGATAGTCGTCGAACGTTTGTGCGACCTCGAGGTCCAGCGCAATCGTCGGGCCATGCCCGAACTGCTCCACCACGGTCCTGAACTCGTCGGTGTAATCCACGGCGATTCCCGACTGCGGCAAGTTGACGGTCTCCTTGTTGTAGGTGAAGTTCGGACGTCCGCGAGGCACCTCGCCGACGATCGCGGCGCCGGCCTCGGCCTTCAGGCGCATGGCCGTCACCATCGCGGCGGAATAGGTGTGCCGGCTCACCAGCACGAACACCTGCCTGCCCGGATCCGACTCTGCAAACTCCCGGGCGACGCGCACGAGCGGATCGGCACGATGGAAATTTCCGCCGGTATTGTGGCGCAGGTCGAAGATCATGCGTTGCCATGTCTGTTCGACGACGAGCCGCTGGATGTCGGCGGCGGTCGACCTGATCGAAGGCTCCGATCGCTGATCGTTGACGACGTTGAGTTTGACGTAGACGGCCCGGTTCCGGGCGATGGGTTCGAACCAGTAGTGGCGATCGGCATGGCGGACATACAGCGGCGCATCGTCGCCATCGGGCCTGGCGAAGACCCGCTCGATCGATCGTCCAGGTGGGAGCGGGGCGACCGACACCGCGTCGCGGACGCCATCCAACCGCGTCAGGTCCAGCGTAAGCCGTTCCGCCGACGGTGCGAGCTCCAATGCCTCCAGTACCGCCGGCGTCGCCAGCAGCATCGGCAGCGCATGCGCGACCTCGTGCGCGTTGTCGCCTGCGATGTACGGCGTCAGGCGTGCAGCCAGGTCAGGAATCGCATACCCGGCGATGGCGTCGACGCGCGCTCCGACCAGATGCTCGAGCGAGCGGTCCGCGAAGTTCACGCGCAGCTCCTCGCCATAGAAGTACAACGACAAAGGCAGGCGGGGCAGAGCGAGGGGGGGATCGTGCAGCTGGACCGAGGTGTGCCCGTCGCCGAGCAGCGCCACGATGCGCGCGAGCTCCATGACGACCCTAAGATTGGAGAGCTCCGGCAGCAGCGATACCAGCCCGGCGAACTCGCCGTCGAGGCTCGCGGGGTCCACCGCCTGCGCGACGCGGGGGTACTTGCGGTCGAGATGACGCTGGAGCCAGCCGATGTCCTCCGCCCAGAGCGCCGGTGTCATGTCGGACACCGGAGTCCGGGCCGGCGTCCATTGCGCACCGAACGCGACGATCGCCGCGACGACCACGACGGCGATCGCGCTCCCTGTGCGGCGGCCAGCAGCACGCCCAGCGTCCACAGCCTTCATGGGAGGCCTCGTCGATCGAGCGGACCGGCGTCGATCCTATCACTGCGCCGGGCACGGGGCCTCCCAACGCATCCTCGAGCAGATCAACACGCTGCTCGCGGACCCGGCCAGCTGAGCGACCGGGCGCACGACCGTACTCAGCCGCGGCGATGCTGCAACAGCGCGCGCAGGTGCGCGGCGGTGCGCGCGAGCGGGGAGCGGCGGCGCTGGCGGGCGGCCAGGTCGAACAGCGCCGGACGCACTTCGCCGACGATGTTGAGGAAGCGCCGCGTGTGCGGAGTGCGCGGGCGAGCGGTGACGCCGTGGACGGCCTCGAGCGAGTTCAGGAACAGCACCAGGGTGTTGCCGGCGTAGGCGACGCGGTGGGTTTCCTCGACGTGTGCCGGGTCGATCTGGGCGTCCTCGAACTGCGGCTGCTCGCGCAGGTGCCGGTACACGACCAGCTCGCCGCCGGGCGTGTCGGTGTCGCTGTCCGGGCGCAGGTAGTACAGGCCGGCGAACAGCTTGTGTGGCTTGTCGATGTGCGGGCCGCGCACGCTGGAGCCGGCGCCCAGCACCGGCGAGTTGATGCTGGGCTGGGCGTCGATCAGCACCTCGCAGGTGTCGAAGCGGTCGCGGTTGCGCACGCCGGCGCGCCACTGCGGCAGTGGACGGCCGACCGCCTCTTCGAGCCACGGGTAGCTGCGGTGGATGTCCTCGGTCAGCGCGCGCAGGACCCCGTCGAGGAAGGACTGGCCCACGTGCAGCGCCAGCGTCTGGCGCCAGAGCGGATCCAGCCGCGCATCGTCGATCGCCTCGGCCGCCGGCCAGGAGAAGCGCCGGTTGTCGCCGGGCGGCTTGCCTTGGCGCACCAGGGCGTCGTCGGGGAAGCGTGCGGACAGCGCGCGGAAATGGTCGGCGTCGAGCGCAGCGGTGGCGACGTAGTGCGGGTACGGGGACTCGCGGCGGTTCGCGGGGGTGAGGGCGTCGGCCAGGTTCTGGGACATGGGTTCTGGAGCACGGGAGGGAGGATGGCGAGCGCGGGGCCGGCGGGCTTTGCCGGACCCTCACGCCAAACCCTCTCCCGACGGGAGAGGGGCGCTATCAGTATCGGACGCAGGCGCTCCGGCTGCACGCGCAGACCTCACCGCCCTGCAGACTGCTCCTCCGGGTCCCGGCTCCCGAATCCCGAGTCCCGAATCCCGAGTCCCGAATCCCGAATCCCGAATCCCGAGTCCCGAGTCCCGAGTCCCGAGTCCCGAGTCCCGAGTCCCGAGTCCCACCTCAAACCCGATACGCTTCGAGCTTCCGCGGCACCATCACCAACTCCGGCTTCACATACACCGGCAGCCCGTCCTTGCCGTAGGGCGGCGGCACCTCGCCGCGGATCAGCGGCGCCAGGTAGCGGCGGCAGGCGGCGGTGATCGAGTAGCGGTCGCGGCCGATGTAGCCGGGCGGCAGTTTCTTTTCGTGATTGGCGATCTTCGACAGCGGTGCCGACGCCACGCGCCAGCGGTAGGGGGCGTCGGACAGGCGCTCGATTACCGGCATCACCGCGTTGCGACCGGCCAGGGCGTACTCCACGGCGGCCTCGCCGACCGCGCGCGCCTGTTCGAAGTCGGTGGCCGAGGCCAGGTGCCGTGCCGAGCGCTGCAGGTAGTCGGGCACGGCCCAGTGCGTCTTCAGGCCCAGCGTCTCCTTCACGCGCGCGGCGATGAACGGGCCCACGCCGCCGAGCTGGGTGTGGCCGAAAGCGTCCTTGCCGCCGGCCTCGGCCACGAACCGGCCGTCGGCGCCGCGCAGGCCCTCCGACACCGCCACCGTGCACCAGCCCACGCGCTCGACGGTGGCGGCGATGCGCTTCATCACCGCTGCCTCGTCATAGGGGATCTCCGGAAACAGGATCAGGTGCGGCGGCGCATCGCGCCCCTCGCCGGCCAGGCCCGCGGCCGCGGCGATCCAGCCGGCATGGCGGCCCATGACCTCGATCACGAACACCTTGGTCGAGGATTCGGCCATGGCGGCCACGTCCAGGCTGGCCTCGAGCACCGAGACCGCTGTGTACTTGGCCACCGAGCCGAAGCCCGGGCAGGTGTCGGTGACCGCCAGGTCGTTATCCACTGTCTTGGGCACGCCCACGCAGGTCAGCGGCCAGTCGAATCCGGCCGCCAGCTTCGAGAGCTTCAGCGCGGTGTCGGCCGAGTCGTTGCCGCCGTTGTAGAGGAACCAGCGGATGTCGTGCGCCCGCAGCACCTCGATCAGCCGTTCGTAGTGGGCGCGGTCGCGGTCGATGTCCTTGAGCTTGAAGCGGCAGGAACCGAACACGCCGCCGGGTGTGTGCGCCAGCGCGCGGACCTGGGCCGTGGTCAGCTTGCGGGTGTCGACCAGCTCCTCGCGCAGCACGCCGACGATGCCCCAGCGCGCACCGAAGGCGCGCACGCGGTGGCGGCGGCAGGCCTCCAGCACGGCGCCGGCGGTGGCGTTGATGACGGCGGTCACGCCGCCGGACTGCGCATACAGCAGGTTGCCCTTGGCCATGGCTCCGACTCTGTCCTGGACGGTGCGGCGCGGGCCCGAAATTGACACGGGTCGAGGCCGGCGGTTAGCGTTCCCGACCCGCGGTCCGCGCGCGCCCGCCCCAGTGTAACGGGCTCCGGCGACGATCGGACCGAGCACCAAGGAACGATCCCCCACATGCGTTTGGTCCTACTCGGCGCCCCCGGATCGGGCAAGGGCACCCAGGCAACCCGCCTGAAGGAGCACCTGAACGTACCGCACATCTCCACCGGCGAGCTGCTGCGTGCCGCGGTGGCTGCCGGCACGCCGCTGGGGCTCAAGGCCAAGGCGGTGATGGACGCCGGCGAGCTGGTCTCGGACGCGATCATGCTGGAGATGCTCGAGGAGCGCTTCGTGCGGCCCGACACCGCCGAAGGCTTCGTGCTCGACGGCTATCCGCGCAATCTCAGCCAGGCCGGTGCACTGGACGCGCTGCTGCGGCGGCTCGGCCAGCCGGTGGACGTGGCCGTGCAGCTGGACGTGGGCACCGAACTGCTGATCCACCGCCTGGCCGGCCGTGCCCAGGCCGAAGGGCGCAGCGACGACAGCCCCGAGGCCGTGCGCAACCGGCTGCGCGTGTACACCGACCAGACCGCACCGGTGGTGGACTACTACCGCGGGCAGGGCAGGCTGGTGTGCGTGTACGGCGTGGGCAGCGTGGATGAGGTCTTCACCCGCATCGTGGGCGCGATCGGAGCCGCGCAGGACGCCGGCGCCTGAGCGCCGCGCCGCAAGGTCCGGCATCGCCCATGGCAAGGCTGCTGCGGCAGCTGTTCGCCATCTGCCTGCTGCGCGCCGGCCCGCAGGAGCTGCCGTACTCGCTGCGCCTGACCCGCGGCCTGGTGCTGGCGTCCATCGGCATGGACGTGCTGGCGGCCTGGCTGCTGGGGGTGGGCCAGGGCCTGCTGCCGCGACTGGCGCTGTCGCTGGCCTTGCTGCTGGGCGCGCCCTGGTTGCTGCTGAAGTGGCGCCAGCGCTCCAACCGCTACCTGCAGACGCTGGCGGCGCTGGTGGGCACCGGCCTGCTGCTGACCGTGGTCGCATTGCCGCTGGCGATGCTGGTGCAGAGCTATCCGCCGCCCGACTCGGGCCAGATGTTGTCGCCCGCGCAGATCGGCGTGGCCTGGTTGACGCTGCTGCTGCTGGGCTGGAAGGTGCTGATCAATGCCCACATCTTTCGCCATTCGCTGGATGTTCCGATGGCCGGCGGCGCGCTGGTCGCGGTCGGGCTGCTGGTGATCGAGCTGGGCCTGGCGCGCGCGCTGGTGGGGATGTGACCCGGTGAAGCTGCACATTCTCGGAGTCTGCGGCACGTTCATGGGTGGCATTGCGGCGCTGGCGCGCGAGCGCGGCGATACGGTGGAGGGCTCCGACCACGACGTCTACCCGCCGATGTCGACCCAGCTGCAGGCGCTGGGCATTGCGCTCGAGCACGGCTATGCACCGGCCCACATCGCCACCGATACCGACCTGGTGGTGGTGGGCAATGCGATCTCGCGCGGCAATGCCGCGATCGAGCACGTGCTGGACACGGGCATGGCCTATGTGTCGGGCCCGCAGTGGCTGGCCGAGCGGGTGCTGGCCGGGCGCCGCGTGTTCGCGGTCGCCGGCACCCACGGCAAGACCACGACCACGAGCCTGCTGGCGTTCGTGCTCGAGCGCGCCGGCCGCGCGCCGGGTTTCCTGGTCGGCGGGGTGCCGGCCGACTTCGGGGTGTCGGCGCGGCTGGGTGCCGGCGCCGACTTCGTGGTCGAGGCCGACGAGTACGACACCGCATTTTTCGACAAGCGCTCCAAGTTCGTGCACTACCGCCCGCACATCGCCATCCTGGGCAACCTGGAGTACGACCACGCCGACATCTTTCCGGACCTGGATGCGATCGCGCGGCAGTTCCACCACCTGGTGCGCACAGTGCCGGGCACCGGCACGCTGGTGGTCAATGGCGAGGACGCGGCGCTGGCGCAGGTGCTGGCGATGGGCTGCTGGACGCCGGTGCTGCGCTACGGCATCGACGTGGAGGCCGAATGGCGCGCGCGCCTGCTCGCAGCCGACGGCTCGCGCTTCCAGGTGCTCGCCCATGGCGAGCCGGTTGGCGAGGTGCACTGGTCGCTGCTGGGCCGGCACAACGTGATGAACGCGCTGGCGGCGCTGGCCGCGGCCGCGGCCGGCGGCGTCGAGGTCGCACCCGTGCTCGCGCAGCTGGCGGAGTTCGGCGGCGTGGCCCGGCGCCTGCAGTTGCTGGCCGAGATCGACGGCATCGCCGTGTACGACGACTTCGCCCACCATCCCACCGCGATCGCCAGCACGCTGCAGGGGCTGCGCGCGCGCGCCGGCGCGGCGCGCATCGTCGCGGTGCTGGAGCCGCGCAGCAATTCGATGCGCTCGGGCGCGCACGCGCGCGACCTGGCGCCGGCCCTGAAGCTGGCCGACCGGGTGCTGCTGCTGGCCCGGCCGGAACTGTCCTGGGATGCGCGCTCGGTCGTCGCCGCGGTGCGCGGCCGTGCCAGTGCCGAGCCGGGCGTGGATGCCCTGCTCGATACGCTGGCCGCCGAGGTGGCGCCGGGCGACCGCGTGGTTTTCATGTCCAACGGCGGTTTCGAGGGCGCGCCACAGCGCTTCGTCCAGCACCTGCGCGACACCCGCTGAGGCCGCGGCACGGGCGGTCGCCGGGACGATTTGCCGGCCCGCCGCCGGCCTGCCTACACTGCGGCCGTGGCCGTCGCCCTGCCGCTGTTCCCGCTGCATGCCGTGCTGTTTCCGGGCGGCGAGATGAGGCTGCGCATCTTCGAACGCCGCTACCTGGACCTGGTCCGCGAATGCTCGCTGGGCGAGGGCAGTTTCGGCGTGTGCCTGATCCTGGCCGGCAGCGAGGCCGAGGGGCCGGCGCTGCCGGCAGCCTGGGGCACCAGCGCCGGCATCGTGGATTTCTATACCTTGCCCGACGGCCTGCTGGGGATCACCGCGCGCGGACACTCGCGCTTCCACGTGGTGCGCACGCGCGTGCGCGACAACGGCATCATCCTGGGCGAGGTCGAGTTCGAGCCCGGCCCCGCGCCGCAGCCGCTGCGGGCCGAGCATTGCCTGCTGGCCACGCTGCTCGAACGCATCGCCGAGAAGGTCGGCGGCGAACTGCGCTTGGCGCCCAAGGCCTGCTACGACGACGCCGCCTGGGTCGGCTACCGGCTTGCCGAACTGCTGCCGCTGGCCAACCGCCAGCGGCAGGAACTGCTGCAGATGCGCGCGCCCGATGCGCGGCTGGATCGGCTTGCCGAGCTGCTGCCGCAGCTGCAGCGCGAGGGCTCCTCCGAAGGCGCCTGAAGCGCCCAGTCACCGTGTGGCCGGCGCCTCGAGCACGGGCCAGGCGACCAGCAGGACCGGGGCTTCGCCCTGCGCGGTGCGCAGCGCCAGCCGCTCCGGCCAGGGCGAGAGCGCATGCGCCAGCGCCTGGCGCGCCTGCTCGTGCGGGCCGTCCATCCGCCACAGGCTGAACAGGCCGAACCGGCGCTCGAAGCGCATCTGCGCCACCGTACCCTGCCAGACCGGCGTGCGGCCGGCGTCCACGCGCAGCGGCGAGCGCCACAGGCGCACCACGTAGCGGGTGTCCGGGTCCGGCCCCGGTCGCGACATCAGCAGCGCCTCGCCGCCGCCGTGGTGCGAGGCCGGAAGGATCGGCAGGGTGTCGGGGCTGGCCTCGGCGTCCAGGCTGTACAACAGGCCCCGCCAGCCGCCCGCGCGCACGCCGCGCCAGCCGCGGTCTTCCAGGGTCCGGGCCAGGCCGCGCAGCGGGCCGGCGTACTGGAGGTTCAGCGGCCATGCCGACGCGTGGGTGACGTCGTTGCGGTGCGAGGGCAGCTCGATCCAGGCCTGCTGCCACCACTGCGCGCGGGTGATCTGCCGCGTCACCTGCGGCGGATCGAAGCGGATCAGGGTGCGCTCGGCACTGCGGGTGCCGTGCCAGAGCCCGGCGATGGACACGGTGATGAAGAACAGCGCCGAGATCGGCCGCACCCAGAACGAGCGCAGCACGCGGCGCCGGTAGGCGATGCCCAGGCCGGCGATCCAGACCATGCCCAGCAGCGCGCCGCCCAGGATGTCCGAGGCCCAGTGCGCGCCCAGGTACAGGCGTGCGAAGGCAATCAGTGCCACCAGCATGCCGGCCGCGGCGTAGGGCCAGGCGCGCCGACGCCCGGGCAGTTCGCGCGCGATCAGCACCGCGAAGAAGCCGTAGACCACCGTCGCCATCGTCACCGGCCCGGACGGGAACGAGAATCCGGGCGCGGCCGTGGCCGCCGGCGGCTTGGGCACGTCGAGCAGGATGCCCAGCATGAAGGTCAGCGCCAGCCCGAAGGCGATCGCCGCCACCCAGTGCCAGGCGGCGATGTGCCGGCGCCGCCACAGCAGCCAGGCGGACACCACCAGCGCGGCCGGCGCCAGCACCTCCCAGTCGCCCAGCCCTGCCAGCATCGCCAGGGGGCGGTCCACCAGCGGCGTGCGCAGGGCGAACATGAGCTGGTGCACGGCCAGGTCCAGCGCCAGCGGCTCGCCCTTGCCGCCGAGCACCACCAGCAGCGAGAACAGCGCCCAGCCGGCCAGCAGCAGCAGCATCGCCAGCAGTGCCAGCGAGGCCGACTCGGGCCGGTTGGGATCGATCAGCGCCTCGGAGTAGCGTCCCAGCACCGGGTGCCGGTGCGACCACGCCAATGCCCGCTCCAGCAGCGAGGCCGCCCGCGGTGCGAAGAAGCGGTACAGCGTCACCGTGCCCAGGTAGATCGCGATCACCAGCACCACCAGCAGGCCGACCACGATCGCCAGCCGCCCGGCGATCGCCGCCAGCAGTTCCATCGACTCGCCGAACAGCCAGCCGGGCACGATGCCGGCGATGGCCCAGGTGGCCGCGGCGAACAGGCTCGGGGGCACGTACTCACGCCCGCGCATCCGCAGCATGCCGGCGATCGCCGGTACGAACGGCCGCACCGCGCCGACGTAACGCGCGATCACGATGCCCTTGGTGCCGTGGCGGCGGAAGAACTGCTCGCCGCCGGCGAGCCATTCGGGATGGCGCGAGAACGGCCACATGCCCTTGAGCTGCGCCCCATAGTGGCGCCCGAACAGGTAGCTGAGGCCGTCGCCCAGGAACGCGCCCGCCGTGGCGCTGGCGATCGCATAGGTCCCGTCGATGTGGCCCAGGCCGACCAGGGCTCCGACCGCGAACAGCAGGGGCAGCGCCGGCACTGCGATGCCCAGCACCACGATCGCATCGCAGAAGGCGATCGCGAACACCACGGCACCGGCCGCGACCGGATGCTGTCCGATCCAGGTGATCAATCCGTCCAGGGTGCTCGAATCCATGGCGCGGATTATAGGTGGGCGTGGCCGGTGGCCGGTCGCGCCCGCCGCGGCGCCCGGTCGCGCCGCGCTACACTGCCGGCCCCATGCAGCGCCGCATCCTCAAGCACGACGCGTTCGGCGAGATCGCGCTGGTCGAGCGCGAAGGCACGCGCCTGATCCGCCGTGACCTCACCCGCGCCCGCCTGTGGCTGCGTCCGGTCGCACGTTACGTGGCCGGGCGCGAGGCGCGGGCGCTGCGGGCGCTGGACGGCGTCGACGGCGTGCCGCGCCTGCTGGGCTGGGACGGCCGGGCACTGGATCGCAGCTACATCGCCGGGCGCGCCATGCAGGAAGGGGCGCCGCCGGCGCTGCCGTACTTCCGCGCCGCGCGCGCCCTGCTGCACGCGCTGCATGCGCGCGGCGTGGTCCACAACGACCTGGCCAAGGAGCCCAACTGGCTGATCCGGCCCGACGGCAGCCCCGCCGTGGTCGACTTCCAGCTGGCCATCTTCGGCGCGCCCCGGGGGCGCTTCCAGCGCCTGCTCGCGCGCGAGGACCTGCGTCACCTGCTCAAGCACAAGCGCCATTACCATCCCGGCGCGATCACGCCGGTGGAGCGCCGGCTGCTGTCGCGGCCCTCGTGGCTGCGGCGGGCCTGGTTCGCCAGCGGCAAGCGCGTCTACCGCTGGGTGACGCGGCGGCTGCTGCGCTGGGAAGACAACGAGGGCCGCGGCGTGCGCACGCCGCGGAGCTGAGCACGGCCCGGACCGGTCGCTCCTGCAGGTGTCCAGAGTGTTGCTGAGCGCGGTCACGAACGCCCATCCATCCGCAAGCACGTCCGAAGTCCCACGGGGAGATCTACATGTCGCCATACACCGCCGCCGGCTCGCTGTCCGGCAAGACCCTGTTCATCACCGGCGCCTCGCGCGGCATCGGCCTGGAAATCGCGCTGCGCGCTGCGGCCGATGGCGCCAACATCGTCATCGCCGCCAAGTCCGACGTGCCCAATCCCAAGCTGCCGGGCACCATCCACAGCGCCGCCGAGGCCATCGAGGCCGCCGGCGGGCGCGCCCTGCCGCTGCGCGTGGACATCCGCGAGGAGGCGCAGGTGACCGATGCGGTGGCGCAGGCGGTGGCGACCTTCGGCGGCATCGACATCCTGGTCAACAATGCCAGCGCGATCTGGCTGCGCGGCACCGCCGAGACGCCGATGAAGCGCTACGACCTGATGCACCAGGTCAACACCCGCGGCACTTTCCTGTGCACGCAGGCCTGCCTTCCGCATCTCAAGCGCGCCGACAACCCGCACGTGCTGATGCTCTCGCCGCCGCTCAACCTGGACCCGAAGTGGTTCGCCCGGCACGTGGCCTACACCATCGCCAAGTACGGCATGAGCCTGTGCGTGCTCGGCATGGCGGCCGAATTCCACGGGGACGGCATCGCCGTGAACGCATTGTGGCCGCGCACGGTCATCCACACCGCCGCGCTGGCGATGATCCCGGGCGTGAACGTGGACCACTGCCGCAAGCCGCAGATCGTCGCCGACGCCGCCCACGCGATCCTGACCACACCCAGCCGCGAGCGCAGCGGCCAGTTCCTGATCGACGAGCAGGTGCTGGCGCAGGCCGGCGTCACCGACTTCGAGGCCTACGCGGTCAAGCCCGGCCAGCCGCTGCTGCCGGACCTGTTCCTGGACTGAAGGGCGCACGCTCGGGACCTCGCCTGGCGTCCGTTCGCGCTTCGATACATCAGGGCGAACGGACACCGGGTCCAGGCGGCCCAAGCCGCCGCCCGACTTGAGCCCGGCGCAGTGGCTTGCGACCATCGCCGCTCCACGCCGCAGGGATCGCCATGGACGCCAACGCGCACCGACCGTACGTCGCGGCCAGCGAATCGCCGCTGGAATTCACGTTCAAGGCGATCGGCCTGGGCGCGCTGTTCGGCGTGCTGTTCGGCGCCGCCAATGCCTACCTGGGGCTGCGTGCGGGCTTGACCGTGAGCACCTCGATCCCGGTCGCGGTGATGACCGTGGCGATGTTCCGCCTGCTGCAGCGCTACGGAAAGCAGGGCACGATCCTGGAGGCGAACCTGGCGCAGACCACCGGGTCGGCCTCCAGTTCGCTGGCCTCGGGCGTGATCTTCACGCTGCCGGCGCTGTTCATGTGGGGGGTGCCGCCGGACCTGGTGCAGATGGTGCTGCTGGCGCTGTGCGGCGGCCTGCTCGGCATCCTGTTCATGATCCCGCTGCGGGAGTTCCTGATCGTGCGCGAGCACGGCAACCTGCCGTATCCGGAAGGCACCGCCTGCGCGGAGGTGCTCAAGGCCAGCGAGGCCGGCGGCGCCCAGGCCCGCCACGTGTTCTGGGGCCTGGCCGCGGGCGCCGGCTTCAAGGCGCTCACCGGCTGGGTGCGGGCGATTCCCGACCACGTCAGCGTGCAGGTGCCGCTGCTCAAGAAAGGTGCGGTCGGTTTCGACCTGTCGGCGGCGCTGTTCGGCGTGGGCTACATCCTGGGCCCGCGCGTGGCCACGATCATGGTCAGCGGCGGCCTGCTGGCGGCGCTGGTGATCATCCCGCTGCTGGCCTGGTGGGGCGAGCCGCGGCCGGACCCGCTGTTCCCGGAAACCGTCAAGACCATCGCCCAGATGAGCGCGGGCGAGCTGTGGAACCGCTACATCCGCTACATCGGCGCCGGCGCGGTGGCGACGGCGGGCATCATCACCCTGGTGCGCGCCATCCCGGTGATGATCGAGAGCTTCCGCGTCGGCCTGCGGCAGTTCCGCGGCGGCCCCGCCGACGCCGATACGCCGCGCACCCAGCGCGACCTGCCGACCATGGCGCTGCTGGTCGGGCTGGTGGTGGTCACAGCGGTCATGGCGCTGGTGCCGGCGGTGTTCGGCGAGGTCGGTCCGCTGGGGCACCGGCTGCTGGCGGCGGTGTGCGTGGTCGTCTTCGCGTTCTTCTTCGTGACCGTGGCCGCGCGCATCGTCGGCCTGGTCGGCGTCACCTCCAACCCGACCTCGGGCATGACCATCGCCGCGCTGCTGGGCACCGCGACCATCTTCCTGATGCTGGGCTGGAGCGACCTGTCGGGCAAAGCCGCCGCGCTGATGGTCGGCTGCGTGGTGGCGATCGCAGCCTCGATCTCCGGCGACACCTCGCAGGACCTGAAGACCGGCTACCTGCTCGGCGCCACCCCGCGCGCCCAGCAGCTGGGGCAGATGATCGGGGTGCTGACCTCGGCCACCTTCGTGTGCCTGGCGGTGCTGTTGCTGGCCGAGACCTTCGGCTTCGGCACCCGCGAGCTGCCGGCGCCGCAGGCCACGCTGATGAAGCTGGTGATCGACGGCGTCATCGACCAGTCGCTGCCGTGGGGACTGGTGGGGATCGGCGTGGGGATCGCGATCGCGGCGGAGCTGGCGCGGATCCCGTCGCTGCCGTTCGCGGTGGGCGTGTACCTGCCGGTCTCGACGATGACGCCGATTTTCCTGGGCGGGATGCTGCGGCTGTGGCTGACCCGGCGCCGGCGTGCCGAGGAAGCGACCGCGCGCACCGACCGCGGCGTGCTGCTGGGCTCGGGCTTCGTCGGCGGCGAGGGCCTGCTCGGGGTGGGCATCGCCGCGGCGGCCTTCATCCAGGGCACCCGGCCGGCAGGGATCGGGACCGCCTGGCTGGGCGACCCGGTGCTGGCGCAGCTGGCCGGAGCGGTCGCCTTCGGCGCGCTGGTGTACCTGTTCGTGCGGCGCATCCGCCGGGGCTGATCAGGCCTCGGAAGCGGGAGTTTTCAGGTCGCTGCCGCAGCGGCGGCAGTGGATGGCGTCGCTCTCGTGGCCGACCAGCCTGCAGCGCGGGCAGCGCACCTTGCCCGGATGCGTGCGCAGCGTATTGGTCAGTTCGGCGGCGTAGATCCCGGTCGGCACGGCGATCAGGCCGTAGCCGATCAGGATCAGGATCGAGGTGACGAAGCGGCCCAGCGGCGTGGCCGGCGTGATGTCGCCGAAACCGACCGTGGCCATGGTCACGACCGCCCAGTACATGCTCAGCGGGATGCTGGTGAAGCCGTTCTGCGGTCCTTCGATCAGATACATCAGTGCACCGAATACGACGACCAGGGTGCCGACCGCGAACACGAACACGAAGATCTTGCGGCGCGCGCGCGAGAGCGCCGTAATCAGCACGCCGGCCTCGTCCACGTAGCGGATCAGCTTCAGGATGCGGAACACGCGCAGGATGCGCAGCACCCGCACCACCAGCAGGTACTGGGCACCGGGCAGCAGCACCGACAGGTAGGTGGGCAGCACCGCGAGCAGGTCGACCACGCCGAAGAAGCTGCGCGCGTAGCGCATCGGGCGCGCCACGACCGCCAGCCGCGTCGCGTACTCGACCGTGAACAGCAGCGTGAAGCCCCATTCGACCGCATACAGGACCCGCGCCGCGCGTTCATGGATCGAGGGCACGGTGTCCAGCAGCGCGATCGCCACGCTGGCCAGGATCAGCACGATCAGGACCAGGTCGAACGCGCGTCCGGCCGGCGTGGCGTGGCCGAAGATGATCTGGAACCAGCGCCTGCGCCAAGCGGCGCCGCCGGCCGGCCGCAGCGCCGGCTCCAGGCTGGGGCTCATCGCGCCCGCTCCAGCGCCTGCGCCAGGTCCGCGACCAGGTCGTCCGGGTGCTCGAGCCCGATCGACAGGCGCAGCAGGTTTTCCGGCGAACGCGGGTGCGCGCCTTCCACCGAGCGGCGGTGCTCCACCAGCGACTCGCAGCCGCCCAGGCTGGTGGCGTTGACGAACAGCACCAGTGCGCCGGCCACCGCCAGCGCGGCCTCGCGGCCGCCGCGCAGGGTGAAGCTGAGCATGCCGCCGAAGTCGGACATCTGGCGCCCGGCCAGCGCGTGGCCCGCCGCTTCGGGCAGGCCCGGGTAGTGCACCGCTTCCACTTCCGGCCGCTGCGCCAGAAACCGGGCCACCGCGCGCGCGCCCTGGCAGTGCGCACGCATGCGCGGCGCCAGCGAGCGCAGGCCGCGCAGCACCAGCCAGGCCGCGAACGGCGAGGCGGCCAGCCCGACCAGTTCGCGTGCGTAGAACGCGTTGCGGGCCGCTGCGCCGTCCTCGGCGAACACCAGCACGCCGCCGAGCACGTCGCTGTGCCCCCCCATGTACTTGGTGGCCGAATGCAACACCGAGTCGGCGCCCAGTGCCAGCGGTTGCTGCAGCGCCGGCGTGGCGAAGGTGCCGTCCACCAGCAGCCGGGCGCCGGCGGCGTGGGCCAGTTCCGACAGTGCCGCCAGGTCGACGATGCGCAGCAGCGGATTGGACGGGGTTTCGGCCCACACCAGCGTCGCCGGCCGGGCCAGCGCCGTGCGGGCGGCTTCCGGGTCGGCCAGGTCGACCGCGTCCACGCGCCAACCCCAGCGCTGCGCGTAATGACGCACCTGGGCCTGGAAGCCGGCATAGCAGTCGTTCTGCATCACCAGCCGCGCGTCCTCGCGCCAGTACGCGTGCAGCGCGGCGCTGCAGGCGGCCAGCCCGGATCCGTAGAACAGCGCGCGTGCGCCACCCTCCAGCGCGGCCAGCGCCGCCTCGAGCCGGCGCTGGGTGGGATTGTCCTCGCGCTGGTACAGCAGCTCGCCCGGATGCACGCCGTCGGGCGAGTGCCGGAAGGTCGAGGACAGGTGGATCGGCGGCGCGATCGCGCCGGTCTCGGCGTCGGGTTCGCCGCCGGTGTGGACGGCGAGGGTCTCGAAACGCATCGCTGGGCTCCGTCGCCAGATCAGCGCATCGTACCTGTCCGCCGCGCCGGCCGGCAGGGACTACAGCGCGGCGAAGGACTCGCGCGCGGCGGCGACGGTGGCTTCGATCTCCGCCTCGCCATGGGCCCCGGACATGAAGCCGGCCTCGAACGCCGAGGGCGCCAGGTACACGCCGCGCTCGAGCATCCCGTGGAAGAAGCGCCCGAAAGCAGCGGTGTCGCAGGCGCGGGCATCGGCAAGGCTCTCGACCCTGCGGTCGCTGAAGAACAGCCCGAACATGCCGCATACGTGGTGGGTCGTGAACGCCACGCCGGCCGCCTGCGCGGCCGCTTCCAGTCCCTGGCACAGCGCCTGCGTGCGCTGCAGGAGCTGCGCGTAGAAGCCCGGCTCCTCGAGCAGCGCCAGCGTCGCCAGCCCCGCGGCCATCGCCACCGGGTTGCCCGAGAGCGTGCCGGCCTGGTAGATCGGGCCGGACGGCGAGATCTGCCGCATCAACTTGGCACGGCCACCGTAAGCACCCACGGGCATGCCGCCGCCGATGATCTTGCCGAACGTGGTCAGGTCCGGCCGGACGCCGTACAGCTCCTGCGCGCCGGCGCGGGCGACGCGGAATCCGGTCATGACCTCGTCGAAGATCAGCACCGCCCCGTGCCGCGTACACAGCTCGCGCAGGTGCGCCAGGAAGCCCTCGCGCGGCAGGATGCAGTTCATGTTGCCGGCGATCGGTTCGACGATCAGGCCGGCGATGTCCGGTCCGTGTTCGTCGAACAGCCCGGTGGCGGCGTCGGCGTCGTTGTAGGGCAGCGTCAGGGTCAGGTCGGCCAGTGCCTTGGGGACGCCGGGCGAGTCGGGCACGCCGAAGGTCAGCGCGCCCGAGCCGGCCTTGACCAGGAACGAATCGCCGTGGCCGTGGTAGCAGCCTTCGAACTTGACGATGCGCGAACGCCCGGTGGCGCCGCGCGCGAGCCGGATCGCCGAGAGCGTCGCCTCGGTGCCGGAGTTGACCATGCGCACCATCTCCACCGAGGGCACGCGCTCGACGATGCGCTCGGCCATCTCGACCTCGAGCGGGTTGGGCACGCCGAAGCTCAGGCCGTCGCGGGCCACGCGCTGGACCGCCTCGAGCACGCGCGGGTGTGCATGGCCGGCGATCATCGGCCCCCACGATCCGACATAGTCGATGTAGCTGCGCCCATCGACATCGTGGATGTACGCGCCGTGCGCACGCGCCGCGAAGAACGGTTCGCCGCCGACGCTTCCGAAGGCGCGCACCGGCGAGTTGACGCCGCCGGGCATCAGATCCTGCGCGCGCGCGAACAGTTCGGAACTGGACTGGCTCATGGATTGGGCTCGTGCTCGAACAGCGAGGTCAGCCGGCGCGTCGCCGCGGCCGGGTCGGGAGCGGCATACACCGCCGAGACCACCGCAAGCAGCCGGGCGCCCGCAGCGACCAGGGGGCGGCCATTGTCGGCGCTGATGCCGCCGATCGCCACCAGCGGCAGGCCGTAGCCGGCCGCGGCCGTGAGCAGGTCCGGCCGCGCGCGCCGCGCCAGCGGCTTGGTCGGCGAGGCGAAGAAGGCACCGAAGGCCAGGTAATCGGCGCCGGCCGCCGCCGCCGCGTGCGCCCGCGCCGGATCGTCGTAGCACGAGGCCCCGATGATCGCCGCCGCGCCCAGCCGTCGGCGTGCCGAGGCGATCGGGGCGTCGTCCCGGCCCAGGTGGA
Source organism: Lysobacteraceae bacterium (assembly GCA_035686365.1). GTDB lineage: Bacteria > Pseudomonadota > Gammaproteobacteria > Xanthomonadales > Xanthomonadaceae > DASRZM01. The sequence goes on along the minus strand of DASRZM010000013.1, from coordinate 2,426 downwards.
CGCCATCGGCACCGACCTGCCGCGCCAGTTCGACGTCGTCATTGACGATCAACAAGCTGCCGTGGGCGCGCGTGAGCGCGCGCAGCGCGTGCGCGCTCGAATGCCGGCGTGCCGCGTCGGCGCGCTTGCTGCGGTACTGCAGCATGACCGCTCCGGCGCCGAGCGCCGCCGCCGAGCGCGCCAGCACGGCCTGCTCGTCGATGTCATCGGGCGTGACCAGGTACACGCCCCGGCATGGCCATTGCCGCGTCGTTGCGGGCATCGCTTTCTCGTGACCGGTGTTGGTGGGACAATACAGGTTCGGATCGGATCATCCGGGTCGCAGCGAGCACGATGCAAGCACTCGAAAGTACCCAGACGCAGACCTGGCGCACGTGGATGTGCGTGGTGTGCGGATTCATCTACGACGAAGCCAAGGGCCTGCCCGAGGAAGGGATCGAGCCCGGTACGCGCTGGGAGGACATTCCCGAGACCTGGACCTGCCCGGACTGCGGCGTGACCAAGGACGACTTCGAGATGGTGCCCCTGTCCTGAGGCCCTCCCCCGAGGCCCGTGGGGCCGCGACGCCGCCTCAGTGCAGGCTCGGCGGACGTCCGCTGGCCTCGATCAGCGCCAGGCGCACCTCGTCCACGTCGTCGGCCCCGGGGGCGTCGGCCAGGTAGCGGGTGAGGTCCTCGCGCGCCGCGCTGGCGTGGTCGAGCTTCAGGTACAGCAGGCCGCGGTCGCGGTACTCGTCGGCCGAGTGCGGGTCCAGCGCGACCAGGCGGTCGGAGCAGCGCAGCGCCTTGTCCCAGGTCTCGCTCTCGGCGTACACAGCCTTGAGGTTGCGCAGCATGCGCAGCAGGATGCTGCGGTGGCTGGCCGGGGCCAGCATCTTGAGCAGGTCCGCGTCGTCGACCTCGCCCACGTGCGGCTTGGCGCGCGTGCGCAGCTCGTCAGTGCCCAGCGAGCGGCCGTGGCTGTAGGGATCGAGCACCAGCAGGCCGCCGTCCACCGGCACCCGCACCAGGAAATGGCCGGGGAAGGAAACGCCCTCCAGCGGCACCCCGAGCCGGCGCGCCAGCTCCAGCTGCAGGACGCCCAGCGAGATCGGGATGCCGAGCTTGCGGTCGAAGACCTCGTTCAGATAGCTGTTGCGCGGGTCGTAATAGTCGTCGTCGTTGCCGACGAAGCCCTGCTCGCTGAACAGGAACTCGTTGATGCACTTGAGCCGGCTCTCCAGGGTGGCGTCGTCCTCGATGCGCTCGCGCAGCGTGCGCTCGAACCCGGCGACCTGGTTCTCGTAGTAGGAAATGTCGAGATCGGGATACTCGTCGCGGGCGATCAGCAGCGCGGCCCAGAACAGCGGGATGTCGTCGTCCCGCAGTGCCCGCAGTGCATCCCAGCCGCTCGGCGATGGCTTCACATTCATGTGACCAATGTGAGGGCTGGCGCGTCGCGACGCAAGCGCGCTCAGTACCGGATATCGGGTCCGAAGGTCAGCTCGTCGCCGGGCACCACACCCAGGCGCTCGGCAGTCCCGGCATTCAGCTCCAGGACATATTTTGCAGGCCCCGTGCTCGGGTAGCCGGGGCAGCGCACACCGCTGGCGCACGGCGGTGTCCGCAGCGAGCCCGACACCAGCCGCTGCCCGGCGTCGAAATACAGGATGTCCAGCGGGATGCGCGTGTTCATCATCCAGAACGACTGGGGCGCCTCGTGCTCGAACACGAACAGCATTCCGTGGCTGGCGGGCAGCCGGTCGCGGAACATCAGGCCGCGCGTACGCTCGGCGTCGTCGTCAGCGATCTCCACGCAGAAGCGTTCGCCGGCCAGTTCCACCCAAGGCAGGTCCTGGCAGGCGCAACCCGAAGCCAGCGCGGCCGCCAGCACCCCTGTTGCCGCTGACGAATGTCGTCCCATGAGCCACCTCCTGCGCCTGTCCCCACCCGGGTGCCCGTCCCGATCCGATCGATCCCGGATGCGGGCGACGGTCGCAGCGCCGCGCCCGGCCTGTCAAGGAGCCTGCGAACGAGCGCACAGGTTCGCGCGCCGGCGATGGTGAGCTCGCGGGTCAGGTACGCAGATGCCCGCCCGGATCGCGTCCGACGGAACCGGGCCCGGACATGCGCCGGACGTGGCGGGTCCGGACCCGTCCGGCATGGACCCGTCCAGATCCTCCTCGAACGGGAAACGGGGGTGCTATGCAGGCGCCGTGGAAGCGGTTAGGATGCGCGCCCTTTTCGTGGCAGGCGGCAGCGGCGCCGGACTCCGGACGCCCTGCGCAGGCCGAACCCGAAAAGGCTGTTGACCCAAGTGCACCCGGACGTATAATGCGCGGCTCCCCTGAGCGAGATGCCATGGGGCAGGAGCCGGCGGCGCAGGCCGCGGTTTCCGGGATTGCAGGATCTTTGACAGTGTGCGCAGGTGACTTGTGCGGACGCCTG
>DASRZM010000012.1:0-58879 GCA_035686365.1 Lysobacteraceae bacterium | reverse complement strand
TGCACTGCGTGCGGCAACTCTGCCTGCGACACCTCAACCGCGACCGGTGCGCTGTCATGATCCAGGGAGGGGCCACAGACAGGATAGGTGGCCAGAACGCCGATGCGATCGGCAGTCGAGGCCGGGTTCGGCATTGGAGCCCAGACGTTGGCCGAGGCGACACGGGCGCCAGTAAGGGATGCCAAGAGCAGCCAAAGCAAGAAGCGTCGCATAGGGGTTTCGACTCAATGCTGCGGAAATTATTGGTTACTGCTCTCGGAGCGATCATTCTACCAGTGTCCAGCTCCGCAACCTGGGCCGCGGTTCAGTTTTCACGCGGCAGGTCGGGACAGCGAGTCTCCAGTTCTTCGATTGTCACACTGCAGAAGTCACATATGTGATGGATGCTGGGAGTGCGGCCGGACAGTGGGGCACAATTCCTCTGAGCCGAGTCGGCACAACGCCAGCGGAATGCACATTCCAGGAGCTGGAACTCATGTTGAGATCCTACAGCGGTATGTCCGCCGTGATGCCTGCGATGGGCCTGGCGGCGCCTCTTGCTCAAGGGCAAGAGGCCGGCCGATTCAGCGTCTAACTTTACTCATCCGGCCTACTTAGCCTATGGATCGGGAACGATTCCGATGCAGCGCGTTGGGCCGGCACCAAGTGGCTGCACTGGTTGATTCTCGGAGGCCCATATGAAGCTGGTTCGCGCAGTCGTCGTCCTCGCCGCAGCCACTGCAGCCACGAGTGGCGCTGCGGATGATCGCTTCGAATTGGAACTGGAACGCGTAGCACTCTCCGGCCCAGGAGCGCAGCTCGATGATCAAGTCGACCGTCGCGTGAAGGGTGTCGATGACGTTGAGGGCTGGCGGGCCAATGCCCGATGGATAATTTCGGACCGCTGGTCGATACGACTGGGCGCAGAACTGCTAGACACCGAGTACGAGAGCCCATTGGACGGCACCTGTCCGTTCTGGATTGGCACGCTTTACGGCGTTGCTTTTTGCCAGACAGTCGAAACACCGCGCACGGGCACGGTCGAAGACGAGCTGGAATCGTATGAGATCGCCGTCGCCCACTCCGTTCCGCTCGGTGACAGGCTTGGGGTTGTGCTGGAACTGGGATATCGAACTACCCGGTGGGAGAGCGTCAATGACATTGAGGCAATCAGCGTTGTCAGATGTGCGTCGCTCCCTGGTCGGGGTGAGTTGCCGCCAGGCTTGATAGTCGGATGCGAGACGCTGGATGCAAAGGCTGATGAGGGCGGGTTGCTCGCGATTGCGCGTATTGAGTGGGCGGCCACGTCCCGCTTGCGGTTGATGGCGGCCATGCACTATCAGGGCTACCGGTACTCGATCTACCGCTATGACGTCATCGAGCAATTCGAGGAGACGAACTGCGATACTGCACGTCACTGCAATTTCATTCTTCCGGTGGTTGCGCGAGATGTCGACGATGGGAGCTGGACGTGGGCGGTGGTGCGCGCGGAGTACGCGTTGTCGCCGGCGTGGACCGTCTATCTGGGCGGTGAGGGGGGCGGAAGCCGGGCATGGGATGGAGCACACGCGGGCATCCGTTTCGCGTGGTAGACGGTCAGCCCATCCGACGTTGCATACCGGCCCGACTGCCGGCAGGCGCGGAGTAGATCATCGACTTCCTGCGTGAGCCGGAGGCTGGGACGGGACGGGAGACCTCACGCAACCGAGCCGCGCGGGGCCGTGTCGGGATCGCGCGCAGAGCGCCTGCGCAGCGGCGGCGGGCGGACGATCAGGCCCCGCAGGGGGCGCGCACAGGGATGTGCGCGCCTTTGCAATGGGACAGGATGTCCCGTTGCAAAGCCCGGCCGCCCGACGCGGACCCGGAGCGCGGAGCGCGGAGGGCGCGAGCACAAGCGCCGGAGCGCGATCCCGGCACGGCGCCGCGCGGCCCGCCTACGAAGCGCGAGCGCCACCCAAGGTCAGCTGCGGCCTTCGAACAGTTCGCGGCCGATCAGCATGCGGCGGATCTCGTTGGTGCCGGCGCCGATGGCATAGAGCTTGGCGTCGCGCAGGATCCTGCCGGTCGGATACTCGTTGATGTAGCCGTTGGCGCCCAGGCACTGGATCCCCTCCAGCGCCACCTGCACCGCTGCTTCCGAGGCCTGCAGCAGGCATGCGGCCGGGTCGATGCGGGACGTGCCGCCGCGGTCGTAGTCCATCGCCACCAGGTAGGCGAATGCGCGCGAGGACTGCAGCGCGGTGTACATGTCCGCCAGCTTGGCCTGCATGATGCCGAAGCACCCGATCGGCTCGTCGAACTGTTTGCGCTCGCGGGTGTAGGGCAGGGCCGTGTCCATGGCCGCCTGCATCAGGCCCAGCGGGCCGCCGGTCAGCACCAGGCGCTCGGTGTTCAGCCCGCTCATCAGCACCTTGACGCCCTCGTTGACCTCGCCGAGCACGTTCGCGTCCGGGATCTCGCAGTCCTCGAACACCAGCTCGCAGGTGTTGGAGCCGCGCATGCCCAGCTTGTCGAGCTTCTGCGCCGTGGTGTAGCCCTTCATGCCGCGCTCGACGATGAAGGCGGTGATGCAGCGCGAGCCGGCGTCCTTGCCGGCGGTGCGCATGTACACGACCACCACGTCGGCCTCCGGGCCGTTGGTGATCCACATCTTGCTGCCGTTGGCGACCCACGCGTCGTTGCGCTTCTCGGCGCGGCAGCTCATCGAACCGACCACGTCGGACCCGGCGCCGGGCTCGCTCATCGCCAATGCGCCCTTGAGCTCACCGCTGCACAGCCCGGGCAGGTACCTGGCGCGCTGCTCCTCGCTGCCGTTGCCGTACAGGTTCTGCACGCACAGGTTCGAGTGCGCGCCGTAGGACAGGCCCACCGAACCGGAGGCCCGCGAGATCTCCTCCATCGCCACGACGTGGGCCAGGTAGCCCATGCCCGAACCGCCGTACTGCTCCGGGACCGTGATCCCGAGCAGGCCCATGGCGCCCAGCTTGGGCCACAGGTCCTGGGGAAACTCGTTCGACTCGTCGATGCCGGCCGCGCGCGGCGCGATCTCGGCCTCGGCGAAGCGCCGTACTGTCTCGCGCAGCGCGTCGATCTCCTCGCCCAGCGGGAACGGTTTCATCGGGGCGTCGTCACTGCCCGCGCACGCGGCCCAGGAAGCGCGGTGGCACGTTGCCCATGTGCGGAAGCTTGATCCTGCCGATCGCCGCGATGCGTTCCTCGGCCATGCGGTCGGCAGCCAGGAAGCTGGGGATGCCGTCGCGCTCGGAGATCTGGAAGATCTTGCCGACGTTGTAGTAGATGGTCCGCATCATGCGCATGGCGCGCTCGCGGTTGTAGCCGTCGAACTCGATCGACACGTTCATCAGGCCGCCGGCGTTCACCGCGTAGTCGGGGGCGTAGAGCATGCCGCGCTTCTCGACCTCGTAGCCGATCTCGTCGTTGGCCAGCTGGTTGTTGGCGGCGCCGCAGATGATGGAGGCCTTCAGGCGCGGCAGGGTCTTCTCGTTGACTGTGCCGCCCAGCGCGCAGGGGCTGTAGACGTCGCACTCGACGTCGTAGATGTCCTCCAGGCCCACCGCCTCGCAGCCGAACTCGTCCACGCAGCGCTGCACGGCCTCCTTGTTGATGTCGGTCACGAACACCTTGGCGCCGTGGTCGCGCAGCAGCTTGACGTACTCCATGCCGACATGGCCCACGCCCTGCACCGCATAGCTGTAGCGGCCCACCTCCTCGTTGCCGAACTTGCGGTTCAGCGCAGCCATCAGCCCCTGCAGGGTGCCGTAGGCGGTGAACGGCGACGGATCGCCGGAGCCGCCGTGGACCTGGTGCACGCCGGTGACGTACTCGGTCTCCTTGAGCACGTACTCCATGTCGTTGACGTCGATTCCCACGTCTTCGGCGGTGATGTAGCGACCGTTCAGCGAGTTGATGTAGCGGCCGAAGGCGCGGAACAGCGCCTCGGACTTGTCCTTGTTGGGATCGCCGATGATCACCGCCTTGCCGCCGCCCAGGTTCAGGCCGCTGACGGCGGCCTTGTAGGTCATGCCCTTGGACAAGCGCAGCACGTCCTTCAGGGCCTCGCCCTCGGTTTCGTACGCCCACATGCGGGTGCCACCCAGGGCCGGCCCCAGCACGGTGTTGTGGATCGCGATGATGGCCTTCAGGCCGGCATCGGTGTTGTGGCAGAACACCACTTCCTCGTGGCCCGAGGTGGCGATGGTTTCGAAGATCATCGAAGGCTCCGAGCGGGACGATCCGACCGGGGAGGGCCTGAGCCGCGTGCTGGCGGCTGCGTGACAATTCACGCGAAGAACCTGCCCCAAGTGATTGAATAGGATGCTGGAATACGCTGCTGTGGCACGCGGCAGGGCGCTCCTGGCGCGGCGTAGTTTAAAGCAACTGCCGTGAGGCCGTGTAGCGCGCAGGCGGGGTGATGTCGGCGACCGGCTTCGGGTACCGTAGCTTCTCCGACGCCGCCGGCCGGCGGCGACAGCCCCATGGGAGGGAGCAATGAAACCCAACGCGACGATGTGGATGTTGGCGATGCTTGCCGGCGGGTTCGCCGGACCGGCACTGGCCGATGCGCGCGGCGAGGTCGAGACGGCGATGCGCAGGATGATGGACGAGGGCAGCTTCCGTGCGCACATGACCAGCGCAGGGCAGCAGATGACGATGGACGTGCAGCTGCCGGACCGGTTCCGCCTGAAGAACGAACAGGGCGAGTTCATCATCCTGCCGCAGGGCACCTGGATGAATGCCGGCGGGCAGTGGATGCAGTTCCCGATGAACATGAGCCAGCTCACCCAGGGCTTCAGTACGCGGGCGCTGGAGGAGGGCATCAATGCCGTCCAGCAGGTCGACTACGTGGGCGAGGAAACGGTCCAGGGCTGCAGCTCCAGGCAGTACCGCTACCGTACGATGGGCACGGTCATGGGCATCAAGACCGACACCGATTCCCAGCTGTGGGTCTGCCAGGACAACGGACTGCCGATCAAGGCCGTCTCCAGCGAGCGCGGCAAGTCCGAGCAGGTGACCATCCTCTACGACTGGGCCGCACGGATCGACATCCAGCCACCGCGCTGATTCGGCGGCGGCCGGATCGCCGCCGGCCTACACCGCCCGGTGCCGCCCCTCGCGGAACCACAGTGAGGCGATCCACTTCTCCCCGCGCACGACTGGCAGCCCGGCGTGGCGGCTGCGCGGCTCCGGACTGCCGTCGGGCTTGAGGTTCTGGAAGTGCACGGCGCGTCCGGGCGCCGGCTCGACTTCCAGGTCGAGTTCCAGGAACCGGGTCGCGCCGCCGGCCTCGACCGCTCCGGCATAGACGATCACGGTGGCACACCGCTGGCCCGTGCCGCCGTCGGCCACCGCGGTGAATCGCCCCGCTGGCAGGTAGTCGGCGTGCGGGCGGTATTCCTCGCCGGGACGGTAATTGAGCAGGACCATCGGCTCGGCGTTCGCCAGCGGCAGGCCCGCGAGCGCCGCCATGCGGTGCTGCAGCAGGCGCAGCGTCACGTCGTCGAACAGCGGATCGATGGCGATGTCGCGGCTGTTGCGGTAGTCCAGGCGCACGCTCTGGCCGCTGACCGGATCCACCGCCAGCGACGGCCGCACCAGCGGGGCGCCGTAATGGCGCAGGAAGCGGCATTCCTCGTCGCCGAGCACGTTCTCGGCCACGCGCACCAGCGGTGCCTCGTGCAGCGTGCGCGGCGCATCGGCCAGCTTGAGCGCCGGCGCCAGATCGATGCTCCAGGGAACCGGATCGCCGGCGAACGCGACCGGTTCGGTATCGGAGGGCTCCGGCAAGGTGACCTGCAGCCCGCCGGCCGCGAGCTGGCGGACGATCGCCTGCGCACGTACGCGGTCCGGGGCCTGGCCGATCCCCGCCGCAAGGCGGTGCGCGTACAGGGCCGAGCTGGTGCGGTCGCCGGCCGCCGCCGCGCTTTCCAGCAGGGCGGTGGCGCGGGCGGCGTCGGTGGCGGTGCCATAGCGGCCAAGGTGCAGGGCCAGCGAGCGAAGCGCCGGAGGATGGCCCAGGCGTGCGCTGGCCAGCAGCCTGCGGCCGATCGTGCCCGGGTCCGGTTGCGGTTCGCCCAGCGCCAGCATCGCCAGCACGTACGGCGCGGTGGCGTCGCCGGCGCCCTCGGCGCGCCGCAACCAGGCCACGCCGGCGGCGACGTCGATGTGCTCGGCCACGCCGAAGATCAGCAGCCGCCCGAACTCGGACTGCGCCGCTACCAGCCCGGATTCGGCCGAGCGCTGGTACCACTCGAGCGCGGCCGCATTGTCGTCCGCCTGCAGCCAGTGGCGGGCCAGGGCCAGCGCTGCGGCGGGCGAGCCCGCCTCGGCCGATCGCGTCAGCGCGGGAACGTCCAATTGCGTCATCGCCTCCGTGGGGCAAGTCTAGTGCCAAGAGCTGCGTTCATGCCGGCTCGATGCCGCGGCGACCGTCGTGGACCACGAATTGCGCGAGCGTCTGGATGCTCGAGGTCCTGGTCTTGACGCTGTCGACCGTCCGCAACCGCACCTGGCAGCGATCGCGCCCGAGTTCGAACAGCGCGTAGCCGCGGCGGTCGCTGCGGCCCAGCAGCAGGTGGGGATTGTCCCTGAGGTAGCCCTCGTAGCGTTCCTGCGGCCAGCCCTGCGCCGTGAGCGAGGTGCCGCAGACCTCGGCGGCGAGCACCGGCGAGTCGGCAGCCCACGGATCGCGGCGCACGTTGGTGACCACGTTGGCGTGGATGTCGCCACCGACCACGATCGGGTTGCGCAGTCCCTCGCGCTCGAACAGGCGGTGGACCTGTTCGCGCGAGCGCGGATATCCGTCCCAGCTGTCGGTCAAGACCTTGCGCCCGGGCCCCTCGGCGGTGTCCATCGGCGTCATCAGGGTCTGCTGGGCGAGGATGTTCCAGCGTGCCCGGCTGGCGTCCATCGTCCCGGCAAGCCAGCGCTCCTGCTCGATCCCGAGCAGGGTCTGCTCCGGATCCTGCAGCTCGGGGCAGTGCTCGGGATCGACGTCGGTGGAGCCGCCGCCCTTGTACGGGTCCGGGCAGGGCTGCGCGGTGCGGTACTGGCGGTCGTCGAGCATGTACACGCGCGCCAGCAGACCGAAATCCACATGCGTATGGATGCGCATGGATCCGTCCGGTTGCGGCAGCATCCGGCGCGGCAGCGGCATGTGCTCGTAGTAGGCCTGGTAGGCCGCTGCACGGCGCAGCAGGAAGCGCGGGTCGCCGTGCTCGGAAAAGGCGCCGGCGGAGTCGTTGTCGACTTCGTGGTCGTCCCAGGTCAGCAGCCACGGGACCGCCGCGTGCATCGCCTGCAGGTCCGGGTCGGTCTTGTACTGCGCGTGGCGCACGCGGTAGCCGTCCAGGTCGTACGGCTCGGGTCCGCGATGCCGGCGCACCAGCTCGTCGCCCCAGGAACTCTCGTAGATGTAGTCGCCCAGGAACACGACGAGTTCGGCGCGGTCGGCGAGCATGTGCCGGTAGGGTGTGAAAAAGCCCTGCTCGAAGTGCTGGCACGAGGCGACCGCCAAGCGCAACGCGGCTGGATCGGCACCGGCGGCCGGGGCCGTGCGCGTGCGGCCGACGGGGCTCGCCGCGGTGTCGGTCAGGAAGCGGTAGTGGTAGCCGCGGTCCGCCTGCAGGCCCCGGACATCGACGTGGACGCTGTGGGCCAGCTCCTGGACCGCGCGCACGCGGCCTTCGCGCACGATGCGGCCGAAGCCCTCGTCCTCCGCCACCTGCCAGGTCACCGTGACCCATTCGTCGGGTGGGATGCCGCCGTCGGGCGCCAGCGGCATCGGCGCCAGCCGCGTCCACAGCGAAATCCCGTCAGGGGTCGGATAGCCTGAACCCACGCCGAGCTGGAACGGATACTCGACGAAGCGCGACAGGCTCTGGCCGCGTACTGCCATTGGCAGGCCGATGGAGGTGGCGGCCAATGCCAGCGTCGCCCGCAGGAGGTCGCGGCGCGAGCAGCCGGGGCGCCGGGCAAGTCGGTGGGCCAGCGAGGCGGCTTGGCGGTCGGTCACGGTCATGATGGACGGATCGGCGGGATGCGTGCCGGGGATTGTCGCAGCGCCGAGCCGCATTGCGCCACCGCCGGTGGCGGCACCGGCAGCCTGTCTTTCAACAGCCGGCTAATCGTGCTTGAAACCGGCCTCGCAGATGTGGTCCTGGGGCTTGGGCGAGCCGTCGGAGTAGTACTCGGTCGAGCAGCTCGTGGTCGTGGGATCCAGGTGGTCGTCGCCGATCTCCTCGAACACGATGTTCAGGAAATAGCGGTGCCCCGGGTACAGCGGACAGTTGGTGGCGCCATAGACGAACTTCTCGGTCTGATGGAACCGCTTGCGGCAACCCTTGGTGTAGGTCTCGTCGTCCGGGTCCGGGTTGGTCACCGCGATCGTCCTGAAATCGCCGCGACAGGGACTGATGGTGACGTAGACCGAGTCGGCGGCCTGCCACCGGTAATTGGGATCGAGCGGAAAGGTCAGCGTGGCCGTGGCAGGCCGGTGCGAGAGCTCGTGGAAGGTCTCGTCGGCCGTAAACGGCACCGTCATGTACAGTCCCTGGAGCTTGCGGCGATCCGGGTAGAAGGTGATGCTGCCGACCGCGATCTTGTCGCCGTATGAATCCGGATACTCGCGGTCGGGTGGAAACAGCACGTTCCAGGCGATGAGCGCCTCCTCGTAGCCGTCGGGCTTGAACAGCGCGCGCTGCACCGGATCGGCGATGGACTCGCGGGTCAGGGTGCAATGGGTTTCCTGGAACTCGGCCGGTACCGATTCGAAACCATCGTCGAAGACCTGCGCAGCGGATCCGCCGGACAGGGCCATCGACGCGGGCGCGATGACCATCGCCAGGAGGCGGGCAGTGGTGTTCATGGTGGTCGACGCCTGGGCGCGTGCAGTGGCGCATCCACGTTGCGCACGTGGGTGTCCAATGCGGGTGAACGCTCCCGAAGCCATTCAGGGAGCCGTTCAGGGAGCCGCCGGAGTTGCCGCGCGCGCGTCCGCTGGTGCCGAAGGAGGGACTCGAACCCTCACGACCTTGCGATCGGCAGATTTTGAGTCTGCTGCGTCTACCGGTTCCGCCACTTCGGCTCGGGCGGCGCCGCACCGTGCGGCGCGGGTGGCGAAGTATATCCGCTGTGCCGGCGCGCGCGTCAGGGCACCACTGCACAGCGCCAAAGGCTCGCGTACCGGGGATGGCGCGCTCGCGGATCGGGCAGGTCAGGAGGGTCCTGCGGGACCCTGTTCAGGCGACGCGGTCGAGCCCCAATTGGCAGGGTTCGCGCTGATACCAGTCCGAACCGGCCGGGCGGAACACCGAGCAGCAGGTCATGCAGCCGCGGTAGATGTGCAGCGAAACCGCCACCGCCTCGTCGCTGGGGTTGCCGATGGTGTGGTACTCGTGTGGCGGGATCAGGCTGCCGGCCGAGCCCGAACCGGCCTGGATGGTACCGACCGGGCGGAAGCGGAAGCGCTCCCCGGCATGCTCGAGCAGCTCGTACTGGCAGATCTCGAGCTGGCCGCGCCAGACGCCCTCCACGCACCACATGCCGGAGTGGTCGTGGATCGGCGTGCCCTGGCCCGGCCCCCAGGTCATCGCCACCACGCTGTAGCCGTGCGCGTCGCTGACATAGAGCTCACGGCGGGCGTAGTGGTCGCTCGCGGTCTCGAACACGCAGGCCGGAAGCTCGACCTCGCGCCCGCGGATCAACCGGCACAGACTGCGGCGCAGCGAGTCCGTGATGGCGGCCTCGCCGGGCTGCGAGACCGCCTCGTCGACCGTGGCCACGAGCTTGTCCGCACCTGGAAACTGCAGCGTCAGCATGGAGCCGGGAGGATTGGGCGTGAGTGCATTCTACAGCCGTGCCAGGAATCGTTCGATGACCGGCCCGAAACGGGCGTGATCGACCAGGAAGGCATCGTGCCCCTGGGGCGAGGACAGGGGCGCGAAGTCGGCCGGAACGCCGCCGGCTCTCAATCCCTCGGCGATCTCTTCCTGCTGGTTGAGCGGGAACAGGATGTCGGTCTCCACGCCGATCGCGAGCGCGCGCTCCAGTTCGATCGAAGCCAGCGCCTCGTCGATGCTGCGCCCGGTGGATTCGCCCAGGTCGAACCAGTCCATCGAGCGCGAAAGGTACAGGTAACAGTTGGGATCGAATGCGCGCGCGAAGCGATCGGCATGTGCGTCCAGGTAGGACTCGATCTGGAACTCGCTGCCGAAGGGCTCGTCGTCGCGCGCGTCCGGCTCCAGGCGCACGCGGCCGAAGCGGCCGCGCCATTCCAGCGAGGAGCGGTAGGTCACCACGCCCAGCTTGCGGGCGATGCGCATGCCGTTCTCCGGATAGCGGTCGTCCTGGTACTGGCCCTGATTCCAGTTCGGGTCGAGCCGGATCGCCTCGCGCTGCAGCGAGCGGATCGCGATCGAGAACGGCAAGGCCTGGGCGGCGCCGGAGAGATTCAAGTGGGTGCGGGCGATGCCCTGGTGGTGCGCCAGCAACGCCAGTGCGCTCATGCCGCCCATCGAACAGCCGACCAGGCAGGCCAGGCGCTCGATCCCGAGCCCGCGCACCAGGGCGGCGGCGGCATTGGCGCCGTCCTCGAGCGACAGGTCCGGGTATCGGAGCCGGTAAGCAGCGCCTGTGTCCGGATCGATCGAAGCCGGTCCGGTCGAACCCTTGCAGCTGCCCAGCGTGTTGACGCACACCACGAACCAGCGCGCGGTGTCGATCGGCTTGCCCGGGCCGACCATGCGCTCCCACCAGCCCTCCGCGGGATTGCCGGGGTTGCGCGCGGCGTGCGCACTGGGAGAAAGTCCGGTCAGGATCAGCACGCCGTTGTCGCGCGCGGGCGAAAGTTCGCCCCAGGTCTCGTAGGCCAGGCGCGCGCCGTGCAGCATGCCGCCGCGCTTGAATGCGAACGGCGAGGGCAGTGCGAACCACTGCGTTCCGGGCGTGATGAACTCGGTCACGGCACGACGCGGTCGATCACGATCCTCAACGGCTCCGTGCGGGCGCTGGAGACCGGTGGCGACAGCGCCTCCAGGTCGCCGGCCTGCGGCGTGGCCTGCCCCGAGCGCGACACCCGCGCGCCGACCACGACCTCGGGCATCGAGGACAGTGTCAGTTGCGGCATCATGCTGGTGCTGTCGTCGAGCACGACCGTCACCGGCAGTTCGCCGGCCGCCATGCGCCGGATCGCCAGCGGCATCTTCGGACCCTGGGGTGCGCGCGCGAACACGAACAGCGTGTCGCCTGCGCCCACGCGCGAGGCCAGCTCGGGTGCGATCTCCACGTGCACGGTCAGGGCGTTGCCGTCGGCGCCGGCGGATCCCGCACCCGAGCCTGCCGATGCGGCCACCGCGTCGGTGGACGCGGTCGGAGTCGAGGGCGCGGGCTGGCCGCCGCGGCTGCGCGCATCGGCGATGCGCTCGATCAGCGTGGAACGGATTTCCGAGTCGGCGGGGAGCGTGGCCAGCAGATGCTCCCAGGCGGCGACGGCATCGCCCCAGCGCTGGTCCTGGTAGGCCTGGATGCCCCGCAGCCACAGGCCACGGGCGTTGTCCGGGTCCAGCGCCAGCGCCCGATCGAGCAGCTGCGCCGACTCGCCGTCGACGCGACGGTTGTCGCTGGCCAAGGTCAGCGCCTCGGCGTACTCGACGATCACGTCGGGATCCTCCGGCGCCAGGCGATGGGCTTCCGCCAGCGCTTCGCGCGCGGCATCGAAGCGCTCCAGGGTCTTGTACGCACGGCCCAGCAGCATCCAGCCGCCCAGGTCCTCGGGACTGGCACGCAGTCGTTCGGCAAGGCCGGCAGTGGCCTGCTCCAGGCTCAGCGTTGGTGCTGGCGCATCGCCACTCGCCAGAGCATCGGCCGAGGTGGCCGGGCCGCGACCCGAGACGTTCAGGCCATCCGGTTCTCCCACCGACAGGTAGATCAGCACGGCGCCCAACGGCAGCGCCAATGCCAGCGCCGCGGCCAGCAGCCGGCGTGGTGGGCGCCGTGGCGGCGGTTCCCCGTCGCCCAGGGATGCCCGCTTGGCAGCGTACTCGGCCGGGCTGAGCACGCCCGCGTCCCGGGCCGCGAGCAGCGCCGCGTGCCTGCGTTCGATCTCGCCATCCCGGCGCACGCCGTGCCGCAGCAGGGGCGGCAGCAGCAGGACCAGCGCCAGCGCGAGCAGCGCAGCGGCCATCAGCCAGAACAGCATCACCACTCCTCGTCGTTTGCCGGCGGCAAGGCCCGGGCAGGCCCGGAACGGCGGCGCACGATCACGAACAGGGCGGCAGCACCGATCACCAGCACCAGCCCCGGGCCGAACCACAGCAGCCAGTTGCGGGCGCTCATCGGCGGCCGGTAGAGCACGAACTCGCCGTAACGCTCGGTCAGGAACGCCTTGATCTCATCGTCACTGCGCCCCTGGCGCATGAGTTCGAACACCTCGCGACGCAGGTCCTGCGCGATCGCGGCGTTGGAGTCGGCGAGCGACTGGTTCTGGCACATCACGCAACGCAGTTCCGCGGCCAGGGCGCGGAAACGCGCCTCCTCCTGGGCATCGCGGAACGGCAGCGGGTCGATCGCCATCGCCAGCCCGGCGGCCAGCCACAGCAGTACGGGCAGGGCACGCAGCAGCGTCCTCATGGCGTCGCGCCCGTGTCCGCCTCGAGCAGGGGCACGATCCGCTGCCGGTAAAGATCCCATGTCAGCGGACCCACATGCTTGAAACGCACCACGCCGTGCGAATCGACCAGGAAGGTCTCCGGTGCTCCATACACGCCCCATTCGATCGCGGTGCGACCAGGCTCGTCGACGACGCTGAATTCGTACGGATCGCCGAACTGGCCCAGCCAGCGCAGCGCATCGCCGCGCTCGTCCTTGTAGTTGAAGCCGATCACCCGCACCTGCCCGGCACGCGCGATCGCCTCCACGACCGGGTGCTCGATGCGGCAGGCCGGGCACCAGCTGCCCCACACGTTCATCAGGTACGGGGTGCCACGCAGTTCCGGCTCCTGTACCGACAGCGATGGATCATCCAGCCGCGGCAGCGAGAAGCCTGGCGACTGCCGGCCGATCAGTGGCGAGGGCAGGGCGTTCGGATCGCGCTGCTCGTTCAGGCGGATACCCGCGAACAGCAGGCCTGCAAGCGCGAGGAACACGATCAACGGCAGCAGCCGGCGCAGCATCAGGCCTCCACCGGGAGCGCATCGCGCGACCCGGATGCGGCTTCGGCGCGCGCCGCGTGCGGCGCGCGGAAGCGGCGGTCGGCGGCGCTGACGAATCCCCCGGCCATCATCATCAGGGCGCCCAGCCAGATCCAGCGGATGAAGGGCTTGTAGTACACGCGTACGGCCCAGCGGCCGCTGCCGCCCAGCGGCTCGCCCAGCGCCACATAGATGTCGCGGGTGAAGCCCGGGTCGATCGCGGCCTCGGTCATGATCTGCCCGCCGGCTGCGTAGGCGCGCTTTTCCGGATGCAGCACGGCGACCGGCGCATCGCCGTGGAACACGCGCACCTCGCCGCGATCGGCCCTGTAGTTGGGGCCGGTCACGCCCTGCACGCCGGCGAACTCGAAGCGGTAGCCGGAAATCTCCACCGTGTCGCCCGCGGCCATTGCGATGTCCTTCTCCACGCTCAGGCTTTCGGTCAGCAGCACGCCGGCGACGAAGACGCCCAGGCCGGCGTGCGCCAGCGTCATGCCCAGCATCTCGGCGGTGTAGGCGGGTCCGCGCAGGCGGCTCACGACGAAAGCCAGCGTGCCGCCCAGTACCCAGCCGGCTCCCGCCAGTCCCGCCCAGGTCTTGAGCGAAGCCGGCTCGTCCCGCAACCAGCCCAGCAACAGCGCCAGCACCACGGCGACCAGCCCGAAGCGCAGCACCGGTACGAACCGCCCGAAATACTCGCGCTGCCAGCGCGCGAACGGGCCGAACGGGACCAGCAGCACCACCGGCGCCATCAGCAGCGTGAACTGCAGCGCGAAGTAGGGCGGGCCCACCGAGATCTTGCCCATCCCCAATGCCTCGAACAGCAGCGGTGCCAGCGTCCCGATCAGCACCATCGCCGCCGCGGCGCTGAACAGCAGGTTGTTGACCAGCAGCAGGGTGTCGCGCGAGACCGGTGCAAACGCCTTGCCACTGGCCGACTTCGGTGCGCGCCAGGCGTACAGCAGCAGCGAACCGCCCACCACGACGGCCAGGAATACCAGGATGAACAGGCCGCGCTCGGGATCCGATGCGAAGGCGTGCACCGAGGTCAGCACGCCGGAGCGGACCAGGAAGGTCCCGAGCAGCGACAGCGAGAAGGCGGCGATCGCCAGCAGCAGCGTCCAGCCGCGGAAGCTGCCGCGCTTCTCGGTGACCGCCTGCGAATGGATCAGCGCAGTGCCGACCAGCCAGGGCATGAACGAGGCGTTCTCGACCGGGTCCCAGAACCACCATCCGCCCCAGCCCAGTTCGTAGTACGCCCACCAGCTGCCCAGCGCGATGCCCAGCGTCAGGAAAGACCAGGCCACGTTGGTCCACGGCCGCGACCAGCGCACCCAGCGCTCGTCGACTCGGCCATCGAGCAGCGCGGCGATCGCGAAGGCGAATGCCACGGCGAAGCCGACATAGCCGGCGTATAGCATGGGCGGGTGGATGATCAGGCCCGGGTCCTGCAGCAGGGGATTGAGGTCGTTGCCTTCGGGCAGGGCAGGAAGGTGGCGCAGGAACGGATTGGAGGTGAACAGCGTGAACAGCAGGAAGCCGACGCTGACCAGGCCCAGCACGCCGATCACGCGTGCGAGCACCGCATCGGGCAGCGAACGCGAGAGCGCCGCGACCGCCACGGTCCACATCGCCAGGATCAGGATCCAGAGCAGCAGCGAGCCCTCGTGGGCACCCCACACCGCCGAGATGCGGTATGGCACCGGCAGCAGCGAATTGGAGTTCTGCGCCACGTAGGCGACCGAGAAGTCCTGCGTGACGAAGGCCGTGGCCAGCAGCACGAAGGCCAGCGACACGAACACGAACTGGCCCAGCGCCGCCGGCCGCGCGGTCGCCATCAGGGCGGCGTCGCCGCGATGGGCACCCAGCAGCGGCAGCGCCGACTGTGCGATCGCCAGCAGCAGCGCGAGGACGAGGGCGAATTGGCCGAGTTCGGGAATCACATTCCAGGGCTCAGAGGTCAGGGATCAGCGCGAGGGGAACTGGATTGTCGCAAGTGGGCTCCGGCAAGCGAGCCCGAGCCCCGGCGTCCGGGCACAGGACACTCAATTGGTGGCCTCCTGCGCCTGCCGGGCCCGCGCCTCCGCCATGGCCTTGGCGACCTCCGGAGGCATGTAGGTCTCGTCGTGCTTTGCCAGCACCTCCTCGGCGCGGAAGGATCCCTCGACGATGCGGCCGCGGGCGATGATGCTCTGTCCCTCGCGGAAAAGGTCCGGCAGGATGCCCTGGAAGCGCACCGGGTAGTCGTGCACGCGATCGGTGACCACGAAGGCGACCTCCAGCGTGCCGTCGGTGCGCGCCACGCTGCCCTCCTTGACCACGCCGCCCAGCCTGAAGTTGGCGTCGACGGGCACTTCTCCTGCGACCGCCTCGCTGGGCGTGTGCAGGTAAGTGACGTTCTGCTGCAGCGCCAGTGCGATCAACGTGCCGGCGACGCCGGCGGCGATCAGCACGAAGGCGGCCAGCCAGAGGCGGCGCTTGCGGGTGGGGTTCATCGATGGCTCCTTCTCGCGACCTCGCGCTGCTCACGGGCGCGCACGGCCCGGCGCGCGCGCGCCAGCCGCAGCCGCGGCATCAGCAGGTCCCAGGCCAGCAGCGCTGCGAACACCGCATACGAGCCCCATACGTAGAAACCGTATCCGCCCATGTCCAGGCTCATGCGCCGGCTCCGGCGACCTGGCGTGCCCAGTCCTTTCCGGCCTCGGCTTCGAGCACGGCCGCGCGCGTTCGCCGCAACAGCGAACCGGCGAACCACAATTTGGTCCCGAAGGTCATCGCGATCAGCGGCGGAACCATGGCCGGATCGATCGTGGACTTGCCGAACAGCTTGATGGTCGCACCCTGGTGCAGCGTGTTCCACCACTCTACCGAGAAATGCACGATCGGGACGTTGATCAGGCCGATCAGCGCCAGGAACGAGGCCGCGCGTGCGGCCGAGCGGCGCTCCTCGATGGCCGCATGCAGCCCGATCACGCCCAGGTACAGGAACAGCAGCACCAGTTCGGAGGTCAGCCGTGCATCCCAGGTCCACCAGGTGCCCCACATCGGCTTGCCCCACAGCGAGCCGGTGAGCAGCGTCACCAGTGTGAAGCCGGCCCCGATCGGCGCGCACGCCATGGCCAGCTGCTCGGACAGCTTGATCCGCCACACCAGTGCGATGAAGGCGTTGACCGCCATGACCGCATAGACGAACAGGCTCATCCAGGCGCACGGGACGTGGATGAACAGGATCCGGTAGCTGTCGCCCTGCTGGTAGTCCGGCGGCACCAGGAACAGCCCCGAATACACGCCCCACGCCATCAGCGCCATGCCGGCCAGCAGCAGCCAGGGCGACCAGCGCCCGGCGAAGGCGTAGAAGTAGGGCGGCGAGCCGAGCCGGTGGAACCAGAGCAGGAGGGGATTCACGGTTCGGGTTCAGGCCAGGGCGATCCTCAGGGCGGCGGACGTCGCCACCGGCGCAATCACCAGCGCCAGCGCGAGGCCGGCGCCGAGTATCAGCAGCGCTCCGGTGTACGGCAGACCTGCCGCGGCCGCCATGACGCTGCCGGCACCGAAGATCAGCACCGGCACGTACAGCGGCAACGCAAGCAGCGCAAGGAGCATACCAGAGCGCCGCATGCCGACGGTCAAGGCCACCACCATCGCGCCGATCAGGCTCAGCAGCGGCGAGCCCAGCGCCAGTGAGGCCAGCATCGGCACGAGCAGCGCCGGGTCCAGGTTCAGGAATGCGGCCAGCAGCGGCGTGGCCAGCAGCAGCGGCAGGGCCGTGGTCGACCAGTGTACGAGCACCTTGGCGAACACCATCGGCGCCAGCGGCTGCGGCGCCAGCAGCAGTTGTTCGAGGCTGCCGTCCTCCAGGTCGCTGCGGAACAGCGTGTCCAGCGAGACCACGCCGGCCAGCAGCACCGCCACCCAGATCACGCCCGGTGCGATCCGCGCCAGCGTCTGCGGTTCGGGCCCGAGCGCCAGCGGGAACAGCGTGGCCACCAGCAGGGCGAACAGCACCGGCTGCAGGGCATCGCCGCGCCGGCGCCAGACCAGCAGCAGGTCGCGGCGCACGACCGCGCCGAAGGCGTCCAGCGCGCCGGACTCATGCACGGGCCAGCTCCAGCACGCGCGTGCGTACCGCCGGCAGCGCATAGGCCCCGTGGCTGGTGACCAGCGCGGCGCCGCCCTGCGAGAGCTGACGCTCGATCATGCGGTTGACCAGTCCGATCCCCTCCAGGTCGAGGTTGGCATAGGGCTCGTCCATCAGCCACAGCCGGGCCGGCACCAGCAGCATGCGCGCCAGCGCCAGGCGTTTGCGCTGCCCGGCCGAGAGCGTGCGCGCCGGGGCGTCCTCGAATCCGGCCAGGCCGACGCTGGCGAGTGCGGGGTCGATGCCGGGTCCACGCCGACGGCCGGCAAGGCCGATCGCGAAGCGCAGGTTCTCGCGTGCGGTCAGCTCGCCCTTGTGGCCGAGCAGGTGCCCGAGCAGGGTGCAGGCGCGGGCGATCGCCTCGCGCGTCGCCGGCGCGCCGTCCAGCCGCACCGCGCCGTGCGTGGGCGCCAGCAGCCCCGCCAGCACGCGCAACAGGCTGGTCTTGCCGCTGCCGTTGTCGCCGTGCACCAGCAGCGCCTCACCGCCGGCGACCGCGAGGTCCAGGGGTCCGAAGATCGGCTCCTCGTTGCGCAGCAGGGCCAGGCCATGGGCGCTGAGCAGCGGCGGCGGGTCGTACGCAGGATCGGTCATCACGGCGGCAGGTCGGCGTGCGCGGATGCTAGCGGTGGGGTGACGGGCTGTCCACGCGCGCCGATCGGCGCGCCTGCCGCCAAGGATCACGCGGGTACGGGCTCCAGCCTGCGGCCATCGCGCCTGAGCGTGCACAACGCGACCGGTTCGCCGCGCCGCCACGCCAGCACCGCGAGCTGTCCGTGGCGTGCGGCCAGCCGGGCGATGAACGGCGCCCCGGCGCCGACGTGCAGGCGATGCCAGCGCCGGCCCATCCGGGCCCGGTAAAGCGACCGCCGGTAGACACCAAGCACACCGCTGGCTGAACGGGATGTCAATTTTCCGTCGCGATTCATGCACCTTCCGCTAGGTTCGATCTCTACACGTTGCTGCAACCGGAGTCCAATGCGCATTCTCGCCGCACTTGCCTGCCTGTTTCCGCTGCTGCTGGGGCCGGCGCCTTCGCACGCGGCATCGGCGGGGTCCGACGATCGCGTCCGCTACCTGGTCGAGTTCCAGGATCCGCCGGTGGCCGGCTTCCGCGGATTTGCAGGCACCACCGATGCCAAGCAGGCCGGCCTGAAAGCGACCAGCCCCGCGGTCACGGGCGAGCGCCACCTGGATGTGCGCACCGAAACGGCTCGGGCCTACCGCGGCTACCTGGGGGAGCGTCGCGCGCAGGTCCTGGCCGAAGCGCACGCGGCGCTGGGCCGGTCGCTCGCGCCCGAGCACGTCTACGAGCTGGCAGCCAACGGCATGGCAGTGGCGCTCACGGCCGGGGAGGCCGCGCGCCTGGCAGCGCTGCCGGGCGTCGCGCGCGTGGTTCCCGACGAACGGCATCACCCGCACACCGACGCCGGCCCTGGCTGGATCGGTGCGCCGGCGGTGTGGAACGGCGAGAACGGTCCGCGCACCCAGGGCGAGGGCGTGGTCGTCGGCATCCTCGACAGCGGCGTGAACTGGAGCCATCCCTCGTTCGCGGCGCAGGGTCCCGTGGACGGCTACCTCCACCAGAATCCGTACGGCAGCTTCAAGGGCCTGTGCGTGGGCGCGCCCTCGCGCTGCACGGCCAAGCTGGTCGGCGTCTACGACTACACCGACGAGGGTGCGCGCGACGGCGCCGACAGCAGCGGCCATGGCTCGCACGTGGCCAGCACGGCCGGCGGCAACCGGCTGCTCGACAGCACGTCCTTTGGTTCCCAGGTCGCGCTTTCGGGCGCGGCACCGCACGCGACGCTGATCTCCTACAAGATCTGCCGGGAGGACGACCCGGCGACCGAGACAGACGAGTCCGGTTGCGCCAACAGCAATGCGCTGGCGGCGCTGGACCAGGCGATCGTCGACCAGGTCGACGTGCTCAACTACTCGGTCGGCGGCCCGGCCACCGACCCGTGGCGCGACTCGGTTGCGCAGGCGATGCTGCACGCGCGCGAAGCCGGCATCGTCGTGGTTACCTCGGCCGGCAACAGCGGCCCGCAGGCCGGCTCGATCGGCAGCCCGGCAGATGCGCCCTGGCTGGTCTCGGTCGCAGCGGCCACGCACGATCGCGCACTGATCAACCGGCTGCTCGAGCTGGCCGGCGGCGACACGGCGCCGCCGACCGGCGGCGTGATCCTGGGCGAGGGGATCACCGCAGGCTACGGTCCCGCGGCGCTGACCTACCCGGCCGATTTTCCGCAGTGCAGTTTTGGATCCGAGCTCGGCCTGGACGCCAACGGCAATCCGGACGGCTCGACCAATCCCTGGGCCGGCAATCCGGCCAACCGGTTCAACGGCGAGATCGTGCTGTGCGACCGCGGGACGCAGGCGCGCATCGCCAAGAGCGACAACGTGCGCCGCGAAGGCGCCGGCGGCTTCGTCCTGGCGAACACCGTGGCCGAAGGCGAAAGTGTGGTGGCAGATGCCCACAGCCTGCCGGGCACCCACATCGGCTACTCGGCCGGGCAGGCGCTGAAGGCCTGGCTCGCCACCGGCAGCGGCCATCGCGGCCGGCTCGAGGGGCTGGTCGTGGGCAGCCGCCCCGAGTACGCCAACCGGCTGGCCGCCTTCAGCTCGCGCGGACCGGCACCTTGGGGCACTTACCTGGTACCCGACATCACCGCCCCCGGCGTCAGCGTGCTGGCGGCCGGCAATTCGGGCGGGAGCCTCCGGGTGATGGGCGGCACCTCGATGTCCTCGCCGCACGTGGCCGGGGCCGCCGCCCTGGTGGTCGCGGCGCGGCCGGGCTGGACGCCTACGCAGGTGATCTCGGCGCTGTTGACCACCGCGCGCCTGGATGCGCGGCTCGAAGACGACGTGACACCGGCCGGCGTGTTCGACCAGGGCGCCGGCGTGACCGATGTCGCCGCCGCCGTCCATGCCGGCCTGTACCTGCCGGTGTCGATCTCCCAGTACCGCAATGCCGATCCCTCGATCGGCGGCAACCCCGCCAGCCTCAACGAGCCGGCGCTGCTGTCCGCGAACTGCCTGCGGCGATGCTCGATCACCCGCCGCGTGGCCTCGCTGGTCGGCAGCGGCACCTGGCGCGTGGTCGGCGATCTTCCCGAAGGGGCATCGGTGAGCGCGACGCCGTCGCAGTTCACGCTCGCACCCGGTGGCGTGCAGGACATCACGTTCACGATCGACGTCGACTCGCCGGCGCTGGCCGGCGACTGGGTCACCGGGCGCGTGCTGCTGGAGCCGGTCGACCTGGCCGGCGTGGCGCCCACTGCGCTGGCCGTGGGCGTCCATGCCAGCCCCGGCGCCGTGCCCGAGCGCATCAGCCTGACCACTGCCAGCGAGTCGGGCTTTGCAGACATCGCACTCGCGGGGCTGGTGGCACTGCCCGACGCGCGGTTCGCCGGCACCGAGCTGACCGCGCCGGTGTCACGGTCGTTGACGATCTCGGAAGACCCCACGCCGCTGGACCCCTACGACCTGGCCGGCGGCGTGTTCACCGAACGCATCACCATCCCGGCCGGCAGCGGTCGGCAGCGGCTGGTGGTCGACCTGAAATCGGCCACGGCCGTCGATGCGGATCTGTACGTCGGGCTCGATGCCGATGGCGACGGCCGGGCCGACGAGTCCGAGGTGCTGTGCAAGGGCCGCAGCAGCCTCGCCGTCGAGCACTGCGAACTGGTCGTGGAGCCCGCGGCCAGCGACCGGACCTACTGGCTGCACGCGCAGAACTTCCGCGCCGGCCCCAGCGGTCGCGA
This sequence comes from Lysobacteraceae bacterium, assembly GCA_035686365.1. Taxonomy (GTDB): domain Bacteria; phylum Pseudomonadota; class Gammaproteobacteria; order Xanthomonadales; family Xanthomonadaceae; genus DASRZM01. The sequence continues at coordinate 37,790 of DASRZM010000012.1, read as the reverse complement.
CACGCTCACGCTGACGGCCGAACGCGTCTACGACGTGCCGGGTCTGTCGCGCGCATTGACCGTCACCGGCTCGGGCCACGTTGGCGACGACACCGGCTTCCGCATCCGCATCGCCTGGGACGATCCAACCCTGCTGCCGGGCGAGAAGCGGGTCGGGCGGATCCTGCTGGGCGCGCTGCCCGGGCGCCTGGGCAAGACCGCCTCGATTCCGTTCGAGCTCACCCGCGACGGCACGACCGCGGCCGCGAAGGCGCTGCAGCCGGGCGTCCCGGTCGCCATGGCCCTGGCGGCCGGTGCCGCGCACGAGCGCATGTTCATCGACGTGCCCCCGAACGCCACGCGCCTTCTTCTGACGACTTCGGGCGTCGGCGCCGTGGATCTGTACGCGGCGCACGTGGCCGATGCCGGCGGGCCGGTGGTGGCGGCGGCGCCCCCCCGCGCGCAGGCCGATGCCTCGTCCACCGCGCCCTTGGCCAATGAAACGATCGACCTCACCGGCGCGGCGCTCGAGCCCGGCCGCTGGTACGTCACGCCGGTCAACGCCGGCACCACGGTGGGCCGGTTCACGCTGACCGCGACGCTCGAATATGCAAGCGTGCGCCCGGACACGCGCTTCGGCGCCTGGTACAACCCGGCCCGCGGCGGCGCCGGCACCTTCCTGTACCAGGCCGGCAACACCTGGGCGCTGCTCTGGTACACCTACCTGCAGGACGGCACCCCGACCTGGTACCTGGGCGCGGCGCCGAAGCCGGGCGCCAGCCAGGGCACCTGGGTGGTGCCGCTGGAGCGCTACAGCTGGAACGGCAGCGCCCAGGACGGCACCCGCGTGGGCGAGGCGGTACTGAGCCTGGTGGATTCCACGAACTTCCAGCTTTCGTTCAACCTGGACGGCGAGGGTGGCAGCGAGCGCCACGTCTTCATCGATGCCGGCCCGTGCCCGCTCGAAGGCGGCGTGCGCCGCTCGCTCACCGGCAGCTGGTATGCGCCGTCGCTGTCGGGCTATGGCTACAGCATCAACGCCCACGAGGGCCTGGAGACCAATGCGGCCTACCTGTACGACGGATCGGGCATCGCCCGTTGGGCATTCGGCTTCGTCGACCCCTACGGCAGCGACTCCGTGCCGATGCTGCAGTACAAGGCCGGCGCCTGCCCGCTGTGCCCGTACGTGGCGGCCACGACCACCGAAGTCGGCAGCTATGTGCGCGGCTACGACACCGACGTATCCGGCAGCGCGGCGCTGGACATCGACTTCGTGGCACCGCTGTCGGGCAGCTGGCACCACAGCGCAGCGATCGTGCCCCTGACCGAGACCATGGCGTGCCAGTGAGCTGAGGCGGACAGCCACGCCCGGCTCGCGCAACGCGGCGCGGTCGGCAATACTCCGGTTTCCGCCGCAATCCCGGATACACGCCGATGGCACCGGAAACCAAGCTCCCGAAAGTCGGCACCACGATCTTCGCGGTGATGTCGCAACTGGCGGCCGAGCACGGCGCGATCAACCTCGGGCAGGGGTTTCCCGATTTCCCGGTCCCGGAGTTCCTGGTCGATGCGCTCGCGCAGGCGATGCGCGAGGGCCACAACCAGTACGCGCCCATGACGGGGATACCGGCGCTGCGCCGGGGCATCGCCACCAAGACGGCATCGATCTACGGCCGCGCGGTCGATGCCGACACCGAGATCACGGTGACCAGCGGCGCCACCGAAGCGATCTTCGCGGCGATCCACGCGGTGGTCCGCGCCGGCGAGGAAGTGATCGTGCTCGATCCGTGCTACGACTGTTACGAGCCGGCGATCGAACTGGCCGGAGCGCGCGCGGTGCACGTGCCGCTGGTGGCGCCGGACTTCCATGTCGACTGGGAACGCGTGCGCGCGGCGGTGACGCCGCGCACGCGCATGATCCTGGTCAACACCCCGCACAACCCCTGTGGATCGGCCTTCGCACCTGCGGACCTGGATGCGCTGGCCGCGATCACGCGCGATACCGGCATCTACGTACTGTCCGACGAGGTCTACGAGCACATCGTGTTCGACAGGCTGCAACACGAGAGCGCCTTGCGGCACGATGAGCTGTGGCAGCGCAGCTTCGTGATCAGCTCCTTCGGCAAGACCTATCACTGCACCGGCTGGAAGGTCGGCTACTGCGTCGCGCCGCGGGCGCTGTCGGCGGAGTTCCGCAAGGTGCACCAGTACCTGACCTTCTGCACCTTCACGCCGGCCCAGCACGCGCTGGCGGCGATGCTCGGGGCCGACCCGGGGCACTGGCAGGGCCTGCCTGCGTTCTACCAGGCCAAGCGCGACCGTTTCCGCGCGCTGCTGGCAGAGACCCGGTTCACGCTGGCGCCGGTGGCCGGCAGCTACTTCCAGCTGGCCGACTATTCGGCCATCAGCGACCTGGACGACGTCGCCTTCTGCCGCTGGCTGACCACCGAAAAGGGCGTGGCTGCAATTCCACTTTCGCCGTTCTACGCTGAACCGCCGCGCGGGCAAAGACTGGTGCGCCTGTGCTTCGCCAAGAGCGACGCCACGCTGGCGCAGGCCGCCGAACGGCTCGGCGCGGTCTGATCGGACGGACAGCTGATGAAGGATCTGCGCATCTCGATGGTACAGGCCGCCACGGTCTGGCATGACGCCGAGGCCAACCGCACGCTGTACGGCAACCTGGTGCGCCCGCTGGCCGGTGCCACCGACCTGGTGGTGCTGCCCGAGACCTTCACCAGCGGCTTCAGCAACGACGCGGCCGAGTTGGCCGAAGGCACCGACGGGCCGTCGTTGGCATGGCTGCGGGCGCTGGCCGCAGATACCGGCGCGGTGGTGACCGGGAGCGTGGTGATCCGCGATGGCGCGGGCGTCTACAACCGGCTGATCTGGATGCGGCCCGACGGCAGCCACCTGCACTACGACAAGCGCCACCTGTTCCGCATGGCGCGCGAGCACGAGCGCTACGCGCCGGGGTGCGACCGCGTGCTGGTGGAACTGGCCGGCTGGCAGGTGTGCCCGGTGGTCTGCTACGACCTGCGCTTCCCGGTATTCCTGCGCAACCGCTTCGATGCGGCCGCCGGCCGCTTCGACTACGATCTGATGGTGTGCGTGGCCAACTGGCCGGCGCCGCGCGCATATGCCTGGCGCACCCTGCTGCGCGCGCGCGCGATCGAGAACCTGGCCTGCGTGGTCGGCGTCAATCGCGTCGGCCTGGACGGGAACCAGATTCCATACGACGGCGACAGCGTCGTGCTCGACGCGCTGGGGCAACCGCTGATCGAGCTGGGCCGCGAGCCCCAGGTGGTCACCGCCACGCTTCCGGCGGCGCCGTTGATCGCCCATCGACAGCGCTTTCCGGCCCAGCTGGATGCCGATTCGTTCGATTTGCGGCCCTAGGACGGGTCTGATCCAGTCCATCCTGGACTGGATCAGACACGCCGAGTCCGGCCCATGTCCCCGGGGCCCTCTCTGAACCCGTCCGGCCGTGTCTGAACGGCCCGGTGGCCGGATCCGGCCCCGTGTTCCGTTACTGCAGGTGCACGCCCGAGGGCAACGCGCGTTAGAATTGTCACGTCCTGCCTGGACACCATTTCGAGAGGAAGGGGAATATGAAGCGATTGGCATTGGCGGCAGCGGCCGCCCTGGCGCTGGTGGCCGGCACGGCGAGCGCCGCATCCGACCGTCCGACGCTCGGCGTCACCGAATTCACCAACCAGTCCGGCGCAGCCTGGTGGCAAGGTGGCGTGGGCTGGGAGCTGGCCAGCATGCTCAGCAATGAGCTGGCGGCCACCGGCAAGTTCAAGGTCGTGGAGCGCAGCCAGCTCGAGGCCGTGATCGAGGAGCAGAACCTGGGGGCTTCCGGCCGCGTGGCCGGCGGCACCGGCGCGCAGATCGGCAAGATCACCGGCGCCGAGTACCTGGTCACCGGCACGGTGACGGCGTACGAGGAAAACGTGAAGGGCACCGGCGGCGGGGTCAGCTTCCGCGGCATCTCGCTCGGCGGCAAGTCCGAGCGCGCCTACCTGGCGGTGGATATCCGCGTGATCGATACCACCACCGGCGAGGTCGCCTTCGTGCGCACGATCGAGGGCGAGAGCAAGGGCGGCGGCGTCAGCGTCGGCGTGTATCGCGGCGGCTGGGGCGGCACCCTGGACAACTACAAGAACACGCCCACCGGCAAGGCGATCCGCGCCGCGGTGGTGCTGACCACCGACTATCTCGAGTGCGTCATGATCAAGCGCGACGGCTGCGAGGCGCAGTTCGATGCCGCCGACGATCGCCGTCGCCAGCGCACCCGCGAGTCCCTGGACATCGATTGACCCGGCGGTGCCGGTCGCGGTGCCTACCGCGACCGGCCGCTTCAGTCGAATGTAGGTCCGATCGAGTCCATCCTGGGCTGGATCAGACTCGCCGAGTCCGGCACAGGTTTAGACGCGGCACTAGCGGCTGCGGCGGTTGCGCGAGCCGCGAGGTGGTCCGCCGGGGCGCTGGCCGCCGCCCTTGCCGCCGCCCTTGCCCGGGCTCCTGGCGCCGCCGCCCTTGCCCGAGCGCGGGCCGGCAGGCTTCGCGTCGGCGCGGTTGGGTCCCGTCACACCATCCTCGGGCACGTACCAGGACCGGAACGCCGCCGGGTTCACTTCCTGGCCGGGGGCTGCACCGCGGCGCTTGCGGGCCGGCTTGCTGCCGCGGGGCTTGGGGGTCCTGGCAACGTTGCCGAGGTTGTCCGGAGTGGCGCCGCGACGCGGTGCGCCCTTGCGCGCGCGGCGTCCCGGCGGGGGCCGATCCTCGCGCACGTGGTCGAAGGCGCGCAGTTCCCGGCCCTCGTCGCCCAGGTGCCCGTTGGTCCAGGCGCGTTCGGCCCGCGGAGCCGGCGCGAGGTCGGCGGGCCGGGCGCGGCGGATGCCCATCACCGGTTCCAGGGTCAACGTGCCGGGCACCTCGTCCAGGCCCAGGCTTCGCTTCAGCGCGCGCACCCGATCGACCGGCAGTTCTTCGAAGTGACCGCGCACCAGCGACCGGGGCAGCACGACCTCGCCGTAGCGCACCCGCTTGAGCCGGCTGACCATGTGGCCCACGGACTCCCACATGCGGCGGACCTCGCGGTTGCGCCCCTCCCTGACGACCACGCGGAACCATGCGTGGCTGTCGCTGTGGCCGACCGGCTCGATCTGGTCGAACCGGGCCGGACCGTCTTCGAGCTCGATGCCGTCTGCAAGCCTTTGCACCGTGGCCGGGGCCACCTCGCCGTGGACGCGGCACACGTACTCGCGCTCGACCTCGGAGGACGGGTGCATCAGCGTGTTGGCGAGTTCGCCATCGGTGGTCAGCAGCAGCAGCCCGGTGGTGTTGATGTCCAGCCGCCCCACGGTGATCCAGCGCGCGTTGCGCGGATCGGGGATCTTCTCGAACACGGTCGGCCGACCTTCGGGATCGTCGCGGGTGGTCACCTCGCCCTCGGGCTTGTTGTAGACCAGCACCCGCGGCGTGTCGGCCAGCGGGGTGGCGACGAAGGTACGGCCGTCGAGTTCCACGCGATCGCCGGTGCGCACGCTGACGCCGATCGTGGCGACCTCGCCGTTGAGCCGGACCTCGCCGCGCTGGATGCGCTCCTCCAGCGACCGGCGCGAGCCGAGGCCGGCCTGGGCCAGCACCTTGTGCAGGCGTTCCTCGATGGTGGGGGTGCCTGCGCCCTCACCACGCTTCAGTGACAGGATTCGGCGGGACGGGTCGCTCATGCGGATTGCTCGGGCAGCGCCGGGTCGGCGTCGTGGATGCGGGGTGTGGAGGAATCGTCGATGTCGTCGCCGGATTCGTCCGGCGCCGCGTCGGGAAGGGGTTCGAGCTGCAGTTCCGGTTCCAGGTCGGGGATCTCGCGCAGCTCCGAAAGCGGTGGCAACTGGTCGAGGCTGGCCAGGTTGAAATAGTCCAGGAAGGCCTTGGTGGTTCCGTACAGCGCCGGCTTGCCGGGCACGTCGCGGTGGCCGACCACCCGGACCCAGGTGCGCTCCTCCAGCGTCCTCATGATGCTGGTGGCCACGGCCACGCCGCGGATCTGTTCGATCTCTCCGCGCGTGATCGGCTGCCGGTAGGCGATCAGCGCCAGGGTCTCCAGCAGCGCGCGGGAATAGCGGGTCTGACGCTCCGTCCACAGCCTGGACACGAACGCATTGGTGTCGGGATGGACCTGGAAACGGAAGCCGGAGGCGACCTCGAGCAGTTGCACGCCGCGGTCGCGGTATTCGTCGGCCAGTTCGTGCAGCGCCTGCTGCAGCGCGCCGGGCGGCAACGCCTGGTCCTCGCCGAACAGGGCCGAGAGCTGGTCCAGGGCCAGCGGCTGGCCGGCCGCGAACAGTGCGGCCTCGACGATGCGTTTGATCTGTGGCTGTTCCATAGGCTGTCGTGATGGGCGGCCGCGGTGGCCGCGGGTTCATTCGCCGGTGGCGAGCGCGAGGGACTTGACGAAGATCCGGTCCAGCGGGCGTTCCTGCACCATTTCCACCAGGTGCTCCTTGGCCAGCTCCAGCAGGGCCAGGAAAGTGACCACCACCCCGGGCCTGCCCTCGGTGACGGGGAACAACTGCTCGAAGACGTGAAACCGGCCGTCGTGCAGCCGCTGCAGCACTTCGCCCATGCGCTGGCGCACGCTCAGCGCTTCGCGCCGGATCGCATGGCGGCTGAACAGGTCCGCGTGCCTGAGCACGTCGCGCAGCGCCAGCAGCATCTCGCGCATGTCCACGGCCGGCGGCAGCCGCACGACGCTGCGGTCGGCCACGAAGGCCGAGGCCGGCGCGGTGTCGCGTTCCATCCGCGGCAATGCATCCAGGTCCTCTGCCGCCTTGCTGAAGCGTTCGTACTCCTGCAGGCGGCGCACCAGTTCAGCTCGTGGATCCTCCTCCTCGGCCTCGGATGCCGGTGGCCTGGGCAGCAGCATCCGCGACTTGATCTCGGCCAGGATCGCGGCCATCACCAGGTACTCGGCCGCCAGCTCGAAGCGCAGCTCCTGCATCACGTCGATGTAGGCGGTGTACTGCAGGGTGATCTCGGCCACCGGGATGTCCAGGATGTTCAGGTTCTGCCGCCGGATCAGGTACAGCAGCAGGTCCAGCGGGCCGGCGAAGGCCTCCAGGATCACCTCCAGGGCGTCGGGCGGGATGTACAGGTCCTGCGGGATCTGCAGGACCGGCTCACCCCTGACCATTGCCAGCGGCATCTCCTGCTGCTGCGGAGACGCCGACGGCACGGTCGAGTCGGCGTTGGCCGAAAGCTCGGTGGTCATCGATGGGCGGCCCCTCCGGGCCAGGCTTCAAGTCACGCTGCGCGACCGCCGTCGCGGGCGAATTCCTCGTAGGGCGCCCGTCGCAGGTTCCGACGTGGCAGCCTCCGCTCCCGGCCGCCCGCTGGCGGCGCTGGAATGCCACCGCACGAGCCGGCGCCTTCCGGCGCGGCGGTGTTCGAGCGGTCGCAAAGGCAGGCGAGGGCGTTGCGCTGAAAGGCACCGCCGCGGTTCCCGCAGGCGGCGTGCCCTCGCATGAATGGAGGACAGCGTACGGCGAAGGCCGGGGCCGTGTCCAGTACTCCGCCTGCACGGGACGGGCCGCTATCATCCCGAGTTCAGATCCGGCCGGTCCCGGAATCGCGGGCACATGCAATGCTCTACATGATCTTCGGACGTGACGGCGCCGACGTGCTGGACAAGCGCCTGTATTCGAGGGCGGCGCATCGCGCACGGCTGGAGGCCCTGCTCGAACAGGGCCGCCTGGTCGTGGCGGGCCCGCTTCCGGCGCTCGATTGCGACGATCCGGGTCCGGCCGGCTACGCCGGCAGCCTGATCGTCGCGGAGTTCGGGTCGCTGGAGGAAGCGCGGCAGTGGGCCGGCGACGATCCGTTCCTGAAGTCGGGCGTCTACCTTTCCGTCGAGGTCCACCCCTTCTGCCAGGTGCTGCCATGAGCGGTGAGCGCGGGGCGGACCGGGCCGCGCGGATCCGGGTCGCGCTGGAACAGGCTTTCGCGCCGGTCGAACTGGAGGTCGTGGACGAGGGGCATCGGCACGTCGGCCATCCGGGTGCGCGCGACGGCCGCGGCCACTTCGCGGTGTGCATCGTCAGTGACGCGTTTGCCGACCTGCCGTTGCTTCAGCGCCATCGGGCCGTGTACGCCGCGCTCGGGCCCCTGATGGAAGAGGAGATCCACGCACTGTCGGTCGACGCCAGGACGCCCGGGGAGGTGCCAGGCAGATGAGCAGGACATTCGTGGCGTTGCTGCTGCTGGGGCTGGCCGGTTGCGAGGCCCGGCAGGAGCCGGCGGCGGGTCCGCAGCGCGCGCTCTCGGGGGCACCTGAAGGCGCAACGGTGGCGACGGTCGGCGGCGAGGCGATCAGCGAGCCGCTGCTCGATGCCTTCGCGCGCCAGAGCGGCCTGGACCTGGACGACCCGGCGCAACGCGAACAGGCGCTGGGGGCGCTGGTGAACTCGGTGCTGTGGGCGCAGGCGGCGCTGCAGCGGCCCGCGCTGGAAACCGAGGCGTGGCGCGCCGAGGCGGCCCTGGCGCGGACCCTGCAGCTGGCCACGCATGAACTGGCCGCCTTCCGCGAGGAGGTGGCGATCGACGAGGCCCGGCTGCAGGCGTACTACCGCCAGGAGGTCGAGAGGGCCGGGCCGGTCCAGTACCGGCTGCAGCACATCCTGTTTGCCGAGGAAACAGCAGCGCGCGCCGTCGTGGAGCTGGCGCGCCAGCCCGAAGCCGACTTCGAAGCGTTGATGGCGCAGTACGCCGAATCGGCTCAGCAGGCGCGCACCCTGGACTTCGCCGATGCCACCCAGCTCCCGCCCGAGCTGGTGGAGGCCGCGCGGCAGCTGGCCGACGGCGAGGTGGCGCCGGTGCCGATCCGCACCCGGTTCGGCTGGCACGTGCTGCGGCGCCTGGAAACACGCGCTTTCGAGCCACCGCCATTCGAGAGCGTGCGCGAGGGCGCCCGCCGACAGTTGCTGGACCGTGCCGTGACCGACCGCCTCTCGGCGCTGCGCGAGGCCGCTCGGGTCGGTACCGGCGACGATGCGCGTGTTGACTAGGAAAGGTCTGATCCAGTCCATCCTGGACTCGATCAGGCTCGCCGAGTCCGGCACATGTCCGGACTCGGCTCCGCTGGATCCAGCACTTGCGTGCTTGATCCGCCAGCGCGCCATCCATGGCGCGCAAACCTCTGAACCTGTTCACAGGTTCCCTAGGCTGGGTCCGGCCCCGGCGTCGCGCTCAGGGCAGCGCGACCGGCGCCGGCGAGTGCCAGCCCGGTGCCCGGTGGTCGGCCACCACGGTCGTCCAGATCCCGCCGCGCACGTTGAACTCGCCGGTCAGGCGCATGAAGCGCGGCTGCGTCGCGGCCACCAGGTCGTCCAGGATCCGGTTGGTCACGTCCTCGTGGAAGTGGCCCTCGTCGCGGAAGGACCACACGTACCGCTTCAGGCTCTTGAGTTCCACGCACAGCGCGTCGGGGACGTATTCCAGGTGCAGCGTGGCGAAATCCGGCTGGCCGGTCCTGGGGCACAGGCAGGAGAACTCGGGGATCCGGATCCGGATGGTATAGTCGCGCCCCGGCTGCGGGTTGGCAAAGGTCTCCAGCGTCTTTCCGGGCTGGGTGGTCATGGTTCCGCCGCCTCTCGTAGTCCAGTGATGCCTTCCGGCCGTTCCTCGCGGTGCGCCGCCGTCCCTGCCGATCCGGTGCGGCAGGGTATCGGTGGGCCTGCCGCGCGGCAAGGCGGCCGTTTCCGTCCAGAGCGCCGGTAGCAGCTTCCTCCATGCGCCTTTCCACGATCAAGCTTGCGGGCTTCAAGTCCTTCGTCGATCCGACCACGCTGCACCTGCCGGTCAACATGACCGCCGTGGTGGGGCCCAACGGCTGCGGCAAGTCCAACATCATCGACGCGGTGCGCTGGGTCATGGGCGAAAGCTCCGCCAGCCGCCTGCGAGGCGACCAGCTCATCGACGTGATCTTCTCCGGGTCCTCGGCGCGCAAGCCCGTCGGCGCGGCCACGGTCGAGCTGGTTTTCGACAACTCCGACGGAGCCATCGGCGGCGAGTACGCCGGCTACGCCGAGATCTCGGTCAAGCGCACCGTCTCGCGCGACAGCATCTCCACCTATTACCTCAATGGTGTGCGCTGCCGCCGCCGCGACATCACCGAACTGTTCCTGGGTACGGGCCTGGGGCCGCGCAGCTATTCGATCATCGAGCAGGGCATGATCGGACAGCTGATCGAGGCGCGTCCGGAGGAACTGCGCGTGTACCTGGAGGAGGCTGCCGGCATTTCCAGGTACAAGGAGCGGCGACGCGAGACCGAGACCCGGATCCGCCACACGCGGGAGAATCTGGATCGCCTCGACGACGTGCGCGAGGAGGTCGACAAGCAGCTCGAGCACCTCAAGCGCCAGGCGCGCCAGGCCGAGCAGTACCAGAAGCTCAAGGCCGAGCAGCGCCAGAAGGACGCCGAGCTCAAGGCGCTCGAATACCGTCACCTCGATGCCGGGCTGTCGGGCCTGCGCGAGGGGTTGCGAGCCGAGGAGGTGGCCCTGGAGGGACTGGTCGCGGAGCAACGCCAGGTCGAGGCGCAGATCGAAGCCAGCCGCTTCCAGCAGGGCGAAGCCCAGGAAGCGCTGGGCCGGGTGCAGGCCGAGGGTTACCGGGTCGGTGCCGAACTTGCGCGCATCGAGCAGCAGATCCAGCACCAGCGCGAACTGCGCCACGGCCTGGAGCGCTCGCAGGCCGAAGCCGAGACCAGCTACACGCAGCTGGGCGCCCAGATCGCCGAGGACGAAACGCAGCTCGCCGCCGCGCGCAGTCAGATCGAGTCGGCCGAGCCTGAACTCGAACGCCTGGCAGCGCACAGGGCCGAACGCACCGATGCGCTCAGCGCCGCCGACGCCGCCGTGTCCGATTGGCAGCAGCGCTGGGACGCGCACGCGCGCGAGACCTCAGAGGCCGGGCGCGCCGCGGACGTGGAGCGCACCCGCATCGACTACCTGGAGCGCCAGGCGCTGGAGGCCGTACACCGGCGCGAGGCACTGGAGGGCGAGCGCGGGGGCCTGGGCCTGGACGCGCTGGCCGCCAGCCTCGCCGAGGCCAGCGAGCGGCACGAGCAGGAAGGCGCTGCGCTGGAGCAGCGCGCGTCCGAAGTCGAACGCCGCAAGGGATTGGTTGCCGAACTCACCGAGGCACAGCGGGCCCAGCAGGCCGAACTGGCCGAGGTGCGCAAGCAGGTGCAGGCTGCGCGTGGCCGGCTGTCCTCGCTGGAAGCCTTGCAGCACGCCGCGCTGGGCCTGGAACAGGGCGGTGGCAGCGCCTGGCTGTCAGCGCGTGGCCTGGGCGGATCCGCGCGACTGGGCGAGGTGCTCGACGTCGATGCAGGCTGGGAAACCGCTGTCGAGAGCGTGCTGGGCGTGCTGCTCGAAGGCGCCGTCGTGGACCGGCTGGAAGGCCACCTGGATGCATTGGCGCTGTTGCAGGAAGGCCGGCTGGCGCTGGTCGAAAGCGGCGACGGGGACTTCCGGGCGCCCGCGGATTCGCTGGCCGCGCGCGTGCGCGGGCCCATTGCGGTGCTGCGCCTGCTGGCCGACGCGATCGCGGTGGAGGATGCGGCGGCCGCTGCGCCCGTGCGGGAACGACTCGAGGATCGGCGGTTCGTGGTCACCCGCGCGGGCGAACTGCTCGGTCGCGGCTGGGCGCGCGTGGCACGCTCGGGCGAGGCGCAACGCGGAGCACTCGTGCGCGAGCGCGAGATCCAGTCGCTGCGCGAGGACATCGAAGCGCTGGCCGGCCGTGAGGCTGGGCTGGTCGCGCGCATCGATACCGGTCGCAGTGCGCTGCTGGAGGCCGAACAGGCACGCGAGGACGCCCAGCGGACGCTGTACCTGGCCCATCGCAGCGACGCGGAGCTGGCCGGACAGATCGAAAGCCACCAGGGCCGGCTGCAGGCGGCGCGGGTACGGCGCGAGCGGGTGGACCAGGAGCTGGCGCAGCTGCGCGATGCGATCGCCGAGTCCGAGGGGCAGGCCCGCGAAGCGCGCGGTCGGCTGGAGTCGACGCTGGCGCGGATGGGCGAACTGGAGCGGGTGCGTCAGGCGCTGGAGTCCGAGCGCGAGGAACTGGTCGCGCGGCGCGAAAGCGCCAGGGAGGCGGCGCGCGCGGCCAGCGAACAGGCGCATGCGCTGGAGCTGCAGCTGGAAAGCGTGCGCACCCGGATCGCGGCGCTGACGCAGGCGCTGGCCAGGCTCGGTGCACAGCGCAGCCAGCTGGAAAACCGTCGCCAGCGGCTGCGCACGCAACTTGCCGAGGGCGACACGCCGGTCGAGCGGCTCGCTGCCGAGCGCCAGGCGCACCTGGACCAGCGCGTGGAGGTCGAAAAGCAGCTCGCAGCTGCACGCTCGCACCTGGACGGCATCGAGGGCGAACTGCGCGGCTGCGAGCAGCGCCGCCATGAGCTCGACCAGCAGGCGCTGCAGGCGCGAGACGCGCTGGGCCAGCGCCGCCTGGAGGAACAGGCACTGGCGCTGCAGGCCAGGTCGCTGCAGCAGGCGATCGAATCGGTCGGCCTGGAGGTCGAGGCCGTACTGGCCTCGTTGCCCGACCAGGCGGACCCCGAGGGCTGGCAGCGCTCGGTGGAAAACCTGGAGAACCGCATCCGCAGATTGGAGCCGGTCAACCTGGCCGCCATCTCCGAGTACGGCGAACAGCAGCAGCGCAAGGAATACCTGGATTCGCAGTTCGCCGATCTGACCCAGGCGCTGGAGACGCTCGAGACGGCGATCCGCAAGATCGACCGCGAGACGCGCGGGCGCTTCAAGGACACTTTCGACCGCGTCAACAGCGGGCTCCAGGAGCTTTACCCGCGGCTGTTCGGCGGCGGCCATGCCTACCTTGAGCTGACCGGCGAGGACCTGCTCGAGGCCGGCGTGACGATCATGGCGCGGCCGCCGGGAAAGCGCGTGTCGAGCATCTCCCTGCTGTCGGGCGGCGAGAAGGCGCTGACCGCGGTCGCGCTGGTGTTCTCGATCTTCCGCCTGAACCCGGCGCCGTTCTGCCTGCTCGACGAGGTCGATGCCCCGCTGGACGAGGCCAACATCGAACGCTTCTCCCAGATGCTCATCGAGATGAGCGAGAAGGTGCAGTTCCTGCTCGTCACGCACAACAAGGCCACGATGGAGTCGGCGCACCAGCTCGCTGGCGTGACCATGCGCGAACCGGGCGTCTCGCGGGTGGTCTCGGTGGACCTTGCCGAAGCGGCCCGGCTGGCCGGTGCGGCCTGATCGGCATTAGTCTAGCCAGATGACCCAGACCGAACTGCGCATCGTCCTGCTCGTCGCCGGCCTGCTGGTACTGGCGCTGATCTATTTCTTCGGGCGTCCCTCCAGGCCCTGGCAGGGCCGTCGCGTGGCAGGACGCAAGGGCGGGGCACGGGTCGAGCCCAGGCTCGAGGGCGAAGCGCCCGGGGAAGGGGGCGACCTGCTGGACGAGTCGGCGATGCAGGCCGAGCTGGAGCTGCTCGAACGCACGCTCTCCGGGCAGCCGACGCCGCCGCCGCGGCGGGTCCGGTCGCCCGGCCCGGCGGAGCCGCGCCCGGGGGCGCGACTGAGCAGCGATTTCGACCGCATCGTCACGCTCTACGTGGCCGCACGCGAGCAGCGCACGATGCGCGGGCCGGACATCGCGGTCGCCGCCGAGAAGGCAGGACTGACCTTCGGGCACATGAACGTGTTCCACCGGCTGGTCGACGGCAAGCCCGAGCAGGGGCCGATCTTCAGCGTGGCCAGCATGGTCAAGCCGGGCAGCTTCGACATGGCGCAGATCGGCGCGATCGAAACACCGGGGCTCACCTTCTTCATGACGCTGCCGGGGCCGGTCAGCGCACTGGACGCGTGGGAAGCGATGCTGCCCACCGCGCAGCGCATCGCCGAGCTGCTGGACGCGAGCGTCCAGGACGAGCAGCGCAATACCCTGGGCCGACAGCGTATCGCGCACATCCGCGACGAACTGCGTGCGTACGACCGCAAGCGCGAGCAGCAGGAAGCGCGGACGAATTGGTGAGTTCGGGACCCGGGACTCGGGACTCGGGACTCGGGACTCGGGACTCGGCGCTTCGGGGACGCGATGTTGAGTGAAGCTTGAGGAGCCGCGACGGCATGTCGCCGAAATCTCCGACTGCAGAAGCCACGCGCCGCGCCGAACGCCTGCGGCAGGAACTGGCCGAGCACGCCTACCGGTACTTCGTGCTCGATGCGCCGAGCATCCCGGATGCCCAGTACGACCGGATGATGCGCGAGCTCGAGGGGCTCGAGAGCGAGCATCCGCAACTGGTGACCCCCGATTCGCCGACCCAGCGTGTGGGGGCGCGCGCGCCCGAGGGTTTCTCCGAGGTCCGGCACGAAGTGCCCATGCTGTCGCTGGGCAATGCGTTCACGCGGGAGGAGGTCGCCGACTTCGTGCGGCGCATCGAGAAGCGACTGGAGGTGTCCGATCCGGAGTTCGCGGTCGAGCCCAAGCTCGACGGACTCGCGGTGAGCCTGCGCTACGAGGAGGGACTGCTGGTGCGTGGCGCCACCCGCGGCGACGGTGCGGTCGGCGAGGACGTGACCGCCAACCTGCGCACGATCGCCGCGATCCCGCTCAGGTTGCGCGGGGAGGACGCGCCGGCCCTGCTGGAGGTGCGCGGCGAGGTGTACATGCCCAGGGAGGCCTTCGAGGCCTTCAACGCTGCCGCGCGCGAGCGTGGCGAAAAGCCGCTGGCCAATCCGCGCAACGGCGCCGCCGGCTCGCTGCGCCAGCTCGATCCGAAAGTCACCGCGCGCAGGCCGCTGGGCTTCTTCGCCTATGGGACGGGCGTGGCGGCCGAAGGTGCGCTGACCGATCGCCACTCCACGACGATGACCGGGCTGCGCGACTGGGGCTTCCCCGTGTGCCCGGAATCGGACTGCGTGCGCGGGCTCCAGGGCCTGCTGGAGTACTTCGACCGGGTCGGTGAGCGCCGCGACGCGCTGCCCTACGAGATCGACGGCGTCGTCTACAAGCTCGACCGCTACGGGCAGCAGCAGGAAATGGGCTTCGTCTCGCGTGCGCCGCGCTGGGCGCTGGCGCACAAGTATCCCGCGCACGAGGAGACCACCGTGGTGCAGGGCATCGAGGTGCAGATCGGCCGTACCGGCGCGGTCACGCCGGTGGCGCGCCTGGCGCCGGTGCCCGTTGCCGGTGTCACCGTCACCAATGCCACGCTGCACAATGCCGACCAGGTGGAGCGCCTGGACGTGCGCGTGGGCGACACGGTGGTGGTGCGGCGCGCCGGCGACGTGATCCCGGAGGTGGTCGGCGTGGTGATGGAGCGGCGTCCACCCCGTGCAGTGCCCTGGCGCATGCCGGCGCAATGCCCGGTGTGCGGTGCCGAGGTCGTGCGCGAACCGGGCGAGGTGGTGGCGCGCTGCAGCGGCGGCCTGTTCTGCGCGGCCCAGCGCATGGAAGCAGTGCGCCACTTCGCCTCGCGCCGCGCCATGGACATCGAGGGCTTGGGCGAGCGCATCGTCGCCGACCTGGTCGACCTGGGCTACGTGGAGACCGTCGCCGACCTGTACACGCTGGACGTGGCCGCGCTGCAGGAGATGCGCCGGCGTGCGCACGAACGCGACGGCACGGTGCCGGAAACCCTGAAGTCGGGCAAGGTCGCCAGCAAGTGGGCCGAGAACCTGGTCGCGGCCATCGACGCCACCCGCAAGGTGCGGCTGGAGCGGCTGCTGTACGCGCTGGGCATCCTGCAGATCGGCGAGGAGACCGCCAAGGCGCTGGCGCGCGCCTTCGGCGACCTGGAAACGATTCGCCGGATCGACGCGATGCTGCTGCTGGCGGTGCCGGACGTGGGGCCGAAAGTGGCCGACTCGATCGCGCGCTTCTTCGCCCAGCCGCACAACCAGGACGTGATCGACGTTCTGCTCGCCCGGGGGATCGTAGTGGACGGCAACGACCCGGACCCGGCCTTGGCCGCGCAGTTCGGCGTCGCCTTCCTGCTGTCGGCCGCCAAGCGCCTGGGCGCGCCGCTCGACGGCGCCGGCGAAACCTCGCTGCAGCGGCTGGGCGACGGCTTCGACAGCCTCGACGCGCTCGCTGCGGCCGGGCCCGAGGCGCTGGCGGCTGCCGGCCTGTCGGCCGTGGCGGGCAGCTCGCTGTCGGGGCTGCTGGCCGATGCAACCTGGTCTGCGCGTCTGCGCGCCAGCGAGGCGGCGATGCGCGCGATCGCCGCCCGCGCCGGGCGCGCCACGCCGGAGACGGCGCCACTGCGGGGCCGCACCTTCGTGCTGACCGGCACCCTGGCGCAGATGACCCGCGACCAGGCACGCGAGCGCATCGAGGCGCTGGGCGGCAAGGTCGCGGGCAGCGTGTCGAAGAAGACCGATCATGTCGTCGCCGGCGAATCCGCAGGGTCCAAACTGGACAGGGCTCGGGAGCTGGGCGTGGACGTGCTCGACGAGGCGGCATTCCTGCGCCTGCTGGCAGATCATGCCCACGGGTGATCCCTGGCGCCCGGGCGCCGGGCCGGCCGCGATGGCGCTGCGCGCGCAGCTGTATGGCCGCATCCGCGAATTCTTCGCCGCTCGCCGCGTGCTCGAGGTCGAGACCCCGATGCTGTCGGCGGCCGCCAACACCGAGCCCAACATCCGCAGCCTGTCGCTGCGCTTGGACGCGCCGTCCGCGGCGGGCCCGGGCCAGCGCTGGCTGCGCACCTCGCCGGAGTTCGCGCTCAAGCGCCTGCTCGCGGCCGGCATCGGCGACTGCTACGAGCTCGGCCGCGTGTTCCGCGACGGCGAGGCGGGGCGTCGCCACAACCCCGAGTTCACGCTGCTCGAATGGTACCGGGTGGGTTGGGATCACCTGCGGCTGATGGAGGAGGCAGCCGCCCTGGTGCTCGAGGCATTCGGCCTGTGCGGGCGCAGCCTGCGCGTGCGCCGCTGCAGCTACCGGGACCTGTTCCTGGGAACCCTGGGGCTCGATCCGTTCACAGCCCCCGAACCGGCGCTGCGCGGGCCACTCGCGGACTGGGAGATCGACGCCGCGGGGCTGGAACGCGACGACTGGCTGGACCTGCTGCTCACGCACCGGATCGAGCCGGGCCTCGCCGATGACGAACTGCTGTTGCTGCATGACTTCCCGGCCAGCCAGTGCGCGCTGGCGAAGCTCCGGCGGGCGCCGGACGGCGGCATGGTGGCCGAGCGCTTCGAACTGTTCGTCGGGCGGCTGGAAGTGGCCAATGGGTTCCACGAACTGACCGACGCCCGCGAGCAGCGGTCGCGTTTTGTTGCCGACAACCGGCGGCGTGTGCGGCGCGGGCTGCCGCAGCTTCCGCTCGACGAGCGGCTGCTGGCGGCGCTCGCGCACGGACTTCCCGACTGCGCCGGCGTCGCACTGGGCATGGACCGCCTGCTGATGGCGATGCTGGGCGCGTCGGGGATCGCGGACGTGCTTGCCTTCGACGTCGCCCGCGCGTGAGCTGCACCGGCGCCGGAGCGTCCGGGCTGCGATGCGCGCGACTCAGGCCGCCTCGATCCGGTTGCGGCCGTTGCGCTTGGCGCGGTAGAGCGCCTCGTCGGCGCGCTTGATCAGGATCTCCGGGTCGGCGCCGTCGGCGGGCCAGGTGGCGACGCCGGCCGAGATGGTGATGGGCGAGAGCGCATGGCCGCGGTAGTGCACCTGCAGGCCCGCGGTGGCGGCGCGGATCTCCTCGGCGCGCCGGAACGCGCTGTCGCGGTCGGTCTCGGGCAGGATCAGAGTGAACTCCTCGCCGCCGTAGCGGCACGCGATATCCTCGCTGCGCAGCCGCGTTTCCAGCAATCGTCCGAACTGCACCAGCATCGCATCGCCGCCATCGTGCCCGTGCACGTCGTTGAATGGCTTGAAATGGTCGATGTCGATCATGAGCACCGAAAGCGGCGTCGCGCGTCGCTGGCAGCGCGCGATCTCCCGGTGCATGGACTCCATCAGGTAGCGACGGTTGTACAACCCGGTCAGCGGGTCGCGGATGCTCTGCGTGCGCAGGGTTTCCTGCAGGCGCAGATTCGACAGCGCCAGGCCCAGCTGTTCGACCAGGGCCACGCAGATCTCCTCGCGCTCGGCATCGAGCTGCGCAGTCGGGCCGGACAGGCACACCAGCCCCAGCGCCTCGCCCTGGGCCACGATCGGCACGCACAGGGTCCCGTCGACGTGTCCGGACGCTTCGGGATCGACATGGGCGCAACGGCTGCCGCTGTGCACGTCCTCGACCCGGTGCGGGCGGCCGCGCCGCAGCGCCCAGCAGTCGGCCGGGGACATCGTTTCCAGATTGCCGATCCGGTGTGGGCCCCACTCGTGGACCCGCTCGACCACCTCGTGGAATTCGGAGATCAGGTACACGGTACCCCCGAATCCCGGCAACAGGCGGCCGGCTGAATCCGCGGTCAGGCGCAGGGCCTCGTCCACGGCACGGCACGATTGCAGGAGCCCGGCGTAGCGGCTGAGTTCGCGCGTTTCCGCGGTCGCGGTCTTCAGGCGCTCGACGGTACCGCCCAGACGCTCGCTGGCCGCGGTGGCGTCGCGTTCGGCGCGACGCCGCTCGCGGTTCTCGTGCAGCAGTCCGATGAACACCAGCAGCAGGATGCCGCCGCCCAGCGCGATGCCGCCGATGCTGACCCACTGCAGGACCAGCAGGTCGCGGTCGAACGCGACCGAGTGCTCGCGCAGGTGCTCGAGTTCGACGCGCTGGAGCTGTTCGGAGAGCTCGTCGATCTCCGCCATGGCGCTCACGCCGGCCCCCTTGCGCACCTCCTCGCGCGCGGACTCGAAACCGTCGTCGCGGTAGCGACGCAGGATGTCCGAGGCCAGGGCCACGCGGTCGGACATCGCCGTGGCCAGGGCCTCCAGCTGTCGCCGTTCGCCCGGGTCGTCGACCGGAGCCGAACGCAACGCCTCCAGTTGCCGGTGGATCTCGGGAACGGTTCCATAGAACTCGGATTCGAGCTGCGCGTCTCCGGTCAACAGGAACCCGCGCTGCGCCGACTCGGCGTCCTTGACCAGCGCATAGGTCGAGCGGACCTGGTCGATCAGGGCGTGGCTGCGGGACACCCGGCCGGTACTTTCCAGCAGCCGCTCGCTGCCGTAGCGGATCGCCGCACCGGCGGCGAACAGGATTGCGGTGGCGACGAACAGCGCCAGGTACAGGCGCGTGCGCGGTCCGATCACCGGTCGCGCCGTCCCCCGCCGCGGGGCGCCGGCGCCAGCATCGAGACCAGCGCCGGCTGCAGCAGCCCCGGAACCAGACGTTCGAGCATCGGCACCCGCGTGGTGAGTGCGTTCACGGCTCCGGCTGCGCCGGCCTTGAGGCAGGCGCCGCGAACCAGCGCGTTGAACCCGGCATCGAGCTCTCTTTCCGTCGCCGCCGCGGGTCTGCCCGGGTCGGCAGCGGTTGCTGCACGCGAGGCGCGCGGTGCTTCCCGCTGCGGGCGCGCAGTCCGGCTGGGGCGCTTTGCGGCGGGCCTGCGCTCTGGCATCGGCCGAGCATATCGCGTCGGGCGCACAGCGCAATCGGCTGTCGGAATCGGCTATTCTCGCCGCCGGTCCGCGACGGCCAGCGCATGCAGGATTCTCCAAGCCACGATCGGGTACGTTCGATCCGTTTCCAAGGCGATCGGCTCGAACTGCTGGACCAGCGCCTGCTGCCGTTCGAGCGCAGCTATCTGGAGTGCCGCGATGCGGCGCAGACGGCAGCCGCGATCCGCGACCTGGTCGTGCGCGGCGCGCCTGCGATCGGCATCGCCGCCGCCTACGGCCTGGTGCTGGAGGCGGCGCAGGTCCAGGCCGCCGACGGCGCCCAGGCCCTGCAGCAGCTCGAGGGCGCCTTCGCCGGCCTGCTCGCGTCACGCCCCACGGCCGTCAACCTGGCCTGGGCGCTGGCACGCATGCGCGCCCGGCTGCGTGCGGCCGGCGGCCGGTGGCGCGACGAACTCCGCGAGGAAGCCGAAGCGATCGCGCGCGAGGACCTGGCCGCGAACCGCCGCATGGGCGAGCTCGGGGCGGCGCTGATCGGGGAGGGTAGTGGCGTGCTCACGCACTGCAATACCGGCTCCCTGGCCACCGGAGGCTACGGCACGGCGCTGGGCGTGATCCGTGCCGGCTGGGACGCCGGCCGCGTCGCCCGCGTCTACGCCGGCGAAACCCGGCCCTGGCTGCAGGGCGCACGCCTCACGGTCTGGGAGCTGCAGCAGGACGGGATCCCGGCGACGCTGATCGCCGATGCCGCGGCTTCGCACCTGATGAAGGGCGGGCAGGTGCAATGGGTGGTGGTCGGCGCCGACCGCATCGCCGCCAACGGCGATGTCGCCAACAAGATCGGCACCTATCAGCTGGCCATCGCCGCGCGCCACCATGGCGTGCGGTTCATGGTGGTGGCGGCGGCCTCCACGGTGGACATGGAAACCCCCGACGGCGCCGCGATCCGGATCGAACTGCGCGATGCCACCGAACTGCTCGGCTACGGCGGGACGCGCACGGTGGCCGAGGGCGTGGACGCGTGGAACCCGGTGTTCGACGTCACGCCGGCCGGATTGATCGATGCCATCGTGACCGAGCGTGGAATCGTCGAGCACCCCGACGCGGAAAAGATGGCGGCGATGTTCGGCGCCCCGGGCTGACATGCTGGCTCGCCAGCTCCTGCATTTCTGCCTGGCCGGTGCGGCCGGCTTCGTGGTCGACGCCGGGATCGTGCAGGCGCTGGTCGGCGGTCTGGCTGCCGACCCATACCTGGCCCGCATCCCGGCCATCGCCGCGGCCATCCTGGTCACCTGGCAATACAACCGGCACGTCACCTTCCGCAGCGCCCGCCACCGGGGCGTACTCGCTGAACTGGGCCGTTACCTGCTCGGCAATGCGGCCGGGCTGGTCGTCAACTACGGCGCCTATGCGGGTGTGGTGGCCGGCTTCGAGACGGCACGTCAGTGGCCGATCCTGGCAGTGGCTGCCGGCGCCCTGGCGGGGCTGCTCGTGAACTTCGTCTCGGCCCGCTTCCTGGTCTTTTCCGCGCCCCGGTAAGCCACTGTGCGGGCGCCGTTTTTCGGGGCTTTCCCGGGCCACGCATGGTATACTTGCGCGTCGAGTTTTCGACGCTCCGGCGCGTCTGCCGGAGCCGGATTCCCCAAGTTGGAATTTACTTGAGGTATATACCTCAAGTACTTGATATTACGGAATAAAAATGGCGGAACTCGCAAAAGAAGTCATCCCGGTCAACATCGAAGACGAGATGCGGCAGAGCTACCTGGATTACGCCATGAGCGTGATCGTAGGACGCGCACTGCCGGACGTGCGCGACGGCCTCAAGCCGGTCCATCGCCGCGTGCTGTACGCGATGAACGAACTGGGCGCCCACCACAACAAGCCGTACTACAAGTCCGCGCGCATCGTGGGCGATGTGATCGGCAAGTTCCACCCGCACGGCGACACCGCGGTGTACGACACGCTGGTGCGCATGGCGCAGCCGTTCTCGCTGCGCAACCTGCTGGTCGACGGCCAGGGCAACTTCGGCTCGATCGACGGCGATGCGCCCGCGGCGATGCGCTACACCGAGGCGCGCATGTCGCGCCTGTCGCACGAACTGCTGGCCGACATCGACAAGGACACGGTCGATTTCCAGCCCAACTACGACGAGAAGGAACTCGAACCCACGGTCATGCCCACGCGGGTGCCGAACCTGCTGGTCAACGGTGCCGCCGGAATCGCGGTCGGTATGGCCACCAACATCCCGCCGCACAACCTGGGCGAGGTCGTGGACGCGGCCATCGCGCTGATCGGGGACCCGGAACTGTCGATCGACCAGCTGATGCAGTTCCTGCCCGGCCCGGACCTGCCCACCGCCGGGATCATCAACGGCACCGCCGGCATCCGCGAGGCCTACCACACCGGCCGCGGGCGCCTGCGTATCCGCGCCCGCGCCGAGATCGAAGTCGGAGACGACAGCCGCGAGTCGATCATCGTCACCGAGATCCCCTACCAGGTGAACAAGGCGCGGCTGATCGAGAAGATCGCCGACCTGGTCAAGGAGAAGAAGCTCGAGGGCATCTCCGAGCTGCGCGACGAGTCCGACAAGGACGGCATGCGCATCTTCATCGGCGTGCGCCGCGGCGAGGCCGCCGACGTGGTGCTGAACAACCTGTATCAGCAGACGCCGCTGGAGAGCGTGTTCGGGATCAACATGGTGGCGCTGGTCGACGGCCGCCCCCAGCTGCTCGACCTCAAGCAGGTCCTTTCGGCCTTCCTGCGCCACCGCCGCGAGGTGGTCACGCGCAGGACCATCTTCGAGCTGCGCAAGGCCCGGGACCGCGCCCACATCCTGGAAGGACTGACCGTTGCGCTGGCCAACATCGACGAGATGATCGAGCTGATCAAGACCTCCGATAGCCCGCAGGTCGCGCGCGAGCGGATGCTGGCGCGGCGCTGGCAGCCCGGGCTGGTCTCGGCGCTGCTCGGTGCGGCCGGTGCCGGTGCATCGCGGCCGGAGGGGCTGGCGCCGGAATTCGGCTTGGGCCAGGACGGTTACCGGCTGTCGGAGGCGCAGGCCAGGGAAATCCTGGACATGCGCCTGAACCGGCTCACCGGCCTGGAGCAGGAGAAGCTGACCGACGAGTACCGGCAACTGCTGGATACCATCGCCGGCCTGATCGAGATCCTGGAAGATCCGGACCGGCTGCTCGAGGTGATCCAGACCGAACTGCGCAACCTCAAGGACGAGTTTGCCGACGCCCGCCGCAGCGAGATCCGGCACACCGCCGAGGATCTGGACATCCTGGACCTGATCGCGCCCGAGGACGTGGTGGTCACGCTCTCGCACGCCGGCTACGCCAAGCGGCAGCCGTTGAGCACCTACCGGCCCCAGCGCCGCGGCGGCAAGGGCCGCGCCGCGACCTCGATGAAGGAGGAAGACGTCGTCTCGCGCCTGTGGGTGGTCAATACCCATGACACGCTGCTCACCTTCACCAGCAGCGGCCGCGTGTTCTGGCTCAAGGTGCACCAGTTGCCGGAGGCCGGTCCCAATGCGCGCGGTCGGCCGATCATCAACTACGTGCCGCTGGAGGAGGGCGAGCGCGTCCAGGCCGTGCTGCCGGTGCGCGAGTTCCCCGACGACCGCTACGTGTTCTTTGCCACCCGCAACGGGACGGTGAAGAAGACGCCGCTCAGCGACTATTCGCGGCCGCGTTCCACCGGCCTGCGGGCGATCGAGATCGAGGACGGCGACGGCCTGGTCGACGTGCAGCTCACCGACGGCTCGCGCGACATCATGCTGTTTGCATCCAACGGCAAGGTCGTGCGCTTCGCCGAGCGGGCGGTGCGTCCGATGGGGCGGGTTGCCCGCGGCGTCCGCGGCATCCGCCTGGCAAAGGGCGAATGTGTGCAGAGCCTGATCGTCGTGGAGGGCGAGGGCGACATTCTGACCGCGACCTGCAACGGCTTCGGCAAGCGCACGCCGGTGGCCGAGTATCCCCGCAAGGGTCGCGGAACGCAGGGGGTGATCGCGATCCAGACCAGCGAACGCAACGGGGATCTGGCGGCGGCCGTGCAGCTCGACGAGGGCCACGACATCATGCTGATCTCCGACCACGGCACGCTGGTGCGCACCCGCGCCGCCGAGATCTCCCAGCTGGGCCGCAATACCCAGGGCGTGACGCTGATGCGCGTGGGCGAGGGCGAGAACCTGACGGCGCTGGTGGCGGTGGAGATCGTCGAGGACGACAACGGAGACGAGGGCGAGCCGGTCACGGGCGAACCTGCGATCGAACCTGCGATCGAGCCGACACCGCAGCCGCAGCCGCCGGCCGCGGAGTAACGATGTGAGATGGCATCCGGCGCAGGCCGCGACCCACCGCCCCGCAAGTTGAAGCCGCCATGTCGCCTTGCCGCGCGTCGCCGTACCGGGATCGCGCTACGGCGCTGTCCTCGCGCCCTCCGCTGCGCTCCGGGTCCGCGTCGGTCGGCCGGGCTTTGCGACGCGACATCCTGTCGCGGCGCAAAGGCGCGCACATCCCTGTGCGCGCCCCCTGCGGGGCCTGATCGTCCGCCCGCCGCCGCTGCGGATGCGCCGTAGCGCGATCCCGGTACTGCGACGCGCGGCCCGACTCGAAGCAAGCCGGCGCCACGGCCGGAACGAACGGCGTGGGCCGCCGGGGGCTCAGCCGCGGCTGAGCACCTCGAGCATGGCCTCGGCGCTGGAGACCCGGAACTCGCCCGGGGCCTCCACGTGCAGTCGGCGCACCACGCAATCGTCCGCGTACAGGGCGAACCGGCGTGAGCGCAGTCCCATGCCGAAGCTGGTGGCATCCATCTCCAGGCCCAGCGCGCGGGTCAGAGCGGCGTTGCCGTCCGAGAGCATCGTGATGCCCTCGGGGACATCCTGCTGGCGCGCCCAGGCGCCCATGACGAAGGCGTCGTTCACGGCCATGCAGGCCACGTCGATGCCCAGCTCCCTGAACCGCTGGAAATTCTCCACGTAGCCCGGCAGGTGCTTGGCCGAGCAGGTCGGCGTGAACGCCCCCGGCACGCCGAACAGGACGACCTTGCGGCCGTCGAAAATCTCCGCGGTCGTGATGGGCTCCACGCCGTCGCGCAGCACGCTCAGGGTGGCTTCCGGGATGCGGTCTCCGACCTGGATGGACATGCGTTTCGGGCTCCGCGTTGCGGTCGAGCAGCGGATCATAGCCTGCCGGAGGCCGTCGCCGCGCCCGCCGCGCCCCGGGCCTTGAAATCCTGACCGGCGCCCGCAGATTTCAGCCAGGTCGCGCCGCCAAGCGGGCGCCCATGGCAACGTGCAGACTCAGGAGGCAAGGACATGAACATCCAGCGATACAGCCCCGGGAACGTGCAGGGGAACTTCCAGGACGAACTCAAGCAGGTCTTCGACCGGTTCTTCGGCGAGGGAGAGGCCGACCAGTCGAACGTGGTCACCAGCCAGTGGATGCCGCGTGTGGACATCAAGGAAGAGGACAAGCGATTCGTCATCTTCGCCGACGTCCCGGGCGTGGACCCCAAGGACATCGAGATCGACATGGACAAGGGCATCCTCTCGCTGCGCGGCGAGCGCAAGGTCGAGGAGATCGAGGACAAGGACCGCTACTCGCGCGTGGAGCGCGCCCACGGTGTTTTCTATCGTCGCTTCGCGCTGCCCGACAGCGCCAATCCGGAGGGGATTTCCGCGCGCGGGCAGCACGGTGTGCTGGAAATCTCGATTCCGAAGAAGCCCGAGACCCAGCCGCGCCGCATCGCCGTCAACGGCGAGTGAGGCGGCGGCCACCGTTGCCGACGGGGGTTTCCGAGCAGAGCCCGCGCCTGACCGCGGGCTCTGCGTATGGGGGCCTCTGGACGCATTCGGAGGGTTCCCTGGGCGCGACGGGCACGCACGCGGGCGGTATCGTGGGCTCCTGACGGGCAGCGCACGAGGATCCCGTGCCAAGGCACGACCGTGCCAACCGCACATCCGAGGTGGCCATGCAGTTCAAGGACTACTACGCCGAACTGGGCGTCGAACCGGGCGCGTTGGAGAAGGACATCAAGTCCGCATACCGGCGGCTCGCGCGCCGGTATCACCCGGACGTGAGCAAGGAAACCGATGCCGAGGAGCGCTTCAAGGCCGTCAACGAGGCCTACGAGGTGCTGCACGACACCCAGAAGCGCACGGCATACGATCAGCTGCGAGCACGGGGTTACCGGCCGGGCGAGGAGTTCCAGCCGCCACCGGATTTCGGCGAGGGCTTCGAGTTCGACCTGGGCGAGGTCTTCGCGCGTGCCGGCACCCGGCAACGCGGGGCCGGGCCGGGCGGTCCCGGCGGGTTCAGCGACTTCTTCGAATCGCTGTTCGGCGGCATGCGCGGTGGCGCCGGCGGATTCGATCGGCCGGAGGGCGGGGCCGACCTGCGGGCACGGATCGAGGTGCCGGTGCAACTTGCCTATTCGGGTGGCATGCGGCGCATCGCGGTCCAAGGCCGCACGCTGGACGTGGGAATCCCCGCCGGCGTGCGCAGCGGCCAGGTGATCCGGCTGGCCGGGCAGGGCAGTCAGGGTCCCCGCGGCAAGGCCGGGGACCTGCTGCTGGAGGTGGTCGTTGCGGGCGACCCGCGCTTCCAGATCGATGGCCGCAACGTCAGCTGCCGGTTGCCGCTGGCACCGTGGGAGGCCGCACTGGGGACGCGGCTGGCGGTCCCAACGCTGGGCGGCGAGGTGGAGTTGACGATCCCGCCGGGGACGGCCAATGGCCAGCGCATGCGCCTGCGCGGCCGCGGCTTGCCCGGCACACCGCCGGGCGACCAGTTCGTGGTGGTGGAACTGGTGCAGCCGGCGCCGTCGACGCAGGCCGAGCGCGACGCCTACGCGGCGCTGGCCACGGCGTTCGGAGACTGGAAGCCGGTCGGCCGTCGCTGACCCGCCCTCAGGCCAGCAGCAGTTCCTTCACCAGCCGAATCAGCTGCGCCTCGTTGACCGGCTTGGTCAGGTAGGCCCTGGCGCCCTGGCGCATCCCCCAGACGCGGTCGGTTTCCTGGTCCTTGGTGGTGACGAGGATGATCGGAATGTGCGAGGTGGAAGGATCCTTGGCGATGCTCCGGGTGGCCTGGAACCCGTTGAGGTTGGGCATCACCACGTCCATCAGGATCAGGTCCGGAATCTCGCGCTTGGCCACATCCACGCCGACTGCACCGTCCTCCGCGGTCAGCGTTTCGTGTCCCAGCTTTTCGATGATGCGCTTCATCCCCAGAAGCTGCGACGGCGAATCATCGACGATCAGCACTCGTGCCATGGTCACCTCGGTCATTCCATTACGGGGCGCGGCAATGCCGACGCAGTGCGCCGTCGCGTATCCAGTTCCGCTGGGTCTCCCGGTCGCCGCGCCGTACCTGCGCGCAGACGAACCCGCGCAGTCTAACAGACCGTCCGTGCCTGCCACGGGGTCGCACCGCCGGTGGGAAGGAGCTGCGAATGCCTACCCGGATCAAGCTCTTGAATCAACATTCCAGAATGGGCCGCAACATCCAGCAGCAGCTTACATGCGCACCAGCGTGCGCCCGAACGAGTCGCCGGCGAGCATCAGCCCGAACACATCGGACAGCCCTTCGAGCGCCACCTCGCGCGTGGCGATGTCCTGCAGGTGTGCAGGCTTCCAGTCGCCCGAAAGGCGCCGCCACAGCGCCTCCCGGATCGAGCGTTCGGTGCCGCCCGAGGCGATGCCCAGCAGCGAGACGCCGCGGATGATGAAGGGCATCACGGTGGTGGCCAGCGCCGGGCCGGCAGCCAGGCCGCAGCTGGCGATGTTGCCGTACGGCTTGATCACTCGGGTCAGGCCCGCCAGCATCTCGTCGCCCACGTTGTCGATCGCGCCGGCCCAAGTCGCGGTTTCCAGCGGGCGCTGGCCCCAGTGCAGGTTGTGCCGGGAGACCACCTGCCGGGCACCGAGCATCGTCAGGAAATCCAGATGCTCGAACTTTCCGGTGATCGCATGCGCCTCGTAGCCTGCGCGCGTCAGGATGTCGATGGCGAGCATGCCCACACCGCCGGTCGCGCCGGTCACCACGATCGGCCCCATGTCCGGCCGCTGGCCGTTCTGCTCCATCCGGTACACCGCCAGCGCCGCGGTGAATCCGGCCGTGCCCAGGATCATGGACTCGCGAAGGTCCAGGCCCTGCGGCAGGGGGATGGTCCATTCCGACTGCAGGCGCACGTACCGGGCGTAACCGCCGTCGCGCGTTTCCGACAGCCCGCAGCCCGTGCACAGGACCGCATCGCCCTGCCTGAAAGCGGGATCGTCCGAGTGCACCACGTGGCCGGCCACGTCGATGCCGCCGACCAGCGGGAAACGGCGAAGGATCCTGCCCTCGCCGGTGCCTGCGAGCGCATCCTTGTAGTTGACGCTCGAATACGCCGCCTCGATGACGACCTCGCCGGGTGACAGGTCTTCCAGTGCGACCTGCTCGAGCCCGGCGCGGTGCGGCTCCTGGCCGCCGTGGATGCGGAAGGCGTCGAACTGCGCGGGTATGGCCATCGCGCGCGTCCTCAGTTGGCCTTGTGGATGGCGCGCTTGTCCACGGCCAGTGCGGCCTCGTGCACGGCTTCGGACAGGGTCGGGTGGGCGTGAACGATCCGCGCCAGGTCTTCGGCCGAGCCATGGAACTCCATCGCGACCACCGCCTCGGCAATCAGTTCCGAGACCGCCGGGCCGACCATGTGCACGCCCAGGATGCGGTCGGTATCGGCATGGGCGATCACCTTGACCATGCCGTAGGCCTCGTTCATAGCCACCGCGCGGCCGATTGCAGCGAACGGGAAGCTGCCGGTCCGGTACGGGATGTCCGCCTGAGTGCACTCGGCCTCGGTCCTGCCCACCCAGGCGATCTCCGGTTCGGTGTAGATCACCCAGGGTACGGTCAGCAGGTCGACGTGTCCGGGTTTGCCGGCGATGAGCTCGGCGACCATGATCCCTTCCTCGGAGCCCTTGTGCGCCAGCATCGGGCCGCGGACGCAGTCGCCGACGGCCCACACGTTCTGCGCTCCGGTACGGCAATGGCCGTCCACGACGATGCGCCCGCCCTGGTCGAGTTCCACGCCGGTGCCCTCGGCGAGCAGATCCCGGGTCGCGGCACGGCGGCCCACCGCCACCAGCAGCCGGTCCACCACGATCGATTGCTCGCCGTTGCCGTCCTCGAAGGTGACGTGCACCTGCTTCTTCTTCACCTCGGCCTTCTTGACCTTGGTGCCCAGCCGGATGTCGAGCTTCTGCTTCTTGAACTCGCGGGCCGCCGCCTTGGCGACGTCGGCGTCGGCAACGGCAAGGAAGTCGGGCAGGGCCTCCAATATCGTGACCTCGGCGCCCAGGCGCTTCCACACCGAGCCCAGCTCCAGACCGACGACGCCGGCGCCGATCACGCCCAGACGCCCGGGCACCTGGCGGATGTCCAGGGCACCGGCGTTGTCCAGGATGTACTCGTTGTCGAACTTCGCAAACGGCAGTTCGATCGGCACCGAGCCGGCGGCCAGGACCACGTGCCCGCCCTGGATCCTGGACTCGGTGTCCCCGTCACCCCTGATCGCGACCACGCGGTCCTTCTCGAGCCGTGCGCGGCCGTGGATCGGCGTGACCTTGTTGGCCTTGAACAGCTGCTGGATACCGCCGGTGAACTGTTTGACGATCCTGTCCTTGCGGGCGACCATCTTCTCCACGTCCATCGCCGGCTTCTGCACGCTGATGCCGTGCTCTGGAAAGTTGTGCGACAGGTCGCTGAACCGCTTGGATGAATCGAGCAGCGCCTTGGACGGGATGCAGCCGATGTTCAGGCAGGTGCCGCCGAGCGCCGGCTTGCCGTCCTTGCCGACGAAATCATCCACGCAGGCGGTCTTCAGCCCCAGCTGGGCGGCGCGGATCGCAGCCACGTAGCCGGCCGGGCCGGCACCGATGACGACGACGTCGTATTTGTCCATGTGGTTCGTCCTTTCCGGAGCTTGGTCGCGGACGGATGCGCGCCCGCTCGATGGCTGTTCGGAGTCAGGGTCCGGATTTCAGGGATCAGGGCACCGGATCGCGGTCACGGTTGTCGCCTGGGCCCTGACCTCCGAGCCCTGGGCCCTGGACCTCAAAGACCCAGCAGCATCCGATGCGGGTCCTCGAGCTGCTCCTTGATATCGACCAGGAACAGCACCGCATCCTTGCCGTCGACGATGCGGTGGTCGTAGGACAGGGCGATGTACATCATCGGCGCGACCACGACCTGGCCCTCCACGGCGACCGGGCGGTCCTTGATCGCGTGCATGCCCAGGATCGCCGATTGCGGCGGATTGACGATCGGCGTGGACATCAGTGAGCCGAAGGTGCCGCCGTTGGTGACCGTGAAGGTGCCGCCCTGCAGGTCCTCGAGCTTCAGGCTGCCCTCGCGCGCCGCCTTCGCATAGTCGGCGATCGCCGCCTCGATCTCGTCGAACCCCATGCGGTCGGCATTGCGCAGTACCGGAGTGACCAGTCCCTTTTCGGTCGCCACCGCGATCGAAATGTCCGCATAGCCGTGGTAGAGGATCTCGTCGCCGTCGACCGAGGCGTTGACGACCGGTCGCCGCATCAGTGCATTGGCAGCGGCCTTGACGAAGAAGCTCATGAAGCCCAGGCGCACGCCGTGGCTCTTCTCGAACTGCTCGCCCAGCTCCCTGCGCATGGCCTTGACCCTGGACAGGTCGACCTCGTTGAACGAGGTGAGCATGGCGATGGAGTTCTTCGCCTCCATCATGCGCTCGGCGATGCGCTGGCGGATGCGGGTCATCCTGACGCGCTCCTGTGCGCGCGCACCGGCTTCGCCACCGGCGCGCATGTAGTTGACCAGGTCCTCCTTGGTCACGCGGCCGCCACGACCGCTGCCCTCGACCTGCGAGGCGTCGATGTCGTGCTCCCCGGCCACGCGGCGCCCCGCTGGCGACAGCTCGGCGCCCTTGCCCGACTCCTTCTTCTCCGGCTGCTTCGCGGACTTGAGTTCCCTGTCCTTGCCGGCCTTCTCGGGGGCGGACTTCTTCTCGTCCTTCTTGTCTTCCTTTGCGTCCTTTGCGGTCGGCTTCTCGCCCTTGCCCTCGTCGACCGCCGCGGCGCCGGCCTCGATGATGGCGATCACCTGCTGGCTGTTGACGGTGGCGCCGGACTCGGCGCGGATCTCCTTGAGCACGCCGTCCACCGGCGAGGGGACCTCGAGCACGACCTTGTCGGTCTCCAGGTCCACCAGGTTCTCGTCGCGCTTGACCGCATCGCCTGCCTTCTTGTGCCAGCCTGCGATGGTGGCGTCGGAGACGGATTCGGGAAGTACCGGGACTTTGACTTCGGTGCTCATGGGTGCGGGGCCTTGATCGATTCGTAGGACGATATCCAGGGAAGGTCTGATCCAGTCCATCCTGGACTGGATCGGACTCGCTCACGGCGAATCAAGCGCTTGCGTGCTTGCTTCGCCGCGCCGCCGTCCATGGCGGCGGCTGGCAGGCTGTTTTTCAACAGCCTGCCAGTGTCGCAACCTGTCCGGCATCACTCGGCTGCGACGGTACCGGAAAGCTCGCCGGACAGCGCCTCTTCCACGAGGCGCTTCTGTTCCTGCACATGGGTGTCGTGGAAGCCCACGGCGGGAGAGGGCGAACGCACGCGACCGGCATAGTGCAGTTTCTGGTCCGGCTGCAGGCAAGCCTGCAGGTGGTGGTGGATCTGGTACCAGGCGCCCTGGTTCATCGGCTCCTCCTGGCACCACACCACCGTGTGCGCGTGCGCCAGGCGCCCGAGTTCGGCGGTGAGTTCCGGTCGCGGGAACGGGTAGAGCTGCTCGGCCCGCACCAGCGCCACCTCGCGCAGGCCGCTCCGGTCGGCCTCTTCCAGCAGGTCATAGTAGACCTTGCCTGCGCACACCACCACGCGCTCGACCTTGTTCGCATCCAGGTCACGGGCGTCCGGGATCACCCGCAGGAACCCCCCGGAGCTCAGCTCCTGCAACGAGGAGTACGAGGCCCGGTTGCGCAGCATCGATTTGGGCGACATCACCACCAGCGGCTTGCGTGCGTCGCGCTTCATCTGCCGGCGCAGCATGTGGAACATCTGGGCGGGTGTGGTGGGAACGCATACCTGCATGTTGTCGAGCGCACACAGCTGCAGAAAGCGCTCCAGCCGCGCGGAGGAGTGCTCGGGCCCCTGGCCCTCGTAACCGTGCGGAAGCATCAGCACCAGGCCGCACAGGCGGCCCCACTTGGCTTCGCCGGAACTGATGAACTGGTCGATGACCACCTGGGCGCCGTTGCAGAAATCGCCGAACTGGGCCTCCCAGATCACCAGCGTGGTCGGCTCGGCGGTGGCGTAGCCGTACTCGAAGGCCATCACCGCCTCCTCGCTCAGCAGCGAGTCGATCACCATCACCTCGTGCGGGTCGTCGGCGAGCTTGCGCAGCGGCACCACGGACTCGCCGGTATTCTGGCCGTGGAGCACCGCATGCCTGTGGAAGAACGTCCCGCGGCCGGTGTCCTGGCCGACCAGGCGCAGCTTGAACCCCTCGTCCACGAGCGTGCCGTAGGCGCAGTTCTCTGCGAAGCCCCAGTCGATCGGCGTCTGGCCCTGCGCCATTTTCCGGCGCTCCCGGTAGATGCGCTCGACGCGGTCGTGCAGCTTCAGTCCGTCGGGAACCTCGTTCAGGATCCTGGCAACCTTTTCCAGGGCCCCGGCATCGACCGCGGTGCTGGCCTCGTGGCCGAGCTCGCCGGCGATGTACGGCGTCCAGTCGACCGCGAACTCGTCCTTGACGTGTTCGGCCGGCGCGATCACGCGCTCGCCGCGGTCCAGGCGATCTCGGTACTCGTCCATCTGGCGATCGGCATCGCCGGCGCCGATCACGCCCTCGGCAAGCAGCCGCTCGGCGTACAGTTCGCGCGGGGTCCGGTGGTTGCGGATGATCCCGTACATCAGCGGCTGCGTGACCGCCGGCTCGTCGGCCTCGTTGTGGCCGTGGCGGCGGTAGCACACCAGGTCGATGACCACGTCCTTGCGGAACTGCTGGCGGAAATCGAAGGCCAGCGCGGCGCAGAACACCACCGCCTCCGGGTTGTCGGCATTCACGTGCAGCACCGGTGCGCCGACCATCTTGGCCACGTCGGTGCAGTACATCGTAGAGCGCGCATCCTCGGAACGGCTGGTGGTGAAGCCGATCTGGTTGTTGATGACCACGTGGACGGTGCCGCCGACCGCGAAGCCGCGCGCCTGCGACATCTGGAACAGTTCCATCACCACGCCCTGTGCCGCGAATGCGGCGTCTCCGTGGATCAGGATCGGCAGCACCTGGCGCCGCTCGGCGTCGCCGCGGCGGGTCTGCCGTGCGCGCACCGAGCCCACGATCACCGGGTCGATGATCTCCAGGTGCGAGGGGTTGAAGCCCAGCGCCAGGTGGACCGGGCCGCCCTCGGTGATGACGTCCGAGGAAAAGCCCATGTGGTACTTCACATCGCCCGTGTGGGCAGGATCGCGCGGGCTCTCGTGCTTGCCCTCGAACTCCGCGAACATCTGCTGCGCAGGCTTGCCCAGAGTGTTGACCAGCAGGTTCAGGCGGCCGCGGTGGGCCATGCCGATCACGATCTCGCGCACGCCGTCGCGGCCAGCGCGCTCGACGACCTGGTCCATCAGCGGGATCAGGCTGTCGCCACCCTCCAGGGAGAAGCGCTTCTGGCCGATGTACTTGGTGTGCAGGTAGCGCTCCAGGCCTTCGGCCGCGGTCAGACGCCGCAGGACATGGCGCTTGAGATCCGCATCCAGGCCATAGTCACCGCCGGCCCGCTCCATGCGCTCGTAGACCCAGCGTCGCTGTTCGGCGTCGGCGATATGCATGAACTCGGCGCCGATCGGGCCGCAGTACGTCGCCCTGAGGTGCTCGAGCAGCGAGCGCAGCGGCATCCGGTCGGGACCGCCGAAGGTG
Source organism: Lysobacteraceae bacterium (assembly GCA_035686365.1). Lineage (GTDB taxonomy): Bacteria > Pseudomonadota > Gammaproteobacteria > Xanthomonadales > Xanthomonadaceae > DASRZM01. The sequence continues at coordinate 4,323 of DASRZM010000012.1, read as the reverse complement.
CCGGTGCTGAACTCGGTGCCCAGGTCGGCGTCGGACAGGCCGTGGAATGCCAGGCCCAGGTCCGGGGCGGCCGGCTTGTCCCACATCTGCAGCGGGTCCAGGTCGGCCTGCAGGTGGCCGCGCGAGCGATAGGCGGTGACCAGCTTCAGCACCCCGCCCTGGCGTCGCGCCAGCCCGTCGTCTACCGGCCGGGCCACGGGGTGGCCGTTGTAGCGGCCAGCCAGGGCGATGCGCTCGATGACGGCCGAGTGCGCGACTTCGCCGGCTTCCGGGCCCCGGGTCTGCTCGAAGTAGCGGCGCCACTGCGGGTCGACGCTGCCGGCGTCGACCAGCCAGGCTTCGTATAGATCCTCGACAAAGCGGGCATTGCCACCCGAGATGTGGGAGGAACGGCGGAACTGCTCGATTCGGCTGCTCACGGGGTCTGCGTCGGTCGCGCGCACTGGAACGGCAAGTGGTTGCCTGGAAAGGGAGTTTCGGACAGTGCTGCATAGCAGCAACAGAAGCTTGGATTATAGCCGGAGCGGACGCGGCTCTGAAACGGGGCGCCGTGTCGCGGGCTGTCGGCGGTGGGCGCAGGCGGACCCCGCCCGGATCAGATCCCGGCTCACATATGGAGCTGGCGGAATTCCAGGGTCGGGGTCGAACGTTCCCAGACGCGGCCGAAGTAGTCGACCAGCTGCCGCGCCCGCGCCGGCGCGTAGCGGTTGCCGGTGCCCTCGAAGCGCGAGCCCAGTGGCCGGAACAGGTATCCGCCCAGGTCGTTGGCCACGAATGCCGACGGGTACTGCAGGTCCACCTCGTCGGTCGCGGTGCGGAAGAGGATGCTGCTGGAAAGCCGCTGGCCCAGGGCGATCAGCCCGTGGCCTTCACGCATCACGGTGGCCGGATCCTGGACGATGACGCGCACGGCGACCTCGTGGCCTGCGGTGGCCAGGCGCTGGATGCCCTGCAGCGCCGGGATGCGGTCCAGCAGCAGCGGGTCCAGCGTGCGCGTGTACATCCACAGTTCCCGGCGCGTGTCGGCAATGAGCTCGGCGCAGAGCACCTGCGCCTGTTCGAGGCTTTCGATCGCGCGTTCGATCGATTCGGGTCGCGGCGGCAGCGACGGCAAGGTGCGCGGTGCGAACGGTTCCAGGTCGCGGCGCATGCATTGGTGGCCGATGCCGGCCTCCTCGAAGCGCTCGCCATAGGCCTGGAAGCCATGGCGCTGATAGAAACGGATCGCCGACACCTGGGCATGCAGGACGACTTCGTTGTATCCGGATCCGCGCGCCAGGTCGACCAGCGCGGTGAGCATCGCCGCGCCGACGCCACGGTTGCGCCAGTCCGGAAGCACCGCCATGCGGCCGATCCTGTGGTCGGGCGCGAGCCGGCCGGTGCCGATCGGGCTGCCGGCCAGGTCGCGCGCGAGCACGTGCTGGCACACCGGGTCGAGCTCGTCCCATTCCAGTTCGATCGGGACCCGCTGTTCGATGACGAACACCGGCTCGCGCACCGCGCGCAGCGCTGTCAGGTCGTTGTCGAAGTGGGCGACCTCGATGGTGAAGTCGGATGGGATCACGCGGTCGGGCCCGTGCCATCACTCGAATGCGAAGACGCCTTCGCGCGCCAGATGATGCAGGAGATTGTGCGTGGGCGCATCCAGTGCGGCCCAGCAGGCGGCGTCGATGCAGCCGATGGAGCACACCGCGCGGGCGCTGGCCGACGCGGTCGGATAGGCCTCGCCGGCCACGAACAGCAGCGCGCCCTCATCGGTGCGTGTCCAGGCCACCCGCGCCAGCGGATGGCGGACCAGCCTGGCGCCCTGGTCCAGCTGCCGGTCGACCTCGGTGGGCGTGGGCGGTTCCGGGGGCGGGACGATTTCGCCGGCGCTGCGATAGCGGGTCATGAAGCGGCCGAACCATTCGGCCAGCGTCGCCGCATCGACGCTGGCGAGCATGCCGTGCGCGGCTCGCACGCGTCCCAGCGCGGCCGCATCGATCTCGTGCGGGTCGGACGGCAAGGACAGATCCGCGTCTTCGTAGCGCCGCGATTCGTCCATGCGTTCGGCCACGAACCCGGCAAGGTCCGGGACCAGTTCCGCCACGGCTGGCGCACGCATCCCGATCGAGAAGGTCATGCCGGCTTCGACTGCAATGCCATGGTGCGGGACACCCGGCGGGAGGTACAGCATGTCTCCCGGTTCCAGTACCCATTCGTGGGTGGCATGGAACTCGCGCAGCAGCCGGAGTTCGGAATCCGGGCGCAACGCGTGCGGCGCCTGCGCGTCGGTACTGATCAGCCACCGGCGGAGGCCCGTGCCCTGCAGCAGGAAGACGTCGTAGTGGTCCAGGTGGGGCCCCACGGTCCCGCCCGCTGCGGCAAAGCTGACCATGACGTCATCGATGCGCCAGGCCGGCAGGAAAGCGAAGGCATCGAGCACACGCGCGACGTCGGCGTCCCACTTGTCCACGTCGTGCACCAGCAGGGTCCAGTCCTCCGGCGGCAGCTGTGCGAACACTTCTTCGGCGAATGGGCCGGTCGTGAGGTGCCAGGCGTCGGTGGCGCGATCGTGGTGCACCAGGCGCGCGATCGCGTACGGTTCGCAGGCCAGTCCGGCGAGCTCGTCCGCGGACAGCGGCGCCTGCAGGCCAGCGAATGCACCGCGCACCAGCAGTGGATGTTTCTGCCAGTAGCGCGCCAGGAATTCGCCGGGCGCAAGTCCGGGCGGCGCGGCCGCGCCGGCCTGGATCTCGATCGGCGGCGCCGGCATTCAGACCTCGCGGGCCAGGCGCTCGGCCAGTCCGGTGTAGGCGGCGGGCGTGAGCTGCAGCAGCCTCTGACGGGCATCCGCGGGCAGCTCGAGCGCCTCGATGAAGGCCCGCAGCTGCTCGGCGCTGATGCGCGATCCGCGCGTGAGTTCCTTCAGCCGCTCGTAGGGCTTGGGCAGGCCGTGGCGCCGCATGACCGTCTGGACCGCCTCGGCAAGCACCTCCCAGTTGCCGGCCAGATCCGTGGCCATGGCTTCGGCGGCGGCGGACAGCTTGGGCAGGCCGCGATCGAGCGAGTCCAGCGCCACCAGCAGATGGCCGTAGGCCTCGCCCAGCGCGCGCAGGACGGTGGAGTCGGTCAGGTCGCGCTGCCAGCGGCTGAGCGGCAGCTTTTCCGAGAAATGCCCGAACAGGGCGATGGCCACGCCCAGGTTGCCCTCTGCGTTCTCGAAGTCGATCGGGTTGACCTTGTGCGGCATCGTCGAAGAGCCGATTTCGCCGGAGCGCAGGGCCTGGCGGAAATAACCCAGCGAGACATAGCCCCAGATGTCGCGGCACAGGTCGACCAGGATCGTGGCGATGCGGCGGGAGACGTCGCACAGCTCGGCGATGCAGTCGTGCGGCTCGATCTGGGTGGTGTAGGGATTCCAGGTCAGGCCCAGCGCCTCCACGAACCGTTGCGAGAGCCCGAGCCAGTCCAGATCCGGGTAGGCCACCACATGGGCGTTGAAGTTGCCCACGGCGCCGTTGATCTTGCCCAGCAGCTCGGTGGCGCCCAGTTGCCGCTGCTGCCGTTCCAGCCGCGCCACGACATTGGCCAGCTCCTTGCCCAGCGTGGTCGGCGAGGCGCTCTGGCCGTGCGTGCGGGACAGCATCGGCTGGTCGGCCAGCGCATGCGCCATCGCGCGCAGGCGTCCGGAGAGCCGGGTCAGGCCCGGCTGCAGCACCTGGTCGCGGACCTGGACCAGCAGGGTCGCGTAGGCCAGGTTGTTGATGTCCTCGCTGGTGCAGGCGAAGTGCACGAATTCCAGCGCGCCGGCAAGGTCGGCATCCCCGCTCAGGACTTCCTTCAGGAAATACTCCACGGCCTTGACGTCGTGGTTGGTCTCGCGTTCGATCTGCTTGACCCGTGCGGAGTGCTCGACCGTGAAGTCCGCGACCAGGCCGCGCAGGCTGGCAATGGCCTCCGCCGGAAGCGGTGCAAGCTCGGTCACGCCGGGCTCGGCGGCCAGCGCGATCAGCCACTCGACTTCCACGTGCGCGCGTGCGCGGATCAGCCCGTGTTCGGACAGGATCGGGCGCAGCGGCTCGAGCCGCGCGGCGTAGCGGCCGTCCAGCGGGGACAGCGCGGTCAGGGCGGAGTCGGACATCGGCGGGATTGGCTGGGATGCAACCGCGAATTCTACACGCCACCCATGGCCGCCAGGTGGTCGGCCCCGGTCCGTCGACGCGGGTCGAGGGAGCGCTCGAAGTCGATCAGGCGCTCCGTTGCGGGGCCGCGCGCCGCCGTACCGGGATCGCGCTACGGCGCTGTCCTCGCGCCCTCCGCTGCGCTCCGGGTCCGCGTCGG
>DASRZM010000011.1:0-10955 GCA_035686365.1 Lysobacteraceae bacterium | reverse complement strand
GACAAGTCCGGCTTCCACATCCTGCACACGCTGTTCCAGACCTCGCTGCAGTTCCCTGCGATCGTGCGCTACGACGAGTACTTCGCGACCGGGCTGGTCGTCGACGAGGGCCGCTGCCGGGGCTTCACGGCGATCGAGATGCGCAGCGGCCAATTGCGCCTGTTCCAGGCCGGCGCGGTGATCATCGCCAGCGGCGGCGCCGGCCGCATGTTCCCATTCACCACCAACGGCGCCATCAAGACCGGCGACGGCATGGCGCTGGCCTACCGCGCCGGGGTGCCGCTCAAGGACATGGAGTTCGTGCAGTACCACCCCACCGGCCTGCCCAACACCGGCACCCTGCTGACCGAGGCCTGCCGCGGCGAGGGCGGGATCCTGCTCAACCGGCATGGCCGGCGCTTTCTGCAGGACTACGGCATGGGTCCGGAGACGCCGGTCGGCCAGCCGGTGCTCAAGACCATGGAGCTGGGCCCGCGCGACCGCGTCAGCCAGGCGTTCTGGCACGAGCAGAAGAAGGGCAACATGGTGCCCACCCAGTGGGGCGACTGCATGCTGATGGACATGCGCCACCTGGGCGAGAAGACGATCGACGAACGCCTGCCGCTGGTGCGCGACATGGCGGTGAGCTACCTGGGCGTGGATCCGGTCAGCGACCCGGTCCCGGTGCGCCCGGTGGTGCACTACATGATGGGCGGCATCGACACCGACATCACCGGCGCGACGCCGCTGCCGGGTCTGTTCGCGGCCGGCGAGTGCGCCTGCGTCAGTATCAACGGCGCCAACCGGCTGGGTTCGAACTCGCTGACCGAGCTGCTGGTGTTCGGCCGCCGGGCGGCACTCAGTGCCGCGCAGTACCTCGAACAGGGCGTGCCCGACGCCGACGCCGCGGCGCTGGTCGCCCATGCGGACGCGGCGCAGGCCCGGCTGCGCGAGCTGTTCCAGCGCAGCGGCGGCGGCGAGACCCTCGCCGGGCTGCGGCGGGAGATGATGGCGGTGATGGAGGCGCACGCCGGCATCTATCGCAGCGGCGAGGGTCTGACCGAGGCCTGCGCCGTTTTGTCGCAGCTGCGCGGTCGCTACGGCGCCATCGAGCTGCACGACAAGACCAACGTCTACAACACCGACCTGCTGCAGGCGCTGGAGCTGGGCTCGATGCTCGATTGCGCCGAGGCGGTGGCGGTGAGCGCGCTGGCGCGCACCGAGTCGCGCGGCGCCCACCAGCGGCTGGATTTCACCGAACGCGACGATCGCAACTTCCTGCGCCACTCGCTGGCCACCTTCGGCGGCAGCCAGGCGCCCTCGGTGGCCTGGCGCGACGTGGTGATCACCCGCTCGCCGCCCGGCGTACGCGATTACTCCGGAGGCCAGGCATGAGCCGCCGCAGCGTCGAGCTTGAGGTGCTGCGCTACAACCCGGAAACGGACAGCGAACCGCATTTCCAGCGCTATGACGTGGACTGCGAGGTCGAGTGGGTCGTGCTCGACGCGCTCAACCACATCAAGGAGACCATCGACCCGACGCTGAGCTACCGGTGGTCGTGCCACATGGCCGTGTGCGGCAGCTGCGGCATGATGATCAACGGCGAGCCGACCCTTTCGTGCAAGGCCTTCCTGCGCAGCTACCCGGGCGTGATCCGGGTCGAACCGCTGGCGCATTTTCCGATCCAGCGCGACCTGGTCACCGTGATCGACGACTTCATCGACAAGCTGCAGCGCGTGAAGCCCTACCTGGTCCCGAAGCAGGCCAGGGCCCTCGCCGAGGGCGAGTGCCTGCAGACGCCCGCGCAGCTGGGCGCGTACAAGCGCTACACGCAGTGCATCAACTGCATGCTGTGCTACGCAGCGTGCCCGGAGTACGGCCTGGTCCCGCGGTTCATCGGCCCGGCCGCGATCGCCCTGGCGCACCGCTACAACCAGGACTCGCGCGACGGTGGTCGCGAGGCCCGGCAGCAGGAGGTCGCGTCCACCGAAGGGGTCTGGGAGTGTTCGTTCGTCGGCGCCTGCTCGGAGGTGTGCCCGGAGCACGTGGACCCGGCCGGCGCGCTGCAGCAGGTCAAGATCAGGAGCACCGTGGACTGGTTCCGCGAGCACCTGATGCCGTGGAGTAGCAGATGACCGGACGGCCCCATCTGCGCGAGGTGTCGCGCTACGGCTGGTTCCTGCGTCAGCCGCGCTACCTGCGCTACATGGCGCGCGAGCTCAGCTGCGTCTTCATCGGCGCATACGCCGCGATGCTGGTGGTGGCGCTGGTGCGGCTGGCGGAAGGACGCCAGGCGTTCGAGGCGTTCGTGCATTGGCTGATGCAGCCGGCGAGCCTGGTCTTCCACCTGTTCGTGCTGGCGTTCGCGCTCTACCACACCAGTAGCTGGTTCAAGCTCGCGCCCAAGGCCATGCCGATGCAGATCGGCGAGCGCTTCGTGCCCGAGGCCGTCATCGTCGGTGCGCACTACGCGCTCTGGCTGGTGCTGTCGCTGGCGCTGCTGTACGCGGCCGGAGCGTTCTGAGCATGGCCAAGTCCAACAAGCCGGTGATCTGGGCACTGTTCGCGGCCGGCGGCACGGTGGCGGCGTTGCTGGTGCCGGCCCTGGTCGTGCTGACCCTGCTGCCCGCCCTGGGCGTGCTGCCGGAGCTGCTGGGCTACGAACGCGCGCAGGCGTTTGCCGGGCACTGGCTGGGCAAGGCGGCCCTGTTCGGCACGATCTTCCTGCTGCTGTGGCACGCCGCCCATCGCCTGCGCATCACCTTGCACGACCTGGGCGTGCGCGCGGACACAGCCGTTGCCGTCCTGGTCTACCTGGCCGCGGCCGCGGGCTGCGTCGTTGCAGGGTGGTCCCTGCTGCAGGTGTGAGTCGCAAGAAGCCTTTTCGGGTCGCCGTCGTGTTTCGGGTCGCCGTCGTGGGAGCGGCCCATGGCCGCGATCGCACTGCCGTACCGTTCCAGCATCCGGATCGCGGCTATGGGCCGCTCCAACAGTCGTTAGGAAGGCGAGCGGGCGTCAGCGTCCACCGGCGCCGTACAGCTGCGCGTTGGGCATGCGCGTGACCAGTATCCAGCCGGTGGGCTGGATGCGGTCGTAGGCGAGGGTGGCGGTGTCGCCGAACGCTTCGGTTTCGAGTGTGCCCAGGTCGTCATCGCGCAAGGCTTCGACCAGGGCCGGATCCGGGAACGGCTGCAGCCGCAGCGCGCCATCGGTGCCGGCGCCACCGGTCAGTACCTGCTCGCTGGCCAGCACGCGGCCCTCGGCGTCGAGCAGCACGGTGATGCCGTCGCCGGCGTCGCTGCCGCCGAGCAGGTTGTGCACGATGTAGTCCAGCGACAGATCGATCGAGGCAAGGCCCAGCGCGGCGCCGTCGGGCGTGCGCAGCGACTCGCTCAGCGGCAGCAGCAGGGTGCCGCTCTCGGCATCCACGTAGGGCGCGCCCCACAGCGCACCCCGATGGCCTATGGAGTTCCGGTACCCGACCGTGTTGCGCGAATCGTGGTCGGCTGCCAACGAAGCCACACCGGGGTAGTGCACGCACAGGCCCGATTCGAGCGCGATGACGAACCGCGCCACGCCGCTGGCCCCGGATCCGTCCCCCAGCGTCGAACGCGCCTCGGTGAACAGCTCGTTGCGGTAGGGCAGCAGGTTGTACAGGCGCTGCGCCTCGGGCAGCACCGCTTCGCGTGCGACCTGCGGCGGGTGCGACCACACCCCGTAGGCCAGGCTGACCGCCTGCGCGAACCCGGGCTGCGGACCGAAGTCGGGCGGGCGCGCCGCCGGGTCGCGGTAGTCCTGGCTCCAGTACAAAAGCGCATCGGCCGGCTGGCCGTGGCGCAGCAGGTGGGTGGCGGCGGTGGCCAATGCGTCCAGCTCGCCCTGCAGCCGCATCAGCCGCAACTGCAGTCGGTCGCCCTGGCCGGCGAGCGCATCGACCAGGGTGCGGACCCGGGCTTCGCGCTGCTGCTGCGCCAGCAGCTCGCGCTCGTGCCGTTGCAGCAGCAGCGCGAAGCCGATCGCGGCCACCGCCACCAGGCCCACGACCGCCAGCAGCACCTGCTGGCGATGGCGGCCGACATAGCGCAGCGCCTTCTGCCACAGCGTGTCGGGCAGCGCCTGCACCGCCTCGCCCCGCAGATAGCGGCGCAGGTCGTCGGCCAGCGCGCGCACGCTGGCGTAGCGGCGCCTGGGCTCCAGCGCCGTGGCGCGCTCGACGATCGCCCGCAGCGGCGCGGGCACCGCGCGCCGCGTGCCGTATTCGAGCAGCGGCTCGCGCCGGCCGTGGGCGGCGGCGACCAGCATCTGCTGCGCATCGCCGCCGCCGATCGATGGGGACAGGGTCACCAGCTCCTGCAGGATCAGCCCCAGGGCGCACTGGTCGCTGAGCGGTCCGAGTTCGTCGCTGCGGCCCTGCGCCTGCTCCGGCGACATGTAGCGCGGGGTGCCGATCACGGCGCCGTACTCGGTGGCGTGGCCGCCGCTGGCGTCAGTCACCGGTGCAACGGCCGCGTCCTCGATCTCGTCGCGATCGTCGCGATCGAAAAGGCGGCAGATGCCCCAGTCCATCACGTAGATCTCGTTGTGCGGACCGATCATCACGTTGGCCGGCTTCAGGTCGCGGTGGATCACGCCCTTGTCGTGCGCGAAATCGACCGCGTCGCAGACCTTCAGGAAGTGTTCGATCCGCATCGGCAGCGCGCAGGATTCGTCGTGGCGGCCCTCCTCGTGTGCCGTGCGCGCCTCCTCCAGCAGGTCCTCCAGCGTGCGGCCGTCGACGAACTTCATCGCATAGGCCGGCGCGCCGTCCGGCGCCACCTCCAGGCCGTACACCGGGACGATCTGCGGGTGGTCGAGCTGCGCGGTGATCTGGACCTCGCGCAGGAAACGCAGGCGCGCGCTGCCGGTGCCGGCGATCCCGGCGGCGAGCTGCTTGAGCGCGACCGTGCGCAGCAGTTCCAGGTCGCGCGCCACGTGCACCGTGGCCATGCCACCGCTGCCGGCGTGGCCGACGATGGCGTAGCGGGGGGTGCCGGTGGCCGCGCCCGGTTGCGGGCCGGGCGCCGGTGTCTGCGCGCCCGCTTCGACGATGATCGTGGACGCACCGTCGGCCACGCGCTGCGGCAGCGCCATCGCCAGCGTGATGCCGGGGTCGCGGTCCGTGCCGGGCTTGCCGTTGTGGCTCATCGGCGCCTTTTTGTGCATCGCGCGGCCGCCCTACGGCTGGTCCATGTACGGATAGTGGTAATCGGTCGCCGGCACGAAGGTCTCCTTGATGCTGCGCGGGCTGATCCAGCGCAGCAGGTTCAGGATCGAACCGGCCTTGTCGTTGGTGCCCGAGGCGCGGCCGCCGCCGAAGGGCTGCTGGCCGACCACGGCGCCGGTGGGCTTGTCGTTGATGTAGAAGTTGCCAGCGGCGTTGCGCAGTCGCTCCAGGCCCTGCTCGATCGCGTAGCGGTCCTGCGCGAACACAGCGCCCGTGAGCGCGTACGGGCTGGTGCGGTCGACCAGCTCCAGCGTCTCGATCCACTTGGCCTCGGGGTACACGTGCACGGTCAGCACCGGCCCGAACAGCTCCTCGCACAGCGTGCGGTAGGACCCATTGGTGGTGACGATGACGGTGGGGCGCACGAACCAGCCTTCGGAATCGTCGCACTGGCCGCCGACCAGGATCTCGGCGTCGGCCGCCGCCCGGGCCTCTTCGATCGCGGCCTTCTGGGTGTCGAAGCTCGACTGGTCGATCACCGCGCCCATGAAGTTGGAGAAGTCGGACACATCACCCATGGCGATGCCCTCGACCTGCGCCACCAGCATGTCCCGGACCTTGGGCCACAGGTTGTCGGGCACGTACACGCGGCTGGCGGCCGAGCACTTCTGGCCCTGGTACTCGAAGGCGCCGCGCACGATCGCGGTGGCCAGCGCCACCGGGTCGGCGCTGGCGTGGGCGAGGATGAAGTCCTTGCCGCCGGTCTCGCCCACCAGCCGCGGATAGCCGGCGTAGCGGTCGATGTTCTCGCCCACCGTGCGCCACATCTGGTGGAACACACCGGTCGATCCGGTGAAGTGGACGCCGGCGAGGTTGCGGTTCCTGAGCACCGGCTCGCCGATCGCCGCGCCGCTGCCGGTGACCAGATTGATCACGCCGTCGGGCAGGCCGGCCTCGCGCAGCAGCTCCATCAGGAAGTGCGCGCTGTACACGGCGGTGCTGGCCGGTTTCCAGATGACGGTGTTGCCGCACAGTGCCGGCGCGGTGGGCAGGTTGCCGGCGATGGAGGTGAAGTTGAACGGCGAGACCGCGAACACGAAGCCCTCCAGCGGCCGGTGCTCAAGCCGGTTCCACACCCCGGGCGCGCTCTGCGGCTGCTCGCGCAGCACCTGCTCGTAGAAGGCCACGTTGAAGCGGAAGAAGTCGATCAGCTCGCAGGCGCTGTCGATCTCGGCCTGGTGGCAGGTCTTGCTCTGGCCCAGCATGGTGGCGGCGTTGACCACGTCGCGGTAGGGGCCCTGCAGCAGCTCGGCGGCCTTCAGGAACACCGCCGCGCGCGCTTCCCACGGCAGCCTGGCCCAGTCGTGCTGCGCGCGCAGCGCGGCGCGGATGGCCATCTGCGCCTCGGGCTCGCCGCCCTGGTGGAACTGGCCCAGCACGTGAGCGTGCCGGTGCGGCATCACCGCGCGGCCCAACTTGCTGGTGCGCACGTCCTTGCCATCGATCACCAGCGGCATCTCGATCGTCTGCGCCGACATCCGCGCCAGCGCCGCCTGCAGGCTGGCGCGCTCGGGCGAGCCCGGCGCATAGTCCCGGACCGGCTCGTTGACGGGCGCAGGGACTCTCGAGATCGCGAGGGACATGGGCGGCTCCGTGGAAGCAGGGCGCGGATTGTAACCGTCCAGACAAACGGACGCGCGAACCTGCCCGGTGTGGGCTCCGCCGGCCACCGGAAGCAGCGCCCGCGCCGACGCGCCATTCCGAAACACATCTACCCGTAGGTCGGCACTACTGTGCCGACGGGCCAGTCCGGTGCGCATTGCGTCGGCACGGTAGTGCCGACCTACGGGGTGGGGCGTTCGGGGCCGGGGTCGCGCTTCTCGCGCTGCCACTTGCGGTAGTTGTACACCGCCTGCGGGACCAGCAGCAGGTACAGCAGCACGATCATCACGTTGCGGCTCATGCCCATGAAGCGCATGTCGGCGGGGAACAGGAAGAACAGCAGGAAGATCACTGCCATCCACAATGTGCGCACCAGCTTCCTGCGGTAGGACAGGTTCCAGTAGTTGAGCTCGAAGCCCTTGTCGACCTTTTCGCTCATGACGCGGCCTGCGGCGCATCGAAGCGATACGGCGTGGCCTTTGCCGAGGGGCGCTCGCCGAAACGTCGCTCGAACGCGGTCAGCGCACTCATGCCGCCCAGGTGGATCGGATTGCGGAACGGGAAGTGGCTGAGCAGGCAGTACAGGCAGACCTCGAAGTAGCTGAGCGTGCGGTCGGGCAGGGCGGTGAGCACGCCGTCCAGGCTGCGGTCGAGCCATTCCACGCAGGCCAGCAGGCTCTGCCGGCGCTTGATCGATGCCGCATCGGCCGGGCGCTGCTGCACGATCTCGTGGAAGACCACCTCGACCTGCGCGGCCATGGCGTGCGCCAGGATCTCGTAGGCGTTGAGCAGCAGCGCACTGCGCGCATCCTCGGGCCAGCACACGACCGGACCGGGGCCGGCCCGGCGCACCAGCACGCGGCAGATGTTGAGGGTGCCGAACACCGCCTCGCCGTCGGCGCGCAGGATCGGCAGCTTCAGCGCCGGGTTGCCGCCATAGTCACCCGACTCCAGGCTCATCAGCTCGTAGATCGGGGTGAAGCGGACCGGCAGGTCGAGTTCGTGCGCGAAGATGCGCACCACCCGCGTGTAGTGCGAGCTCTGCCGTCCCAGGATTTCCAGGCCACCGCCCGCTTCGCCGCCCATTGCCGGCTCCTGTCCACTGGCCCGCTGCACATCGGCGGGCACGCCCGGCGGCACCGGCGGTGCCGCCGGTGGTCGCCTACTTCTTCTGCTGCTTCTTCTCGTGCTTGGCCGCACGTTTTTCCAGCAGCGACTTCGCCGGTTTCTTCTTGCTCTGCTTCTTCTGGTTCAAACCCTTGCTCATGAGCGCCTCTCCCTTGGTCGGACCCGGCGGCGGGCGCCCCGCAGCCGCGGGCCGGCGCGCCGGTGCGCCCAGTCTAGCCGCCCGCGCGCCCTCCGGTGCATCGTCTTGGTCGACCTTCCCCAGCCAGCGCACCAGTTGCCGCCCGACCTCGGGCCGCGACAGCAGCTCAAGGTGCCCCATGCGCCAGCCGATGCGGCGAGCGTGGCCGGCAAAGCCCAGCGCGTGGTCAGCGTCCTCGTGCTGGCCCAGCGCACTGCGCAGCGGCACCAGGCCGTCGCCGATCACGCGGTCGGCGAGCACGCCGCGGCGTGCCAAACGGGTGGCGGCGTAGGTATGGCAGGCCACCCCGACGGGCAGCGGAACCGGCGCGCGGCGGTCGTGCCGGGCGGTGTAGCGGTCGCCGTCGTGGCGGTGGCGGTCGAGCACGTGGCCGAAGCGCAGGTCGGTGATGCCGGCGCTGCGCAGGCCGCCCAGCCGCGCCAGCGGTGCGCTCCAGGGCGTGCTGCCCAGCAGCGCATGCAGCCTGCTGCCGGCGCGTTCCAGCGGCGCGCCATGGTGCGGCGTGCCCAGGAACACCATCGCCCGCAACCGCGCCGGCCAGCGCGCTTGCTGTTCCTGCGCGTGGTGCACCGCGCTGCGCGCCACCAGCCCGCCCAGGCTGTGGCCCAGCAGCACCACTTGCTGCACCGGCACCGGCCAGTGCGCGAGCAGCCGCTCGAGCAGCGCCGACAGTGCCCGGCCGTTGTCCGCCACGTGCAGCCCGGAGTTGTAGCGCAGGTACAGCGGCGTGTAGCCCAGCGCCTGCGCCAGCGTGCGGCCGTGGTCGACGCACTGCCCGGCGTCCCGCGCCTGCCAGTGGCCGTCGTCCAGGCACAGCCCGTGCACGAGCACCAGCAGCTTGCCGCCGACACCCTCCAGCGCCGGCATCGACCGCCCGTCCAGCAGCACCTCGCCGCAGCGCAGCCGCATCGGCGTGGCCAGCGGATTGCCCGCAGCGACCAGCCGGTCGCCCATCACCCCGTTGAGCACCGCCACCAGCGCTTCGCGCCGGCGTGAGCCCGGTGCAGCCCTCGCGTCGCCGGGCAGCACCGCCTGCACTGCAGCCAGCGCGCCATCAGCCGCGTCGCCGGCGCCGCGCGAGAGCGTTCGGATGGCCCCGTAGACCAGGCCGGTGATCCCGCCGACGCGTCCCGGCGCCGGCCCCGGCATGCCGACCGTGCCCAGCACCGATCGATGCACGCCCTCGGCGATGCCGGCGACTTCGGCCACGGCCAACCCGGCAAGCTGGACGATGCCGCGGAGATCGGCGATGCGCCGACGGGCGAGGGCGGACATGCAGGAGGCACCAGGAAGGCTGCGGCCATCGTACGCGACGGCCAGCGCGGGGTGCCCCACCAACCTGATGTTCTACAGCAGAAACAACCGCTAACAGCTTGAACAATATATTGTTATTCGACACTGTAGGAGCGGCCGTTGGCCGCGATCGGTCTGCCGCAATGCCCGGTCTTCGCCGATCGCGGGCATGGCCCGCACCCACACCTCCGCGACGCCTTGTAGGTCGGCACTACCGTGCCGACGAATGCGGGGCCCGGCGCGTCGGCACGGTAGTGCCGACCTACGTGGGGCCGCTCCCAAACCGTACAGGTCGTTGTTAACGTAAACGCCCGGATACGTTAATAGCGCCCCGCGTTGTTCTCACGCCCGAAAACAGCCGTGCCCACCCACCTGATCCTCTCCCGCAAGGGCTTCGACGCCGGCTACGGCGGCATGCCCAGCCCGATCCTGCCAGACGGACGGCTGCTACCGCTGCCGATTCCTTCAGCGCACGACAGCTTCCGCCTGCGCGATGTGCACGCACCCGGCGTGGACCTGCGCGGCCTGCTGCGCGATCTCGGCCGCGGTCGCCACGTTCCGGCCACGCGCGTGCACCTGGACCCGGACCTGGACCGCAAGCCCTCGCTGCGCCTGCCGGGCTGGCGCCCCAGCCTGGGCCAGACCGGCGCCGCGCAGGCGCACCTGGCCGGGCAGGGCGTGGGGCCGGGCGCCGTGTTCCTGTTCTTCGGCTGGTTCCGCGAAGTGGCGCGCCAGGACGGCCGCTGGCGCTGGGCGCGCGGCGCCCCGCACCTGCACGTGCTGTTCGGCTGGCTCGAGGTGGAGGAGGTGCTGCCGATCGTCAGCGAACGCGCCCGCTGCCTGGCCCGCCACCCGTGGACCGCCGACCACCCGCACATGGCCAACCCGCGCCACTACAGCGACGCGCGCAACACGCTGTACATCGCACCCGAGCGCAGCGCACGGATGCCCGGCCACCCCGGCGGTGGCCTGTTCCGCCACTACCACGACGCGCTGCGCCTGAGCTGCGAGCAGGGCCCGCGCAGCCGCTGGCGCCTGCCGGCCTGGTTCATGCCCAAGCCGGGCAGGGCAGCGCTGTCCTACCACGCCGACCCCGCCCGCTGGACCCGCCACGGCCGCCACTGCCTGCTGCGCACCGTCGCCAAGGGCCAGGAGTTCGTGCTCGACGCAAATCACCGTCGAACCCGCGACTGGATCGCCGCAACCATCCACTCTGGCACAACCCCCGCACCCCCGCTGTAGGAGCGGCCGTTGGCCGCGAATTCGTCCACGCAGCAGCTCGCGGCGAACCCATCGCGGCCAACGGCCGCTCCTACACTGCGATGCTGCGGCGCCGTCTCAGAACGCTTGCGCCTCACCGTGCTCGATGCGCTCGGCAAGTGCGCGCAGCGCCAGCACCTCGGCCTTGGCCATCGC
Organism: Lysobacteraceae bacterium; assembly: GCA_035686365.1. Taxonomy (GTDB): domain Bacteria; phylum Pseudomonadota; class Gammaproteobacteria; order Xanthomonadales; family Xanthomonadaceae; genus DASRZM01. The sequence continues at coordinate 75 of DASRZM010000011.1, read as the reverse complement.
CTCGGCCTCGGTGGCGCCGTAGACCAGCACGCCCGGCAGCTCCGGCACCTCCGCGATCCAGCGGCCGTCGTCCTC
>DASRZM010000010.1:0-3541 GCA_035686365.1 Lysobacteraceae bacterium | reverse complement strand
CCGCGCCCTGTACGGGGCCAAGGAAGCCGGCCGCGACCGCATCGCCCTGGCCTGAGCCGGACCTGGGCCGCCAAATCGCTGTAGGAGCGGCCGTTGGCCGCGATCGATCTGCCGCAACGGTCCTCGGTTCGACGATCGCGGCCAACGGCCGCTCCTACAGCGATTTGGCGGCCCAGGTCCGGCTCAGGCCAGGGCGATGCGGTCGCGGCCGGCTTCCTTGGCCCCGTACAGGGCGCGGTCGGCGGCGCCCATCAGCGTGCTGCGATCGGCGGTCGTCGCGCCCAGGGCCGCCAGTCCGATGCTGACGGTGACCTTCCACGGCTGCCCGGCGACCTCGAAGCCGGTGGCGGCGACCGCGGCGCGCAGGCGTTCGGCAAACTCGGCGGCGCACTCCAGTCCGGTCTCGGGCAGGGCCAGCGCGAACTCCTCGCCGCCGATGCGCGCGGCGATGTCCTCGCTGCGCGCGGCCTCGCTCACGACCTTCGCGAAGCGGCGCAGCACCGCATCGCCGGCGATGTGCCCGAAGCGGTCGTTGATGCGCTTGAAGTGGTCCAGGTCCAGGATCGCCAGCACCAGCGGCCGCGCGTGCCGCAGCGAGCGGGCGATCTCCTTGTCGAGCAGTTCCATGAAGTGGCGGCGGTTGTAGAGCTCGGTCAGCGGATCGCGGGTGGCGAGCTGGTAGACCTCCTCGTGGTAACCGGCCTCCACGCTGGCGCGGCCTATGAACTTCAGGATGGTCTCGCCCAGGGTGATGTGGTCGCCGTCAGCCAGCAGGGCCTCTTCGATCACGGTGCCGTTGACGCGGGTGCGGTTGGTCGAGCCCAGGTCGTGGATGTGGTACCCCTCGTCCTCGCGCCAGATCCGGCAATGCCGGCGTGAAACGCTGGAGTGGCGGATCTGCAGGTCGGCTTCGTGCGAGCGTCCGACCACGACCGGCTTCTCGTCCAGGTCTGCGCGCTTGCCCACGCCCTCGCCGTGGATCACCACCACGCAGGCCGACTGCGTGCGCGGCGCCCCGGGCCCGGTGCTGAGCGCCGTGCGCTGGGTGGTGTGGCCTTCGTCCTGGCGCTTCTTCGTCATGGATCCTCAGGACTGCGTGCATGGCCGGTGCCGGCACGCGACCGGTCGAGTGTAGTCGAAGCGGGGTGCGGCGCCGGGCTGTGGGGCTTCGGCGCAGGCGCTCGGCGCCGGAGTCGAGGGACGCCTCCGGAGCGACGCAGCGCCGTCTCAGCGATGGGTGTGGAGATCCGGGCCGATTTCCGGGTCGGTGATCGCGCGCCGCCGCAGCCGCACCTCGCGGTGGGCGATGTAGGCATTGGCGGCGAAGATCACCGCCGCGCCGATCAGGGTCCAGCGCGTGATCACCTCGTCGAACAGCAGCCAGGCCAGCACCGCGACGATCGGCAGCTGCACGAAGCTGATCGGCGTCAGCGCCGAGGCGTCGCCCAGCCGGAACGCCCGCGTCCAGCACATGTGCGCGGCGGTGCCGAAGAAGCCGGCCAGCGCCACCCAGCCCCAGCTCGCCAGCGTCGGCCACTCCCAGACGAACAGCGCCGGCAGCAGCGACATCGGTACCCACAGCAACGTGGTGTAGAGCACGATCGCGTCCGGCGGCTCGGTGCGCGAGAGGAACTTGATGCTGATGGCCACGCTGGCGCTCATCACCGCCGCCAGTACCGCCACCAGGGCCCCGGGAGTGAACGCCCCGGGCGTGGGCCGCACGATGATCAGCACGCCGATGAACCCGATCAGCACCGCGCTCCAGCGCCGCGCGCGCACGACCTCGCCCAGCACCAGCACCGCACCGATGGTCACGAACAGCGGCGTGGAGTACGACAGCGCCACGGCCTGCGCCAGCGGCAGGTTCACGATGGCCCAGAAGCCGGCCAGCATCGCCACGATACCGATGGTGCAGCGCAGGAAGTACATCGGCAGCTTGTTCGTGCGCAGCAGCCCGGGCCCGCCGCGCAGCAGCAGCGGCAACGCGAACAGCAGTCCGAACAGGTTGCGGAAGAAGGCGATCTCGAACGGATGCAGCTGATGGGACGCGTAGCGGATGGTCACCGCCATGAAGCCGAACACCACCGCGCTGGCCACCATCAGCAGCACGGCGGTGAGCTGGTCGTCGCGCGCCGGGCCCGGTGGGGCGGACGTGGGCGCTTCTGCCGCGCTCACTGCGGCGTCTCCCATCGGGCGCCGACGATCCGCGGTTCCGGCTCCAGCGCCACGCCGAAGCGCGCGAACACGTCCGCGGCCACGCGCCGGGCAAGCGCCAGGATCTGGGCGCCGCTGGCCCGGCCGTGGTTCACCAGCACCAGCGCGTGCCGGTCCGAGACGCCGGCGTCGCCCTGGCGCCGGCCCTTCCAGCCGCAGGCCTCGATCAGCCAGGCCGCCGACAGCTTGCGCGTGCCCGCGTCGACGGAGGCGAACACCGGGAGCCCCGGGTGCCGCTGCGCGAGCGCGTGGGCGTCGGCGGCGGCGAGGACCGGGTTCTTGAAGAAGCTGCCGGCATTGCCGATGACCATTGGGTCGGGCAGCTTGGCGGTGCGCAGCCTGCAGATCGCCTCGGCGACCTGCGCCGCGCGCGGGGTGCCTTCGGCGCCGATGCGGTCGAGCTCTTCGCGCACGCCGGCGTAGTCGAGGCGGAACTCGCGGCGCCGCGGCAGCTCGAACTCCACCGCCGTGACGATCCAGCGTTCGGGCATGCGCCGGAACACGCTGTCGCGATAGCCGAATCCGCACTCGGCCCGGTCCAGCCGCTGCATCGAGCCGGTCTGCCGGTCGAAGGCTTCCACGCTCTGGATGAACTCGCCCGCTTCCACGCCGTAGGCGCCGATGTTCTGGATCGGTGCGGCGCCCACCGTGCCCGGGATCAGCGACAGGTTCTCCAGCCCGACGAACCCGTGCCCGAGCGACCAGCGCACGAAATCGTTCCAGTTGGCGCCGGCATCCACCCGCACGCGCGCCGCCTCGCCCTCGTCGTGCAGCACGGTGATGGCGTGTGCGCGGATCGCCAGCGCCGCCCCCGGCCAGTCCCCGGCGAACAGGATGTTGCTGCCTTCGCCCAGTACCAGCAGCGGACCGTTGGAGAACAGGTCGTAGGCGAACAGGTCACCGATCGCTTCGGCGCAGATGACGTCAGCCAGCACCGAGGCGCGCGCCGGTACCCGGAAGGTGTTGCGGCCTTCCAGCGAGGCCTCGTCGAGCAGGCTGTAACCCTGGCTCACGCCGCGCGCCCCTCACGCTTCCGTTTCGGATCGTCATCGCCCTGTAGGAGCCGGCGTTGCCGGCGATCCGCACTGCGACAAGACCTGGCGAACCTGCGTGGGAGCGGCCCATGGCCGCGATCGGACCTCCGCGTCGTTGCATCGATGCCACATTCGCTCCGTAGGCCGGCCCGCGAGCCGGTGACGGTTTCCGGGGCCGCCGCAAGTACGTCCCTGTAGGCTGCGGACGCGCCATCCCTGGCGCGTACGCCCCCGGAAACCGTCCCCGCCCCGCGGTCCTCCCGCTTCCGTTTCATGGCGCCCGTTCTTCGTAG
>DASRZM010000009.1:0-7671 GCA_035686365.1 Lysobacteraceae bacterium | reverse complement strand
CCATCCTGGACTCGATCAGACTCGCCGAGTCCGGCACCTGTCCGGACTCGGCTCCGCCGGATCAAGCACTTGCGTGCTTGATCCGCGAGCGCGCCATCCATGGCGCGCGAACCTCTGAACTTGTCCACAGGTTCCTTCGGGGACGGCTTGCCTGTGTGCTGCAGGCAGACCGTGGGGGCAGCGGGTTGCACGTTGCTCCCTCGCGCCGCTTCCCTTGCTATCCTCGGCGCGGACTCACCTCCCTTGCGACCCCATGAACCGGATCCTCCTGTGGTCCACGCTCGCGCTGTTGGCCGCCGCAGTGGCCGGCTGCGGAGGTGGCGGCGTCAAGCAGCGCGTGTTCCCGCCATCGGCGGCGGTCAAGGAACTGCGGGCCGCCAACGGCGAGTGGGAGCTGAGCCTGCGCATCCAGAACTACGGCAACGTCGGCATGCGCGTGGATTCGGTGGAGGCAGCCTTCAGCCTCGGGGGACACGACGCCGGCCCGGTGGTGCTGGCGCCGCAACTGGTGGTTCCTGCAGGGTCGGCCGAAGTCGTGCAACTGCGGCTGCCGGCAGCCGGCGCGGCCGCGACGGCGGTCGAGGAAGCCCTGCGTGGCGGCCGACCGGTCCGCTACCGGCTGGAGGGAACCATCACCAGCAGCGAGCCGGAGCGGCGGCGTGATCGCTTCGAGCACGAAAGTTCGCTCGCCCCGGTGCCCGGCCTGGACCGGGTACTGCGCTGAACCGCCGCGGACGGGGCGCATGAACGACTACAAGGCTCCACTGGCGGACATGCGCTTTGCGCTGTTCGACGTCCTGGATGCACCGGCGCTGTACGCGCGACTGCCCGGCTGCGACCACGCCACCCGGGAGATCGCCGATGCCGTGCTCGAGGAGGCGGCGCGCTTCAATCAGACCGTGCTGGCGCCGCTGAACTCGGTCGGCGACGCCCAGGGCTGCCGCTTCGACGCCTCCGACGGCAGCGTGACCACGCCCGACGGCTTCAGGGAGGCGTACCGCCAGTTCGTCGACAACGGCTGGGCCGGGCTCACCGTGGCCGAGGCCTACGACGGGCAGAACCTGCCCGAGTCGCTGGGCGCAGTGGTCAAGGAAATGATCGACGCCGCCAACCTGGCCTGGGGCACCTACCCGTTGCTGTCGCACGGGCAGGTCGAGGCCTTGCGCCAGCACGGCGAGCCATGGCAGCGCGAGGCCTTCCTGCGTCCGATCGCGCAGGGCCGCTGGACCGGCACCATGTGCCTGACCGAAGCGCACTGCGGGACCGACCTGGGCCTGCTCAAGACCCGCGCCGAGCCGCTCGGGGACGGCAGCCATGCGATCTCGGGCACCAAGATCTTCATCACCGCCGGCGAGCACGACCTCACCGACAACATCGTGCACCTGGTGCTCGCACGAGTGCCCGACGCGCCGACCGGCACGCGCGGCATCACGATGTTCATCGTGCCCAAGTTCAAGGTCGGCCGGGACGGCGCCATGGGCGAGCGCAACGCGGTGCGATGCGGTTCGATCGAGCACAAGATGGGGATCAAGGGGTCGGCGACCTGCGTGATCCACTTCGACGGCGCACAGGGCTGGATGATCGGCGGCGAGAATCGCGGCCTGGCGGCAATGTTCACCATGATGAACACCGCGCGCCTGGCGGTCGGCCTGCAGGGCCTTGGCCTGATCGAGCGCGCGTACCAGAACTCTCTGGCCTACGCCAAGGACCGGCTGCAGATGCGTGCGCTCTCGGGCGCGAAGCACCCGGACAAGCCGGCCGACCCGATCATCGTGCATCCCGACGTGCGCCGGATGCTGCTCACGCAGAAGGCCTTCGTCGAGGGCGGGCGCTGCCTGACCTACCACGCGGCCACGCTGGTGGACGTGATCCACCGCAGCGACGACGCCGGCGAGCGCGCGCGCGCCGAGGAACTGCTCTCGTTCCTGACCCCGATCGTCAAGGGCCTGATGACCGAGTCCGCGATCGAGTGCACCTACCACGCGCTGCAGATATTCGGCGGCCACGGGTACGTGCATGAATGGGGCATGGAACAGCTGGCTCGCGATGCGCGCATTACCACGATCTACGAGGGCACCACCCAGATCCAGGCGCTCGATCTGGTCGGCCGCAAGCTGCTGCAGAGCAAGGGCGCCGGGCTGATGCAGGTGCTGGCGATGATCTCGGGCTTCTGCAGCGACCACGCCAAGGATCCTGCGCTGGGCGAGTTCGTCGCGCCGTTGGCGCAGATCACCCAGGAGTGGCAGTCCATCGCCCTGGAGATCGGCCGCAAGGCGGTGGAGAACCCGGACGAGATCGGCGCCGCTGCGGTCGACTACCTGTGGTACTCGGGCTACGTGCTGCTGGCGTACTGGTGGGCGCGCAGCGTCGCGGCCGCCGATGCCTCCGGCCATGACCAGGCATTCAGGGACGCCAAGCGCCACACCGCGCGCTTCTACTTCGCGCGCATCCTTCCGCGTGCCGTGGCCCACGGTGCCGCGATCCGCGCTGGCGCCGCCACCTTGCTCGATATCCCGGAATCGTCCCTGTGAGAGCCCGTGCCCCGGGCGACCCGGGCACAGACCCCACCGACCTCCCACCACCCTGCCCGCGACGCGCCAGACCCCACAGCCATGCACATCCAAGCCGGTGACGACCTGGAACTGCTGATCCGTTCGGCCAATGCCGACGACGACCGCTTCATCTTCGGCCTGATCGACCGCTTCGTGAATTTCGAGCTGCCACGGTGGCGCAAGCGCACGACGGTCGCCGAGGGCATCCGCAACGACCTGGCCCGGCATCTGGACGAGCCCGGCCCGGGCTCTTTCCTGTTCGTGGCCGAGACCGACAACGGGGAGCGCGTGGCCTTCGCGCACCTGCAGACGGTCACCGACTTCTTCAGCGGCGGCCTCAACTGCCACGTCTCGGACCTGGTCGTGGCCAAGGGCTGGGACGGCCGGGGCATCGGCCGCGCGCTGCTGCGCTTCGCCGAGGACTTCGCCCGCGAGCACCGCTGCGAACGCCTGACGCTGGCGGTGTTCCCGGGCAACGAGAACGCCCGCAAGCTGTACGAGTCCGAAGGGTACGGGGTGGAACTGGTACGGATGGCAAAACCGCTTTAGGCGGGACTCGGGACTCGGGACTCGGGGCGCGGGACCCGGGACTCGGGACCCGGGGAGAAGCTCGCACTTCGATGGCCTTCAACGAGCGTGCGCCGGGGCGCGCAGGCACCACCGGCGGCGTTTTTCCGATATCCTCGGCGCGTTCTTCGAGCATGGACGCATCGGAGCGCCCGAATGGTCGCCGCGCGCAGGAGGCGCGGCGCGGCCGGTCCGGGCCCGGCAAGTCCGGCGCCGGACACGAAAAGGAGGGACCATGCTGGTCGAGCTCGCTCGCCACGGCGACATCCACAACACCCGCGTGCTGTCGCTGGATGCCAATGGCCGGATCCTGGACTGGATGAGCTGGCAGGACGCGGTGTGCCTGTACGTGCGCGAGGCCGTTGCCTGGACCCTGGGCGATCCGTGCCTGACCGTGCACGGCGGCGTCAACCGCATCAGCGGGCTTCAGAGTGTCATCGACCTGCACCCGATCGTGGCCTCGCGCGGCCATGCCCGCGCCGTCGCCTTCGACCCCTCCCCCGCCCTGACCAATGCTGCACTGTTCGCACGCGACGGCCACCTGTGCCTGTACTGCGGGGAGGAGTTCCCCCGCCATCGGCTCACCCGCGACCACGTCAAGCCGATCTCGCGCGGCGGGCGCGACGCGTGGGAGAACGTCGTCAGCGCCTGCCTGTCCTGCAACATCCGCAAGGGCGGGCGCACGCCGCAGCAGGCCAGCATGCCGCTGCTGGCGGTCCCGTTCCGGCCGAGCTGGGTCGAGCACCTGATCCTGTCCAACCGCAACATCCTGGCCGACCAGATGGAGTTCCTGAAGCACCACCTGCCCAAACGCCGCAGGCTCGACGCATGAACGCAGCCCTGCGCATCGCACGGGCGATCCCGCTGCTGGGCTTCGCGCTGATCCTGGCCAACCTGCTGGCGCTGCTCAGCGAGGGATTCGACACCGACCTGCTGGCCTTCACCATGCCGTCGGGCGGCGAACTGGTGATCCACGCCGGCCACCTGGTGGTGCTGCTCGGACTGGTGCTGCTGGCCATCGAGATCCTGAAGACGGCGTCGTCCGGGCCCAGCGCCGCCTCCGAACTGGTGGCCTCGGGCATCGTGTTCGCCGTGGCATTGCTGGAGCTGTTGATGCTTGCGCCGTTCGCCCACGGCGCGTTCCTGATCCTGACGCTGATGATGCTCACCGACGTCGTCGTCGGCCTGGTCCCGGCCCGGGGGAGTAGCAGGCACGAATAGGCCCGCCCGTACTCGCGGCATTGACCGCGGCGTTGACCGCGACCGCGGATTTGGCAAACTCGGCCGATCGGGCGCGGCATTGGCCGCGCACCGCCGCTTCCCGGGGGGATCATGAGCAAGACCAAGACGATCGGCTTCATCGGCATGGACCCTGCCGGGGAACAGGCGCTGGCCGAGGCCTTCAACCAGGCGCGGGTGCAGGTTCCCGGGTGGGAACTGGTCCCCGAGGACGAAGCCGAGGTGGTCGTGGTCGACCTGGACACCATCTACGGCCACATGGCCTGGCTGAGGCTGGTGAATTCGACCCGCACGATCGTGGCCCTGTCCAACAAGCGTTCGGGCGAATCCGAACACGTGCTGGTCAAGCCGGTGGAAGCCCGGGCGCTGGTCGGACTGCTGCAGGACCTGGGCGAAGGCCGTCGGGATGCCGAGCCGCGACCGCAACCGGAAACCGGGCCAGCGCCGGTCCAGCCGGCCGCAGCGGCGTCTTCCAGCCAGCAGGCGCCAACCCCGGAGCCGGCGGTGTCGGTGTCCGCGGCTGACCCCGACCCGCTCCCGGAGCCCGAACCGGAACCACCACCGCCCCCGCGCGACCCGGTCCTGGCCGACTACCTGCAGCCCGGCGCACTTCCCGGGCCGGTGTTGCTCGAGATCCAGGGCGCCCCGGCGCTGGTGCTCGATCCGCAGCGCCAGGAATACGTCGGCGGCAGCAGCCTGAAGCCGTTCGTGCCCTACGGGCAGCGCGTGATCCAGCGCGAGGATTGGCACGCGATCACGCCGGCCGAACTGGAAAAGCGCCGCGCCGAATCCGGCGCGCAACCGTGGTCGCGGCTGCAATGGCTCAGTGCGCTGGTCGGCGGCAAGGGCCGGATCGCCGAGGGCTACGACCCGCACCAGCGCTACCGCCTGGCCAAGTGGCCGCAGACCGAGCGCGAGTTTCCCAAGCATTTCCGCATCGCCACGGCGATGATGAAGCAGCCGGCGACGCTGACCGAGATCGCCGAAGCCAGCGGGGTTCCGCTGGCCGAGGTCACCGATTTCGTGAACGCCAACCTGGCCACCGGCTTCGCCGAGATGGAAGTGCCGCCACCACCGCCAGAGACCGGCACCACGAACAGGGGTGGACTGCTCGGGCGGCTGCGTGGGGCGCGCGGGCCCTGAGCGGCATGCCGCAGCCGCTGGCGAACACCGGACTGCGGACCGGCCCGCGCATCGAAACCTCCGCGCCACCTGAACCGTCACCGGATCGCCATGACTTCGCGGTTGCCCGGCCCACTGCCGGTGGCCGACAATCGCAGGTCCTGCCGGATCCGCCATGAACGACCCGACCCGCTATCCCAGGCTGTCGCAGATCGCGCTGCCCGCCGACCTGCGCGGCTTCGACGAAGCCGAGCTGCCGGCCATCGCCGCGGAGCTGCGCGCGTACCTGATCGAGCAGGTCGCCCAGTCGGGCGGCCACTTCGGCGCCGGGCTGGGCGTGATCGAGCTCACCATCGCCCTGCACTGGCTGTTCGACACCCCCCGGGACCGGATCGTCTGGGACGTCGGCCACCAGTGCTACCCGCACAAGATCCTGACCGGCCGCCGCGACAGCATCCACACGGTCAAGCGCAAGGATGGTGTGGCCCCGTTCCCCAAGCGCGCCGAGAGCGGGTACGACACCTTCGGCGTGGGCCACTCCTCGACCTCGATCTCCGCCGCGCTGGGGATGGCCGTGGCCCTGCAGCGCGCCGGCGACGAGCGCCGCGTGGTCGCCGTGATCGGCGATGGGGCGATGACCGCCGGCATGGCCTACGAGGCGCTCAACCACGCCGGCGGCATGGAGCCGGAGCCCGACTTGCTGGTGATCCTCAACGACAACCGGATGTCGATCTCCGAAAACGTCGGCGGGCTCACCAAGATGTTCGGCCGCATGACGGCGAGCCGCGCGCTCAACGCCATGCGCGAGGGCGGCAAGCGGCTGCTGGGCGACAAGCACAAGGCCGCGGCCCGCTTCGTCAGGCGCTGGGAAGAGCACTGGAAGGGGATGTTCGTGCCTTCCACCCTGTTCGAGGAAATGGGCTTCCACTACACCGGCCCGATCGACGGCCACGACGTGCCGCAGCTGCTGACCGCGCTCAGGACGCTCCAGAACCTCAAGGGCCCGCAGCTGCTGCACGTGATCACGACCAAGGGCAAGGGCTACGAGCGTGCCGAGGAAGACCAGATCGGCTACCACGCCGTGGGCCCGTTCGACCCGGACAAGGGCGTGGCCGGCAAGGCCGGACCGAAGAAGCCGACCTACACCGATGTGTTCGGCGACTGGCTGTGCGACATGGCCGCTGCCGAGCCGCGGCTGATGGGGATCACACCGGCCATGCGCGAGGGTTCCGGGCTGGTACGGTTCTCCAGGGAGTTCCCCGACCGCTACTTCGACGTGGCGATCGCCGAGCAGCACGCGGTGACGCTGGCCGCCGGCATGGCCTGCGAGGGCGCCAAGCCGGTGGTGGCGATCTATTCCACCTTCCTGCAGCGCGGCTACGACCAGCTCATCCACGATGTGGCGCTGCAGAATCTGGACGTGCTGTTCGCGATCGACCGCGGTGGCGTGGTCGGGCCCGACGGGCCGACCCACGCCGGCAGCTTCGACCTCAGTTACCTGCGTTGCATTCCCAACATGGTGGTCATGGCACCGGCCGACGAGGACGAGTGCCGGCGCCTGCTCAGCACCGGTCTGAGGCATCCGGGTCCCGCCGCGGTGCGCTACCCGCGCGGCAGCGGCCCCGGCGTGGCGGTCGAGGCCGGCCTGGACACGCTGCCCATCGGCAAGGCGCAGCTGCGCCGCCGAGGCCACAGCGGACTGGCGCTGCTGGCGTTTGGCGCCATGGTCGCTCCTTGCGCCGATGTCGCCGGGGGCTTCGATGCCACGCTGGTCAACATGCGCTTCGTGCAGCCGCTGGACGAGGCCCTGCTGCTCGAGCTGGCCGGCAGCCACACGGCGCTGGTCAGCATCGAGGACAACGTCGTGGCCGGCGGCGCCGGCTCGGCGGTGGCCGAACTGCTGGCGGCCCGCGGCATCCAGACGCCCCTGCTGCAACTGGGCCTGCCCCCCCGGTTTCTGGAACACGCCAGCCGCGAGGAGATGCTCGCCGAAGCCGGACTCGATGCCGCCGGCATCGCCGCCGCGATCAGCCGGCGCTGGCCGCAGTACCGCGTGCTCACCGCCACCCGCAGCATCGCCGGCTGAGCCGGGCCGACCGCCTCGCCGATCGCGCCATCGGTCGCTCCCGCCTGCGCGTCATCGCGCCCCCGATGCTCTGTAGGAGCGGGCGAACCGCCGGTCCACGAAACG
>DASRZM010000008.1:0-28514 GCA_035686365.1 Lysobacteraceae bacterium | reverse complement strand
GTCGCCGCCGACGATCTGCATGCGCGCGTGCGGCGACAGATCCGCAGGGCCGTCGGTGCCGGTACCGACGCGCTCGAGCGAAAGGTCGTCGTAGCCGGCGCGGCGCACGTCGCGCGCCACCAGGTTCATCAGCGCCCGCAGTTCCTGCGCCAGGCGCGTGGCCTGCACGTTCTCGGTGTTGCTCTGCACCGTGGCCACGGTGAAGGCGAGCACGGCGCCGATCACGATCAGGCCCGCCACCAGCGCCACCATCGCCTCGACGATGGAGAATCCGCCCTGGCGCTGCCGGGAGTTCGAGGGAATCCGGTTCATGAGGCGCAATCCCGGTAGCCCGGCACTGAATGGCCGACCGGCGCGCAGACGCTGCCGCGGCCGAGCAAATTGACAGTGAAACGCAACTGGTAGTTGCCCGAAGTCACCGTGACGCTGCCCGCCACGCTGCCGGCCGCGAGCATGCCGTCGCGCGGGTTGATGACCACCTTTCCGGCATCGCCGCCGTCGGTCATCGTGTAGGCGCTGACACTCGCACCGGAGGGCATGGTGACGCCGGTGAAGTCGACCGTGAGCTCCTCGTTGCGCTTGACCGCCTCGAAGCGCTGCTCGGCCAGGATGGTCATATACTGCTCGACCGCGCCGCGCACGGCGGCGCGCTGGCGGAACTCGGTGAAGGCGGGAACGGCCAGCGCCATCCCGATCGCGATCAGGGCGAGCGCGATCATCAGCTCGATCAATGTGACGCCCGTCACAGTTCGGCGGGCACGATGGCATGGGAACGACATGACAGCCTGGGTCACTTTTGGACCGGGACGATGCTAGCCCGACGCCGGGAGCCCCGCCAACGGCAGCGCGACGGACGGGCCAATCATCGGTACGAAAGGCTTCCTGGGGCCCCGCGCTGGGTTTAGGATGTCCGATACGCGGAATCCGTACCCCGGGGAAGCAACCCATGCTCGCGCCGATCCACACTGCCAGACCTGCCCGGCGTGTCGCCGGATTCACCCTGATCGAGCTGATGATCGTGCTCGCCGTGGTGGCCATCATCGCGGTGATCGCGATCCCCGCCTTCACCGATCAGATGCGCAAGAGCCGGCGCTCGGAGGCGGTCTCGAGCCTGCAGCAGATGGCGCTGCTGCAGGAGCGGTTCAGGGCCAGCAACCCGGCCTTCGGCACGGCCGTGCAGATCGGAGCGCCGGGCTCCAGCGAGAGCGGGTACTACAACCTGGCGGTCACCGCGAACAGCGCCACCGGATACACGATGACGGCGGCGCCCACCGGCGCACAGGCCGGCGACTCGTGCGGCACCCTGACCTACCGGTTCGACGGCACGCAGCCCTCGGGCCAGCAGATCATCAAGACGCATAGCGGCGGCAGCCGCTGCTGGGACTGACGCCGCCTACGCGGCTGCCCTGACCCGGTAACAGGGCACGTAGTCCCCGGCGATCTTCATCCGCTGCTGCTCGACGAACGAGCGCAGCATCGAGTCGAGCGCCTGCATGACCTCGCCGTCGCCGGCGATGTCGAACGGCCCGTGGGCCTCGATCCGGCGCATCCCGCTCTCCTTGACGTTGCCGGCCACGATGCCGGAGAAGGCCCGGCGCAGGTCGGAGGCCAGCGCATGGGCCGGCCGTCCCCGGCCCAGGTCCAGCGCCGCCATGTTCTCGTGGCTGGGCACGAACGGCTGCTGGAACTCGTGGCGGACCTTCAGCGCCCAGTTGAAGAAGTAGGCGTCGCGGGTCTCGCGCCGGTAATCGCGTACCTGGGTCATCCCCTGCTTCATCAGGCGCGCCACGCCGGTCGGGTCCTCGATCAGGATCCGGTATCGCGCGGCGACGGCCTCGCCCAGGGCCAGCCGCAGGAAATGGTCGATCTGCTCGAAATACGGCACCGCCGAACGCGGTCCGCTGAAGACCAGCGGCAACGGCATGTCGGCATTGTCAGGGTGCAGCAGGATGCCCAGCAGGTACAGGATCTCCTCGGCGGTCCCGACCCCGCCGGGGAACACGATGATGCCGTGGGCGATGCGGACGAAGGCCTCCAGGCGCTTCTCGATGTCCGGCATGATCACCAGGTGGTTGACGATCGGGTTCGGCGACTCGGCGGCGATGATGCCCGGCTCGGTGACGCCGATGTAGCGGCGCTCGTTCATCCGCTGCTTGGTGTGCGCGATCGCGGCGCCCTTCATCGGGCCTTTCATTGCGCCCGGGCCGCAGCCGGTGCAGATGTCCAGCCCGCGCAGCCCCAGCTCGTAACCCACCTGCTTGGTGTAGTCGTACTCCGAGCGCGAGATCGCGTGGCCGCCCCAGCACACGACCAGGTTGGGCTCCACGCCCGAGCGCAGGATGCGTGCATTGCGCAGGATCTCGAACACGGCGTTGGTGATGTGCTCGGGGTCGTCCAGGTCGAAGTGTTCGCTGTCGCGGATCTCGCTGGAGACATAGGCGATGTCGCGTACGACGGCAAACAGCTGCTCGGCGACTCCGCGGATGATCTCGCCATCGACGAAGGCCTGGCCCGGCGCATTGCTCAGTTCCAGGCGGATGCCGCGGTCCTGCTGGATCACCTGGATGTCGAAGTCCGGATGGCATTCGCGGGCCGCGCGCGGGTCGTCGTTCTGGGTGCCGGCGGTCAGCACCGCCAGCGCGCAACGCCGCAGCAGCTCGTGCTGACCACCGGCGGTGGCGTCGCGCAGCCGACTGACTTCGTGGCGCGACAGGACGTCGAGCCCGCCCTTGGGCGAGATGCGGGCGCTGACCGTGGCGGAGCGAAGGGTGACTTTATCCTGCATCGTGGAATCGCGTTCGCCGGCAACGCCGGCTCCTACGGGAAAGCGAATCAGCATCGCACAGGGGGCCTGGGCGAACAACACGAGCTTCGGTGCGCAGGGACTCGCATGCTCCCCTCTCCCGAGGGGAGAGGGGCGGAGCCGTGCCTCCCTCTCCCTAGGGGGACGGTCGGGCTACAGCGTCGGGGCGCGCAGTTCCTGGCGGCTGGTCAGGCGCTCGCGCGGAACTCCCTGGTCGATCAGGTGGGCGTCGAAGCCGCGCTCGCGGAACAGGAAGGTCGCCGAGGCGCTGCGGCTGCCGGTGTCGCAGTACACCGCCAGCGGACGGCTGGCGTCCATGGTCAGGGCCTCGCTGCGCAGCGCCCGCAGCGGTACGTTGACGGCGCCGGGCAGGTGCCCGCGCGCGTACTCCTCGGGCAGACGCACGTCCACCAGCACCGCCCGCTCGGGCACGGCATCCAGGCTGATCCGGTGCACCAGGGGATCTTCGAGCAGGCGCGCGAAATCGGTGGCCGACAGCCGCACCAGCGTGCACCCGGACAGCGTCTTGACCGTGGCGTTGCGTGGCATGCCCGACAACAGGGCCTCCTCGCCGAAGCCGCGCCCCGGGCCGATGCGGTCGATCTCGCGCAGCGTGCCGGCGTTGGCATCCTCGTCGTAGATGGCGCACTGGCCCTGGGTGAGCACATAGTAGAAATCCCCGGCCGCACCCTGGCGCACGATCACCTCGTCGGGCCCGTGCTCGATGGACTCCACGGCGGCGATCACCTGGGCGATGTTCGCCGGAGGCACCCGGTGCAGTGCGGGGCAGCGCAGCATGGCGCTCATCCAGTCGCCGTCGTCGCCCTCGCCCAACTCCTGCACCTCCACGGCCCCGGTCTGGGCCCAGGTCAGCAGCAGGTCCAGGCGGTCGCGATCGACAAACAGCAGCTCGCAGGGCCGGAGGCAGGTCGCCGTGGTCGAGTGGCTGGTGCCGGTGGACAGCGGGTGCCTGGCCTCCTCGCTGCCGGCCTTGACCCGCCGCGTGCCGTCCTCGGCGATCAGCTCCACCTCGCCGGCCACCAGGTAGACGACCTCGCGCGCGGCCTCGCCGCGATAGAAGGCGACATGGTCGGCCTGGAACGAGACCATCCGGCTGTGCCGCGCCAGCTCGGCGCGGTCGACCGGATGCAGGCTGTGGGTGGGGACGAAGTCCCGGAACAGGCTGGCTGCGACCATGGGGGCGAAGTGTAACGCGAGGACACAGAAAAAACGGCCGGTGTCGCCACCGGCCGTTTCGCGAGATCGCGAGGAACCGAGCGCGAGGCTCAGAAGTTGTAGCGGAAGCCCACCTGGACCGCCCAGCGGGACTCGGCGGCGCGGTCGCGCACGCCCAGGCCGTCGGGGTTGTTGACCCGGTAGACGTAGCGGCCCTGCGAGTCGATGCCGCCGTACTCGACCACGCCGCGGTTGAACGGGAAGAACACTTCCTCGACCCGACCCCAGTCGTCGTTGAGCAGGTTGCCGATATTGAGGATGTCGATCCAGATCTCGGCGGTGTTGTCGGCGAAGAAGCCCGGCAGCTCCTGGGAGATGCGCACGTCGAAGTTGTGCACCCAGGGCGAGGTGGCGGCGTTGCGGGCGGCGACCTGGCCCAGGTGGCTGCTCAGGTACGGGTCGGAGTTGACGAAGGCCCAGAAGTTGGCCTCCTCGGTGGCCGACCCGAAGGTGACCAGCGGGTCGTTCGGGCCGGTCGGGATGTACAGCAGGTCGTTGCCGAAGATGCCGTCGCCATTGGCGTCGTTGTCGAAGGTGTAGCTGTAGGGCTTGCCGTTGCGGCCCTCGTAGAACATCGAGACCTCGGTCTTCAGGTCCGCGAAGAAATTGCGGCGGTAGCTGATCGCGCCGGTGAAGCGGTCCTTGGTGACGTAGTTGGCCTTGGACGAGACGTCCTCGTTGGGGTTGAACACCGCGCGTCCGTTCCAGTTGGAGATCGCGCGGCTGGAGGTCAGCGGGCTGACCTCGTCGGCGTCCTGGTAGGTGTAGCCCAGGGCCCAGTACCAGTTCTCGGTGAGCGGCTTCTGCAGCTGGAAGGTGATGCTGTGTCCGCTGCCCTCGTCGGTGGGCTTGGCCAGCAGCACGTCGTTGAAGCCCGAATTGCGGTTGGCGCGCGCGCTGGGGCGCGGCCTGCCGCTCGGAGTGCTCCCGAACTGATTCCAGTTGGCCGGGTCGTAGCCCGCCGCGTTCCAGAACAGCAGACGTCCGTCCGGTGCGGTACCGGTCGGCGCGCCCAGGTTCAGGTGCTCGTAGTGGATCGCTTCGCGGTTGTTGAAGAACACGACCTCCGCGGTCGCCACCAGTCCCCACCACGGCAGCTCGTGGTCGAATGCCAGGTTGGCCTTCCAGACCGAGGGCTGGCCCAGGTCGCCGGAAACGAAGTCCACATCCGCGGCCGGCGTGGTGCCCACGCGCGGCTGGTTGTCCGGGTCGGACGAAAGCGGCGGTGCGTCGGCGCCGCAGCTCGCCAGGCCTCCGGTGCCGCAACCGAACACGTCGATGGTCAGGCCGTTATTGGTGAACGGGTTGGACAGCCAGACGTTGGCCGCCGCGCCCTGGAACAGGCCGAAGCCGCCGCGCACCTGGGTGCTGCGCTCGGTGTCGAAGCTGTAGTTGAAGCCGAAGCGCGGCTGGAACAGGCCGTTGCCGTCGATGGTCTGGGAATTGTCGAAGCCGAATGCGGTCTGCGCGGCGGCGTTGAACGGCGGCTTGTCGTCGACGATCGGCTCGTCGTAGCGAACGCCGTACAGCAGCGTCAGGTTGGGGCTCACGCTCCAGCTGTCCTGGATGAACAGGCCCAGGTTCTCCAGCTGCCAGTTCGCCGCAGCCGAGTTCAGGTCGCCGCTGGCCGGCGTCCGGAACAGGTAGCTGCGGTACACGCCATTCCGGAAGTCGTCGAGGTTGCTGAAGAAGTAGTTGCCCAGCGAGGACTCCAGGAACAGGTTGAAGATGTCGTTGTCCTCGTAGTCGAAGCCGAACTTGACCTCGTGGTCGCCCAGGTACAGGTTGCCGGCCCAGAATGCGTTCAAGGTCTCGGTGGCGAGCGCGTTGGCGTGGCGGAACTGCTCGGTGCCGAAGTGCAGGTTGACGCTGCCCATGTCCACGATCACCTGGGGCGAGCGCGAGAAGTTCTGCGGCGCCGATGTGTAGTCGCGGTAGGACACCGACAGCTCGGAGGAGAAGGTGTCGCTCCAGTCGCTGTACAGGTGGGCGACGTAGGACTCGAACTCCTTGACCTGGTTGTACCAGTGCGCCGAGGTGGAGAACTCGTCGTTGTCCAGGTTCGGCAGGATGGCGTCGGACTGGTCGGTGTTGGTGTAGCGGAAGCTCAGACGGTGGTAGTCGGTGATGTTCCAGTCGAACTTGGCCAGGTACTCCTCGACCTCGGTGTTGAGCAGGTCCGGCGCTGCGAAGCCGCCGGTGGCGAAGCCGAAGCCGTCGGCGATGGCGATCGCCTCCTGCACGTCGGCCACACTCAGGTCGCTGTACACCTGCGAGGCGCCGCTGCCCTGCGGGCCGAAGGTGGAGCCCGGGGCGGTGCGTTCGAACTTCTCGTAGCCGAGGAAGAAGAACAGCCGGTCCTTGATGATCGGGCCGCCGAAGGTGATCCCGTAGGTCTCCTCCTCGTCGAAGCCCTCGAAGTCGGACGGCTCGTCATTGACCCAGTCGGCATCGCGGTAGATGTAGTACACCGAACCGTCGAATTCGTTGGTTCCCGACTTGGTCACCGCGTTGATCTGGGCGCCGGTGTAGCCGCGCTGGGAAACATCGTAGTTGGCGACGCTGACGTTGATCTCCTCGATCGCGTCCAGCGACACCGGCTGACGGATCAGCGGCAGGTTGTTGGCCTCCAGTCCGAAGGTGTCGTTGGTGGTGACGCTGTCGATGGTGATGGCGTTGAAGCGGGTGTTCTGGCCCAGGGCCGAGATCTCGCCGCGCTCCTTGTCGGTCTGCGTGATGCGCGGATCCAGGCGCGCGTAGTCCTGCAGCGAGCGCTGGATCGACGGGAAGGCCTCGATCTGCTCCCGGGTGACGTTGGTCCCGGTCCCCATGTTGTCGGGCGTGAAGACCTGGGACTGCGAGATGCCCACGACCTCGATCGACTCCAGCGCGGTGGCCGTGCTGGCCAGGTCGAAGCTGACCTGGGCGACCTCGCCCAGCAGCAGGCTGACGTTCTCCGAGGACTCGCCCTGGAAGCCTTCGCGGGTGACCGTCACCGTGTAGGGCCCGCCCACCCGCAGGCCGCGCGCGTTGTAGCGGCCCGATGCGTCGGTGGTGGCGCGCGCGGTGGTGCCCGAGGGCGTGTGGACGATGATGACCACGGCATTGGCGATCGGCTCGCCGGCCTCGGTGGTCACCCTGCCGGACAGGCCGGCCGCGGTGTTCTGCGCGTACGCCGGCGTCGCGGTCGCCAGCACGAGCGCCAGCGCAGCGGCCAGACGCTTCACACGGAATTGCTTGGTCATGGTCGAAGTCCTGCCAGTTGGATCGTAAGGATTCGGCTGATAGCCGGCGGCGGTCGGGGCACGCGCGCGGCCACCTCGCGGCAGCCCGGGAACGACGGTCGAAACCCCCTTGCAAACCGGGTCGGCGTCTTCACGGCACGTCGACCCGGCATTAACGGGAGTTTAACCCGGATTCATGACGGTTTTGTAGCACCCGGCGCGGCCGGCTCAGGCCAGGTAGGCCTTCACGCCGTCCAGAAACATCTGCACCGACAGCGCGACCAGCAGCATGCCCATCAGCCGCTCCATGGCCACCAGCACGCGCTCGCCCAGCAAGCGGAACAGGACGGTCGAGGAGAACAGGATCACGGCGGTCCCGGCCCAGGCCAGGCCCAGGGCCAGCGCCCATTCGGCCATGCGCTCGGGCTCGGAGGTCGCCAGCAGCATCACCGCGGCCATGCCCGAGGGCCCGGCCACCGCAGGAATCGCCAGCGGCACGATGAAGGGCTCGCCGTCGGGGGCGTCGCCGAACATCGCCTCACGCGAGGGGAAGATCATGCGCAGGCCGATCAGGAACAGCACGATGCCGCCGGCGATCGACACCGATTCCTGGCGCAGGTGCATCAGCGCCAGCAGGTAGCGGCCCGCGAACAGGAACACCAGCAACACCGCCAGGGCGATCAGCAGCTCGCGTACGATCACCCAGCGCCGGCGCGCCGGGGACAGGCCCTTGAGCAGACTCAGGAAGAAGGGCACGTTCCCGACCGGGTCCAGGATCAGGAACAGCAGGATGGCGGCCGAGAGCAGGCTCATGGCACCGGTTCAGCCCTGTCCGTCGAGCCGGAGCCGGACGACCCGTCCGCGGTAGCCTCCGGCGCGGTCGGCCAGCAGGTGTACGCAGGCGCGTGCGTAGCGCTCCGGCGGTGGAATCGCGCCCGGATCCTCGGCGGAAAAGGCACGGGCGCGCAGCGGCGTGCGCATCGGGCCGGGCTGCAGCGCGCAGATGCGCACCGGCGCACTGGCGAACTCGTCGGCCAGGATCGCGGCCAGGCCGGCCAGGCCGTGCTGGGCGACGCCGTAACCGCCCCAGTAGGCCGTGCCCACGCGCCGGGGATCGTCGTGCACGAACACCACGGCACCGTCTTCGGCCTGGCGCAGCAGCGGCAGGCAGGCCCGGGTCATCCACCACGGACCGGTCAGGTTGACGTGCACGGCGCGCGCAAAGTCCTCCGGCGCGGTGAGTTCCAGCGGCGTCAGCCCGCGGAAGTCGGCCGCGCAGTGCAGCAGGCCGTCCAGGCGACCGCACTGTGCGGCGATGCGCTGGGCGGCGTCCTCGTAGTCGGCCGGATCGGCACCCTGCAAGTCCAGCGGGTACATCGCCGGCTGTGGGCCGCCGGCGCGCTCGATGGCGTCGTAGACGCGCGTGAGCTTGGGGACGCGATGCCCCAGCAGCACGACCGTCGCCCCCGCGGCCGCAGCCGCCCGGGCGCAGGCCGCACCGAGCCCACCGTGGGCGCCGCTGACCAGCACCACCCGTCCGGCCAGGGCGTCGGGCGCCGGCGCACCCGCCAGCAGCTCATCCACTGCCACCGCCCCGGTGCGCGTCGGCGACGATGCGCTGCAGTTCGCCCTGCTCGAACAGTTCTTCGGTGATGTCGCAGCCGCCGATCAGTTCGCCGTTGACGAACAGTTGCGGAAACGTGGGCCAGTTGGAGAAACGCGGCAGCGCGGCGCGGATCTCCGGCTCCTCGAGCACGTTGACGTGGTGGAACGGCGCCTCGCAGGACTTCAGTGCCTGCACCGTGCGCGCGGAAAAGCCGCACATCGGAAACTGCGGGGTGCCCTTCATGAAGAGCACGATCGGATGCGCCTCCAGTTCGGCGCGGATTTGGTCCATGACGTTCACTGCACGGCTCCTGCCCGCCCGTGGCAGGGCGGGGATGGCGGTGGGATGGGGTCGGGCATTCACGCGCCGGCGACGGCCGCCGCGCGCGGGCTTGTTAATATTCTAGGCCGCTTTGCACCCGATCACAGGCCGCGCCTCCGCGTCGCCTGTCGGCCGTCCCCAACGAATGCAGCATCCAAGGAGCGCGACCATGGCGATCGAACTGCCCCCCCTGCCCTATGCCCGCGATGCGCTGGCGCCGCACATCTCCTCCGAGACCCTGGACTACCACTACGGCAAGCACCACCAGGCCTACGTGGACAACCTCAACAAGCAGATCGCCGGGAGCGAGCTCGAGGGCATGGAGCTGGACAAGATCATCCGCAAGGCCCAGGGCGGCATGTTCAACAACGCCGCACAGGTCTGGAACCACACCTTCTACTGGCACTGCATGGCCCCCAGGGGCGGCGGCGAACCCGACGGCAAGCTGGCCGACGCCATCAACAAGGCGTTCGGCTCCTTCGCGCAGTTCCGCGAGGAGTTCGGCAAGGCCGCGATCGGTACCTTCGGCTCGGGCTGGGCCTGGCTGGTGCAGCGCGACGACGGCTCGCTGGGCATCGTCAGCACCCAGAACGCCAACACCCCGATCACCGGCAGCGACCGCCCGCTGCTGACCTGCGACGTGTGGGAGCATGCCTACTACATCGATTACCGCAACGCGCGGCCCAAGTACGTGGAAGCGTTCTGGAACCTGGTGAACTGGGGCTTCGTGCGCGACAACATGGGGTGAGGGGCGGGCCCGATCGCGGCCGCGGGCCGGTCCTGCAGCGCTTCGATGCGATGGTGCGGGGGGCGATCGCGGCCATGGGCCGCTCCCACGCGGCGATCTGCGATGGCGTCGTGGTGGCGATCGCCGGCAACGCCGGCTCCTACAGAGCAGGAACCCCACCGAGCGGCGGCCCGGCCTACGAAGCGAGGCTTTCAGCGCCCGACGCGGTCCCTTGGCCGAACTCGGCAGTGGTGGCTACGCGGCGTCGGGCCGGCGCAGGGCTTCGAGCACCGGGGCCGCCTGGTCGAGGCGACCCAGCGCGGTGCCGACGCGCTCGAGTGCGGCCGCGAGGTCCACGCGGGTGTCGGCGCGCAGCGTCGCATGGCCGACCTTGCGGCCGGCGCGCGGCTGCTTGCCGTAGTCGTGCCAGTAGCCGCGCGGCTCGCCCAGCACCGGTGCGGGGTCGGGCAGCATCCCGATGAAATTCAGCATGCAGCTGTGCCCCATCGCTGCGGTGGCGCCCAGCGGCAGGTCGAGCACCGCGCGCAGGTGGTTCTGGAACTGGCTGGTTTCGGCGCCCTCGATGGTCCAGTGCCCGGAGTTGTGGACCCGTGGGGCCATCTCGTTGGCGAGCAGGTCGCTGCCTCGTACGAACAGTTCCAGCGCGAAGACGCCTACGTACTCCAGCGACTCGGCGAGGGCGCGTGCGTGCGCGATCGCGCGCCGTTCGAGGTCGCCATCGACCCGCGCCGGGGCCAGGCTGGCCGAAAGGATGCCGGCGGCATGCCAGTTCTCGGTCAGGGGCCAGGTGCGGAAGGCGCCACTGCGCGTGCGCACCGCCAGGACCGACAGCTCCCGGTCGAAGGGCACGAACGCCTCGAGCAGCAGCGGATGCTCGCCCAGCGCGTACCAGGCCGCTTCGACGTCGCCGGGATCGCGCATGCGGAACTGGCCCTTGCCGTCGTAGCCGAGGCGGCGCGTCTTGAGGATGGCCGGAAGCCCGACCTGTGCGACGGCGGCCTCCAGGTCCTGGCGACTGTCCACCGTGGCGAAGCGCGGCGTCGCGATCCCGAGTTCGCGGAACAGGGACTTCTCCGCCAGCCGGTCCTGCGCCACGGCCAGCGCGCGGGGGTTGGGGAACACCGGCACGCGATGCGCCAGCCAGTCGGCGCTGTCTGCCGGCACGTTCTCGAAATCGAACGTGGCCACATCGATGCTGCGCGCGAACTCGTCCAGCGCGGCAGGGTCCCTGTAGTCGGCCTGCAGCAGGCGCGCGACGTCGGCGGCACAGGCGTCGTCGGCGCTGTCCATGACCAGGCAGCGCAGGCCCAGCGGCGCGCCGGCAAGCGCCAGCATGCGCGCGAGCTGGCCGCCGCCGAGGATCCCGATCGTGGCCACGGTGCGGTTACGGGTTCTCACGCGGGTCCGGGTGCGCCAGCACGGTTTCGGTCTGGCGGGCACGGAATGCCTCCAGCGCTTCCCGGATCGACTCGTGCTCGGCAGCCAGCAACGCAGCCGCGAACAGCGCCGCATTGGCGGCACCGGCCGCACCGATGGCGAAGGTGGCCACCGGCACGCCGGCCGGCATCTGCACGATCGACAGCAGGGAGTCGAGTCCGTTGAGCGCGCGCGAGCGCACCGGCACGCCCAGCACCGGCACCCTCGTCTTGGCCGCGAGCATGCCCGGCAGGTGCGCGGCGCCGCCGGCGCCGGCGATGATCGCGCGCAGCCCGCGCCCGAGGGCCTCCTCGGCGTAGCGGAACAGCTGGTCGGGGGTCCGGTGGGCCGAGACCACGCGGATCTCGTGGGCAACGCCGAGTTCCTCCAGGCGCTGCGCGGCGTGCTGCATGGTCTCCCAGTCCGATCGGGATCCCATCACGATGCCGACCAATGGCAGGCTGCTCATGGGCTCGTCCACGGCGAAAACGCTATTGTATGCACGGATCGCGGCTGACAGAATCGTGGAACACGCCCAGCGACCGACCGCCATGTCCGTGGACCGCCGCCTGCTCGACATCCTGTGCTGCCCGGTCACGCGGCAGCCGCTGACGCCGCTGACCGCAGCGCAGCTTGCGGCGCTCAATGCCGCCATCGAGGGCGGGGCGGTCTGTGATGCCGAGGGCAACCCGGTGTCGCGGGCCTTCCAGGAGGGACTGCTCACGCGCGACGGCAAGACCCTGTACCGCGTCGAGGACGGCATCCCGGTGATGCTGGCGGAGGAATCGATCGCCACCACCCAGCTGCCGGGGTTCCCGGCCTGAGCGCCATGAGGAAAGGTCTGATCAAGTCCATCCTGGACCTGATCAGACTCGCCGTGTCCGGCACATGTCCGGACCCGGCTCCGCCGGATCAAGCACTTGCGTGCTTGATCCGCGAGCGCGCCATCCATGGCGCGCGAACCTCTGAACCTGTTCAGAGGTTCCCGAGGGCGCCGCCCAAGCTGCGAGACGCTTCACGTTTTCCGGTACCGGCCCCGCCTAAGCTTGCGATCAGGGAGAATCCAGTCGGAAGGTCGCCATGCAACCCCCGGAGTCGCGCGTGCCGCTGACGGCCGATGCGCTCGGCCACCTGTTCGCCGAGATCGGGGCCCTGCTGCGCCGTCGCCTGGGCGGCCCGTTGAGCGCGCTGTTCGATACCGCCGACGACACCCTGTTCGAGTTGGCCGAACACACGACCGATGGCACCCGCCAGAGCGCCTACTTCGACGGCATGCGTGAGTGCCGGCGCAAGCGCAGTGTCGTCGAACGCACGTTCATGGCCTGCGTCGGCGAACGCCTGCACTATCCGCCATCGGCGTGTCGAACCACCCCCCGCCTGCAGCGTCTGTCGCTGCTGGGCGAAGAGGAACTGGAGGAGTCGCTGGCCGTTTCGGCGATGGTTTCCAAGGCCGAGGGCCAGTACGCCCGCGCCCTGGGTGCGCTGAACCAGCGCTTCGGGTTCATGCTGTCGGACCCGCGCCCGGACGATGCCACCAATCCGGTCGGCCCGGCGCGACTGGGCGAGTGCTTCCGGCAGGCCGCCGAGCAGCTCGAGGTCGATGCCGAAACCCGCATCGTGGTCTACAAGCTTTTCGAGCGCCACGTGCTCGGGGCCCTGGAACCGATCTACTCCGAGATCAACATCCTGCTCGCCAACGCCGGTGTCCTGCCGACGCTGAGCGCCACCACGGTGCACCGGCCGACGCCGTCCATGCCGCGCCGACCGGCACCGGTCGAGGAGCCACCGCGCGAGCACAGGGCCGAAGAACGCGAGCGCCACGCCGACGCCGCGGCGCAGCTCCTGCAGGAAGTCATGGGCCTGCTGGGGGGCGCACCCGCGGCAACCGGAATGCAGCGTCAGGGTCCTGCGGGGCTGCCTGATGCGCCAACGCCGCAGGACGGGATTCCGATCTCCGGGATGGCCATGGCCGCCTCGACCCTGCTGGGCGCCCTCAGCCGCCTGCAGCGCCTGGCCTACGTCGACCCGCCGGCCACGCCGGACCCGTCCGGGCTCAAGCGTGCGCTGCTACGCGAGTCCGAATCCCTGCAACCGCAGGGCGCTGTCGCATCCGGGCTGGCGCCCGAGCACGAGCGCGTCATCGATCTGATGGCCTCGATGTTCGATTACGTTCGACAGGACCGCAATCTCCCCGATCCGATGCAGGCACAGCTCTCGCGCCTGCACCTGCCGTTCCTGAAGGCGGCGCTGAAGGACTCGGAGCTGCTGAGCGACCTGCGCCACCCGGCCTGGGAGCTGCTCGAGGAACTGGACCGCGCGGCCCTGAGCTGGAGTGCGCCGGCCGACCCCGGGGAGCGGCTGCTCGGCCGCATCACCGATACCGTCGAGACGCTGCTGGGCAAGTTCGACGGCGACCCCGCCCTGTTCGAACGCCTGCGCGACGAGCTGCGCACCTTCACCCAGGCCACCCGCCGGCGCGCCGAACTGGCCGAACAGCGTGCGGTCGAGGCTGCGCTGGGCCGCGAGCGCCTGCAATCGGCGCGGCGGCAGGTCCGCACGGCGCTGGCTGCACGGCTCGGTCGGCAGCCGACCCCGGGCTGGCTGCGACACGTGCTGAACCGGCCCTGGGCCAACTATCTGGTCCTGCAGTGGTTGCGGCAGGGCGAGAATTCGCCCGCCTACGAGGAAGCCCTGGCGTTCGTCGACGACCTGCTGTGGGCGATGCGGGCCGGCGCCACCGATGCCGAACGCTCGCGGCTGCTCGCGCTGCTTCCGGGCCTGGAGGCGAAGCTGCGGCACGGACTCTCGACGGTTGCATACCACGAGAGCGAGATCGAGGCGCTGACCGGTCAGCTGCGCGAGGTGGTGCGGGCGCGGCTCGGGGAGATTCCGGAACCCGCGTTCCTGGCCACCGATGAATCTCAGGCACCGGCAGCGGCGTTCGACGACGACCCCGACCTGGACGAAGAAATCGAGGAAGACCAGCCCGATCCGGACAGCCTGGATCCGTCGATGCTCGAGCGCATCCGTGCACTGGAACCCGGCACCTGGTTCGAGTTCGCCGCTGAACAGACGGGCGCCGAGCGCGCCAAGCTCTCCTGGATCAGCCCGATCAGCGGACGTTACCTGTTCGTGAACCGCACCGGCCTGCGCGTGGCCGACCTCACCCCCGCTCAGCTCGCCCAGGAAATGGAATCGGGGCTGGCGCGCATGCTCGAGGGCGCCGGCCTGCTGCAGCGGGCGCTGGGCGAGATCGTCGAGGTCCTCCGGCGGAACGCAACGAACAAGAACAAGAGCGGGCGCGGGCGCGGGCGCGGGCGCGACCGCAAGGGTCGCCCGTCGGCATGACCGCGGCGTGAGCGATCCACCGTACCCGGGCAGCAGGGCCGAACTGGAAGCCGACGTCGCGCGCGCGCTCGCCGAGGACATCGGCGCGGGCGATGTCACCGCGGAACTGCTGCCGCCAGCGGCGCAGGCTCGCGCGCAGCTCATCTGCCGGGAGCAGGCGGTCATCGCCGGCGGCCCGTGGTTCGAGGCCTGCTTCCGCCAGGTCGATCCGACGGTGCAGATCCACTGGCTTGTCTGCGAAGGACAGCTGGTGACGGCGGACACCGTGCTGGCACTGGTGTCGGGCCCGGTCCGGGCGCTGGTCACCGCCGAGCGCACCGCCCTGAACTTCCTGCAGCTGCTCTCGGCGACCGCTACGTGCACGGCGCGCTACGTGCGCGCCCTCGCCGGGACCGGCACCCGCGTGCTCGACACGCGCAAGACCCTCCCCGGGCTGCGCCGCGCGCAGAAGTACGCGGTGCGCCTGGGCGGCGGCTGCAATCATCGCCTCGGGCTGTTCGACGCGGTGATGCTCAAGGAAAACCACATCGCCGCCGCTGGTGGCTTCGCAGCAGCGGTCGCGGCGGCCAGGCGGACGCACGCGACGCTCCCGGTCATCGTCGAGGTCGAGACGATCGCCGAGCTGGGCGCGGCGCTCGAGGCCGGCCCGGACCGCATCCTGCTCGATGACTTCCAGCCCGAAGCGATGCACGCCGCGGTCGCAATGTGCGGCGGGCGGATCCCGCTGGAGGCCTCCGGTGGCGTCACCCTGGAGCGCCTGCACGAGATCGCCGCCACCGGCGTGGAGTACGTCTCGGTCGGGGCGCTGACCAAGCACGTGCGCGCGATCGACCTGTCGATGCGGCTGCTCGAAGCCGGCGGGACCGGAACTGCCCGATAGGGAACCTCCGGCCGGATCCATGCACCCTGCAGGACCTGGCCGGAGCCGCTGGCGCCCCTCAACGCAGGAGCACGATCGCCAGGGCAACCAGCACCGCGAACACCGCGATGCCGACGCCGATCAGCACGTTCCTGCTGACGCCGGCAGGCTCGGCGACGACCGGGGCCGGCGCCGTCCTGGCCATCTCCATCCCCGGCGCGATCAGCAGGAAACGTACGGTATCCAGGCGCAGCTCGTCGCCGGGCTTGAGCAGTCCCTGCTGCACGCGCTTGTCGTTGATGAAGGTTCCGTTGGCCGAACCCAGGTCCTCCACGGCCAGGCCGTCGGGCGTGGGCTTGACCCTGGCGTGGTGGCGCGAGATCTCCTCGGCCGGCACCGGGATGTCGCAGTCTTGCTGGCGCCCGATCACCATCTCCTTGCCGACCGGGTAGGTCTTGCCGAAGATGGCGCCGGACACACCGCGCAGGATCAGCCGCGGCACGGCCATGCGCAGCCGCGTCGCGCCGGTGTCGTCGACGGCCTCGGCCCGGCGCGGAGCCGGCGACTGGGCGCGCTCGACGCCGACCGCGCGCACCTGGACCTCTCCGATCACCAGCAGATCCCCCGGGCGTAGCGGACTGGTGGCCGTGATCGGTGTCCCGTTCACGCTGACTGCGGCGCCGGCAACCGGTTCGACCGTCGCATCGCCACCGCGCAGCACGATCACGCAATGGCTGCCGGCAACGCCCCCCCGGGTCAGTACGACCTGGTTGGACGGATCGCTGCCGACCCGGTTCGGTCCGTCGCTCAGCAGCGCCTGCGAATGTTCGCCGTTCGGAAACAGCAGCTTCATCGTCATCCTTCACTCCGCCCCGGATTGTCTGGCGTGCCGTCCGGTGTGGCTGCACGCAGGTCACGCACGAGCCTGAACCCCACCGTGTTGTATCCGCTGTCTGCCGCGAACCAGCGCAGCTCCTCCCCCTGGCCACCGGCCCACGAGGCGCCGGCGACGCCGCGCTCGTCGCAGTCGGGCTTCTCGCAGTCCCGTACCCACTCGCGCACGTTGCCGGCCAGATCATATAGCCCGGCTCCACGGGCGGCAAAGCGCGCCACCGGCGCGGTCGCGGCGTGGCCGTCGTCGCAGGCCAGTGCGTCGCGGCCGCCGAAGCGCCCGCGGAACGCGGCATCGGCGAGATTCCCGGCGCCGCACGCAGCCGCCTGTCCGCCGCCGGCCGCGCGCCACTGCGCCGCGGTGGGGAGACGGTAGGCCTGGCCGGTCTCGCGGCTGAGCCAGTCCGCATAGGCCTGCGCCAGCGCGTAGCCGACACACACCACCGGGTGGTCGCCGCGCTGTTCTATGTCCGGCGCCTGCCAGCTGCGCCTGGAGGAACTGCGGAAGAACGACTCGCGGTCCCGGCAGCGCTGCCCCTGGGCAAGCTCGGCGGCTGCGGGCACGGCCTGCCAGAAGCGGCGGAACTGTTCCACCGTGACCTCGGTCCGCGCCATCGCGAGCCCGTTCACGACGACCATTTCCGGGCCCTCGCCGCCGCCGGCCAGCGCGTCGCGGAAGCGCCAGCCGCGGGTGCCGATGCGCTCGGCTGCGGCGATGCCTGCAACCGCCCCGGGATGATCGGGCACGTATCGCAGCGCCTGGCGGTAGGCATCGATCGCGGCCCGCCTGTCCCAGGCCGCCGCCGCGGCGTCCCCGTCGGCGATCGCTGCCGCGGCCCGGACCTGGCGCTGTTCGCGCGCCTGCTCGGCAACCGGCGCGGCCGCGGTGTGTGTCCGGCCCAGGGCCTCGGCCTGGCCCAGGAACTCCAGGTAGCCGTCCTCATCGCCGCCCGAGCGCCGCTCCTGGGCGAGCCCCAGGTAGGCGCGCGCGACCTCGGCGATCCCGGCCTGGGCCTGCGCATTGCCCGGCTCGATCACCAGCGCCAGCTCGTAGCGCTCCATCGCATTGCGGCCGGCAGGGCGCGTGAGTCGCTGCGCGGCAAGGTCCCGGCGCCCCAGCGCCAGCAGCTCCGCGACCGGGTCGCGGACCGTCGGCACCTCGCCCAGCGCAATCGCCTGCGCGGTATCGATGTCGCCGGCGATGCGCTCGATCGGGTCGCTCGATGCCGGACCGCCAGCCGGCCTGGGCCCGGCTGCCGTCGGGACGGTGACGGCGGAGGTCGATACCGGCGGCGGCACCGACGAGGTGGCTTGCGCCTGCGGGTCGGCATCGCCGCCCATGAGCACGATCGCAGTGACCACGAGGGCGGCGATGCCGGCGGCAACCGCGCTCCACACCAGTACCGGCGGGGGTTTCGACAGCCGTCCGTCGCGCGCCCGGAGCGGAACCACCGGCACGGGTTGGAGGTGGACCGGGGATGCGGCCGCCACGGCGGCCATGAAGGCTGCGGCGTCCTGGAACCGGAGGTCCGGATCCTTGGCCAGGGCGCCGTCGATCACCGGCTGCCAGCGCGCGCATTCGTCCGGCAATGGCGGTACCGGCTCGCACACGTGCGCCTGCGCTACGGCGAAGGCGTCCTCGCCGGCGAACGGCGGAGCCCCGGAGACCGCCTCGTAGGTCAGCACGCCGAGGCTGTAGATGTCCGATCGCGCATCGACCTCCAGGCCCTGGGCCTGTTCCGGGCTCATGTACACGCAGGTCCCGATGCTCAGGCCGGTCGGAGTCAGGCGCGAGGCGACCGCGAGTACGCGGGCGATGCCGAAATCGGTCAGCACCGGTTCGTCGTGCCGGTCGAAGAGCACGTTCGCAGGAGTCACGTCACGATGCACGCAGCCGCGCTGGTGCGCGAAGCCCAGCGCATCGGCGGTGGCCAGCAGGACGCGTTCGAGCTCCTCCTCGCTCATCCCCATGCGCAGGCGGTGAGCGAGGTCGCCGCCAGGCAGCAGCTGCATCGAGAAGTAGTACAGTCCGGCCTCGGTCACCCCGACATCGAACACGCGCACGATGTGCGGGTGCTCGAGCGCGGCCAGCAGGCGCGCCTCCTGCAGGAAGCGCTCGGCGTGCGCGTTGCTCGCGGCCAGGTGCGGATCGAGCACCTTGAGCGCGACCTCGCGCTCCAGCAGCTGCTGTCGTGCCCGATAGACCGTGGCCATGCCGCCATGGCCGATCTCGTCGATGAGCACGTAGCCGGGGATCGCGATCACGTGGGGTCCCGATGCCGTCGTGCCGTCATTCTACGGTGCCGGCCATCGCGTGTCGGATCCCGCGGCCAGCCCGGGTGGACGGGAACGATCTTGTCGGCGACCGCCGGCGACCCCACACTGCGACGATGACGACGACCCTGGTGCTCCTGCTCGCCGCCGCACTGGTGCTGTGGCTGTGGTCGGAGGCGCGCGCCGCGGCCGAGCGCGCACACGCGCACGCTGCCGCAGCCTGCCGCCGCGCCGGCGTGCA
Organism: Lysobacteraceae bacterium; assembly: GCA_035686365.1. Classification (GTDB taxonomy): domain Bacteria; phylum Pseudomonadota; class Gammaproteobacteria; order Xanthomonadales; family Xanthomonadaceae; genus DASRZM01. The sequence goes on along the minus strand of DASRZM010000008.1, from coordinate 9,547 downwards.
ACTGCTCGACCAGACCGTTTCGCTGCGGCGGATCTCGCTGCGCCGCGGCCGCACCGGCGCGCTCGGCGTGCTGCGCCAGTTCGGGTACGAGTATTCGCGCTACGGCCACGACCGCAACAGCGGCGCGCTGGCCCTGCTGGGCCGGGAGCTGCTGTGGCTGCACGCACCGCAGGGCGAGCACGAGGCGGTCGACGGCGGGCGTTGATGGCAGCTTATTTGACCACCCGCAGGCGGGGACGGCTCGGCTCGCCGTCGCCAGAGCCGTCCGGCGGCTGGTCCGGATCGGTTTCCTCTTTGGGCAGCATCATCCCCTGCCCTGTTTCCTGGGCGTAGATCGCCTCGACCGCCGCCACCGGCACATCCACCGTCTGGCTGACGCCGGAAAAGCGCGCCATGAAACGCACCGCATCGTTGCCCAGCTCCAGCTTGGCGACCGCCCGCTGGGCGACGTTGAGCACCACCCGGCCCTCCTTGACCGCCTGCCTGGGTACCGCGACGCCGGGAAACTCGGCGTTGACCAGCAGGTACGGCGTCATGCCGTTGTCGCTGATCCACTCGTACATCGCCCGGATCAGGTACGGGCGATTGGAGCTCATGGGCGGTGCCGCGCTCATACCGGGAGATCGCGCAGGGCCCGCTCCTCGGGGGTCAGGCTGCGGGAAAAACCCGGGCTGCGGAAGATTCGCTGGCCGTAGTCCTCGATGGCCTTGGCTTCCCTGGGCAGCTGCACGCCCAGCGACGGCAGGCGCCAGATGATCGGCGCCAGCGCGCAGTCGGCCAGGCTGATCTCGCTGTTGAGAAAGAACTTCGAGGCCTTGAACAGCGGCAGCGAGGCCAGCAGCAGCTCCTTGAGCCGCTTGCGGCCGGCCTCGGCCTGCGACTTGTTGCCGTACTGGATGGACTGCACGTGCGGCACCCACTCGTGCTCCAGCCGCAGCATCGACAGCCGGATGCGTGCGCGCGCCAGCGGGTCGATCGGCATCAGCGGAGGGTGCGGATAGCGCTCGTCCAGGTATTCGGTGACCACCGAGGCTGCATACAGGACCAGGTCGCGATCGACCAGCGTGGGTACCGAATGGTAGGGGTTGAGGTCGAGCAGGTCCTCGGGGGGATTGGTCGGGTCCACGACGACCAGTTCGTAGCTGACGCCCTTGGCAGCCAGCACCAGCCTGACCCGGTGGCAGACGACGCAGTCGATTGCCGAAAACAGCGTCAAAGCGTTGCGCATGCGTGGATTCGTCGCCATCGGTTCTCTCCCCTGCCCCCCGGCCCGGCCATCATACCGTTCGCGCTGGCGCTGCCAACGCCGGCGCCGCACCGATCCTGCACAGGCGCCCAGACCCAGTCGCGACGCCCTGTCGTGGATACCGCCGCAGTCGGCAGGACCATGACTTATACGGTTGATTGGAAAGGCGATTCTAGAGCCTGCGCTGCGCCGCCGCCGGGCCCCGTCCAGGGGCCTCAGTGGACGTCCCGCCAGTACTCCTTCTTGAGCAGCCAGGCCAGGAAGGTGAACACGGCCAGGAACAGCATCACCCACACGCCGACGGACCGGCGCTCGAGCACGGCAGGCTCGCCGGCGTACTGGAGGAAGGCGGCGATGTCGCGCGCCACCTGGTCGTACTGTGCCGGGCCCAGGCGGCCGGGCCGGACAAGCGCCAGGCGTGGCGGCCCGCCGGCCGTGCCTTGCTCGACCGCGTGCTGGACCCCCTGCAGCTCCCACAGCACGTGCGGCATGCTGGCACTGGGGAATACCGTGTTGTTCCAGCCCATCGGCCGGCTCTCGTCGATGTAGAAACCCTTGAGGTAGCTGAAGATCCAGTCGGAACCGCGCACCCGCGAGACCACTGACAGGTCCGGCGGCGGCGCACCGAACCAGGCGGTGCCATCGTCGCGGTCCATGGCGTTGCCCATCGGCTCACCGAACCGGGCCTCGCCGAAGTTCAGGTTCTGGGTGACCTGCTCCTCGCTCAGGCCCAGATCCTCGGCCACGCGCGAATAGCGCAGGTAGTCCAGCGAATGGCAACCCAGGCAGTAGTTGACGAACAGCGTGGCGCCGCGCTGCAGCGAGGCGCGGTCGCCGATCCTGACCTGGGCCGCTTCGAGGTCTCCGCCTCCGGCGGCGATGGCCAGCGCGGGCGCGGTGGCCAGGATGAGTCCGATCAGTCGCTTAGTCATGCGTGGTCACCCGGTCCGGCACCGGCCTGGTCGAATCCCGGCTCGTCCACAACGGCATCGTGGCGAAGAAGGCGAAATAGAACAAGGTCAGCACGCGCGCCATCCAGGTCTGCGCGGTGCTGCCCGGCTGCATGCCCAGCCAGCCCAGCACGACGAACGCGACCACGAACAGCGACACCATGGTCCAGGAGATCCAGCCGCGGTAGCGCAGCGAGCGCACGGGACTGCGGTCCAGCCATGGCACGAAGAACAGGATCAGCACCGAGGCGCCCATCGCGATCACGCCCATCAGCTTGTCCGGGATCGCGCGCAGGATCGCGTAGTACGGCGTGAAGTACCACACCGGCTTGATGTGCTCGGGCGTCACCAGCTGGTTGGCCGGAGTGAAGTTGTCGTGTTCCAGGAACAGGCCGCCCAGGGTGGGCTCGAAGAAGATGATGAAGGCCATCACCAGCAGGAAGAAGCCCGCGCCGAAGATGTCCTTGACCGTGTAGTAGGGATGGAACGGGATGCCGTCCAGCGGCCTGCCGTCGGGTCCCTTGTGCTTCTTGATGTCGATGCCTTCGGGATTGTTGGAGCCGACCTCGTGCAGCGCGCCCAGGTGCAGGACCACCAGCAGCAGGATCACCAGCGGCAGCGCGACCACGTGCAGCGCGAAGAAACGGGTGAGTGTGGCATCGGAAACCAGGTAGTCCCCGCGGATCCATTCGGTCAGACCCTCGCCGATATACGGGATCGCGCCGAACAGGTTGATGATGACCTGCGCGCCCCAGTAGCTCATCTGGCCCCAGGGCAGGATGTAGCCCATGAAGGCCTCGGCCATCAGGGTCAGGAACAGGAACATTCCGATGATCCACACCAGCTCCCGCGGCTTCTGGTGGGAGCCGTAGATGAGGCCCCGGAACATGTGCAGGTAGACGACGATGAAGAACGCCGAGGCGCCGGTGGAGTGCATGTAGCGGATCAGCCAGCCCCACTCGACATCGCGCATGATGTACTCGACCGAGGCGAATGCCTCCGCGGCCGAGGGCTTGTAGAACATGGTCAGCCAGATGCCGGTGACGATCTGGTTGACGAGCACGAGGATCGCCAGCGAGCCGAAGTAGTACCAGATGTTGAAGTTCTTCGGCGCGTAGTACTCGGTCATGTGCTTGCGGTACGCCACCTGCATGCCCGGCGCGCGCGCATTGACCCAATCGGAGACCGTGTTCCAGGTCCGGGTGATCGCGTTGGCCATCACGCCGCTCCCTCGGCATCGACGCCGATCACGATGCGGTTGTCGTCAACGAAGCGGTACGGAGGCACCTTCAGGTTGGTCGGCGCCGGCACGCCCGAATAGACCCGGCCGGCCATGTCGAAACGCGAGTTGTGGCAGGGGCAGTAGAAACCGCCTCTCCACTCCTCGTCGAACGGCTGCGGCTGGATCTCGGGGCGGAACAGCGGCGAGCAGCCCAGGTGCGTGCAGGTGCCCACCAGGACCAGCAGTTCGGGCCTGATCGAGCGGTACGGGTTGGCCGCGTACTCCGGCTGCTGGTCGGGATTTTCCGAGTCGGGATCGCGCAGGCGGTCGTTCTGCGAGGGCAGCGCCGCCACCTGCTCGGCATTGCGGCGCAGGATCCAGACGGGCTGGCCGCGCCACTGCACGATCAGGCGCATGCCCGGTTCGTTGTCGATCCTGGAGATGTCGACCTCCACCGGCGCGCCTGCGACCTTCGCCCGGGCGCTCGGCCTCCATGCCTTGATGAAGGGAACTGCCGCAACGACCGCTCCGGCGCCACCGACCACGGCGGTGGTGGCGGTCAGGAAACGTCGGCGGCCAGGGTTGACGCTCTGGTCGGCCATCCGGGCACTCCGGGATCCAGCGATTGGGACAGGGTCGGTGTGTGGCGCGCCGCCATCCACCGGCGCCCGCAAAGCGCGCTAGTTTAATGGAAGCACAACGCCACGGACAACGGCGGCGACCGGCCTGTGCGACAATTCGCGGCCTGTTTCGACCTTCGCAGGCCGCTGCCGTCGTGCCCGAGATCCTGCTGCGCTCGCTGGGCTTCCTGCTCCAGGCCGCCGTCGTCGGCCTGGCGGCGGCGTTCGTGCTCACCCAGTTCTACCCCGGCCTGGGTGCCTCCGTGCGCGGCCGGATCGGCCTTGCCGACGCCCCGGCGGCAGTGGCGGCCGAGGCCGGCTGGACGGGCCCGGTCTCGTATGCCGATGCCGTCGCCCAGGCCGCCCCCGCCGTGGTCAGCATCTATGCCGACAAGATCGTCACCCAGCGGACCTTGCGGCTGGTCCCGAATCCGACCCTGCAGCGCTTCACCGGGATCACGCTGGGGCAGCCGCAGCGGCGCCTGGAGCGGGCACAGGGCTCCGGTGTCATCGTCGCACCGGATGGTTACGTACTGACCAATCACCACGTCATCGCCGGTGCCGAGGAGATCCTGGTCGCCCTGCACGATGGCCGGGTCACGCGCGCCCGCGTGGTCGGCACCGACCGCGACACCGACCTGGCCGTGCTCAGGATCGAAGGCGCCTCGCTGCCGGCCCTGGCGCTGGAGCCGGAGGTCCCGCTCACCGTGGGCGATGTGGTGCTGGCGATCGGCAATCCGTTCGGGATCGGCCAGACCGTGACCCAGGGCATCGTCTCGGGGCTGGGCCGCAACCAGCTCAACCTGAGCACTTACGAGGATTTCATCCAGACCGATGCCGCGATCAACCGCGGCAATTCCGGCGGCGCACTGGTCAACGCGCGGGGCCAGCTGGTGGGGATCAATACCGCGGTGCTCTCCCGGCTGTTGCCGGATGCCGAAGGCATCAGCTTCGCGATTCCGGTCGCGACGGCCGAACGTGTGCTGCGCGAGATCGTCGAACACGGCGTGGTGGTGCGCGGCTGGATCGGCGCCGAGTACGGCGACGCACCCACGATGCCCGGCGCGCTGGCGCCCAATGCGCCGCGCGGTGTGGCGCTGACCAGCGTCTACCAGGGCGGGCCCGCCGACCGCGCAGGCCTGCGGCCCGGCGACGTGCTGCTGGAAGTCGACGGGGTGGCGATCGCCGACCAGTACGACCTGCGCGACCGTGAAGCCGGCCTGCAGCCCGGCGCCACCGTCCAGGTGGCCGGGCTGCGCTCCGGGCTGCCATTTCAGGCCGAACTCACGCTCGGCCAGCGCCCGCAGCCGCAGGGCCTGGGCTGACAGCGCACCGCGTCTGCTCCGCGCCGTCTCGCGCGGGACTGCCCCGGACCTTGGAAAGGTCTGATCAAGTCCATCCTGGACCTGTTCAGACTCGTCGAGTCCGGCACATGTCCGGACTCGGCTCCGCTGGGTCAAGCACTCGCGTGCTTGATCCGCGAGCGCGCCATCCATGGCGCGCGAACCTCTGAACTTGTTCAGAGGTCCCCTTGGCCTATGGACTGCCGGCGGCCACGCTGACCGGCGTCGCCGTCTGGTAGCGCTGGTGCAGGATGCCCACGCGCTCGACGAAGCGCTGCGTCTCCTCGTACGGCGGGACGCCGGCGTACTTGTCGACGGCGCCCTCGCCGGCGTTGTAGGCGGCCGCGGCCAGGCGGGTGTCGCCCCCGTAGCGCTTCAGCAGCCAGGCCAGGTACTGCGTACCGCCGCCGATGTTCTGCGCCGCCGCGAACGAGTCGGCGACTCCGAAGCGCCGGGCCGTGTCCGGCATCAGCTGCATCAGGCCCTGGGCGCCCACGCGCGAGACGGCATTGGCTTTGAACGCGCTCTCGGCGTGGATGATTGCGCGGACCAGCGCCTCCTCGACGCCGTGCGCGCGTGCGCTGTCGGAGATCTCGCGGGTGAAAGCGGCGGTGTTCAATGCCACGGCGTTCCAGTCCAGCCCCGGCAGCGCCGCGCAGGCGTAGCAGGTTTCGATGTAGCTGAACAGAACTTTGACGTTGCCGCGCGCGGGCTTGCGGTTGGTGTAATGCACCACCCCGTCGTTCTCGTAGCGGTACACGGCACCGCGGGTGACCTTGGCGGTGCGCGCAGCCGGCGGCGCCGATGGCGCGGCATCGCCGCGTCCGGTGCGGAACTCCACGGTCCTGGCCGGTGCGCTGCCGGCCGCCGCCGGTGCGGGCGCTGGAGCATCGGCAAAGCGGTCGATGAGCTTGCAGCCCTGGTAGCCCTCGCTGCTGCTGGTGTAGGCGGTGCTGCCGCCGGGTCCGTTGCAACGGTACAGCTCGCCCGCGGCGACCGGCGTGGCGATCAGCAGCAGCGCGCAGGCAACGCGGGCAGGGCAAGAGGACATCAGTGGCCTTAGATGTCTAGGAGCCGTGAAAGTTTCCGCCGATTTCCCCGGCTTGCCAAGGGTCCGGCCGGTGAACCGGCCGGAGCCTTGCATAGTGCCCGATCAATCCCCGGCGAGGTCCGGAAAGGTCCCTGCCGGACTTGCCCGAACTCTCCGGATCAGGCACTTGCGTGCCTGACCCGGGGGCGCGCCTTCTCTGGCGCGCGAAGCTCTGAACGGGTCGGTCCAGAGGCTCCCTCAGTCGCGATCCTCGAAGCCGTCCCGGAAGCCGCACACGTGTTCAGGCAGCGGCCGGTCGCCGACGATTTCCGAGGTGCTGCAGCTGCGATAGAAGGTCGTGGCGCTGTTGTCGGACGGATCCAGCTCCGTGGCCGTGGTCGGGTCGGCCGAGGCCGTCGTCTCCACGCCGTTGTCGTTCGGATCCACGATCCGCACCGCCAGCTCGATCAGGATGCTGCCGCCCACGGGCAGGCTTGCGCTGATCGCGATGTCTCCGCTGCCCGAAGGCGCACTGCAGGTGCCGCCGCCGCTGCCGGCACAGGTCCAGGCGATGTCGTTGAACTCCGGCGGCATCAGCATGTCGACATCGACCGCGCCGTCGGCGGAGGGACCGTTGTTGGTCACCTCCAGCTCGTAGTCGACCAGGTCGCCGCTACCATCCGACAGGATGCCGCTGGCCACGATCTGGTGGCGCACGGAGATGTCGGTGGTCAGCGGGCCGCCCGACTGCACGTCGACCTGGACCGGCCCGTCATCGTCGCCCAGGAAGTCCGCGTCGCCGGAGTAGCTGCCGTTGAAATCGTAGTTGCCGGCAGGGGCGATGGCGATGTCGCAGGTTCCGGCGGCCACGCTGGCCGAGCACATCAGTCCGCCGATCTCGCTGACGGTGACCGTCCCGGTCGGAACCCCTGCGCCGGGCGCGACGACGGTGACCGACCACGTAAAGGTGACAGTGTCGCCCTCCACGATGATGGTCGGGTCACCGGACAGCGACAGCGTGGTCGCGGCCTGGTTCACCGTGTGTGCAGCCGTGGTGTCGCTGTCCATCAGGGCCGGATCGTCGGCGGTGTAGCTGGCCGAGACGATACGGTCGCCGGCGCCCGTGGAGGTGATCTGGCAGCTGCCCTGCCCGGCGCCGTCGAGCACGACCGGTCCGCAGGCTTCGGCAAAATCGGTCGTGACCGTCACGCTGCCGGTCGGCGTACCGCCGCCGCTGGTGTTGCTGACGGTGAAGGACACCGTCCAGGTCTGGCCGGCGACCGAGGGCGAGGGCACGATCGAGTCGATCGCGATCGCGGTCAGGTCGCTGCCGTCGGGCCCGATGCGCGCCAGGCCGCCACGTGGCAGGTTGGTCACGCTGGAGAAGTCGCCGCCGACCAGCACGTCGCTGGTCGCCAGTCCGGCGATCTGCACCACCGGCCCATTGCTGCCCGGCCGCCAGGCCGGGTCGACGCCACCCTCGGCATCGGCCGTGCTGGCACGCGCCAGGTTCGGATGGGCGACGCCGCCGGCGGTCGCGAACGAGCCGCCGAAGTAGATCCAGCCGTTGACGCCGTCCAGCGCCAGCGAGTGCACCGAACCGGGGATCGTCGGATCCCAGTCGGCGTCCACGGTCGAGGTTCCGGTGTCGAGCCGGGCGGCGCCAATGTGCGCCACGCCCTGGACCATGCTGAAGTCGCCGCCCAGGTACAGCAGGCTGCCGTCGAAGGCGAAGGCGCGGATCACGTTGTCCGAATCGGCCGAGAGCACGCCGGTATCGGTGCCGGCCGTGTCGTCGACCAGTGCCAGGTTGGCGCGCGTGGCGCCACCGGCGGTACTGAAATCTCCGCCCAGGTAGACCTCCGGGCCGAGCGGATGGATCGCATGCACCGGTCCGTCCGGGTTCGGAGCCCACGTGTGTGCGGCCCCGGTCACCGGGTCCAGCCGGCCCACGAACGCACGCGCGGCGCCGGCCAGCGTGGAGAACAGGCCCGAGGCATAGATCCCGTCGGCGTCGGCGAGAAGCTCGCGGACTTCGCCATCGGCCGCCGGTGCCCACGCCAACAGGGTGGGCGTGGCGCCGGAGATGTTATAGCTCGCCAGTCGCATGCGTGCTGTCGCCGCACCGCCGGCGGGATTGGTCACCTGCACGAAACTGCCGCCGATGAACAGCACGGTACCGCTGATCGTCAGCCCCTGCACGTCGCCGGAGACATCCGCGGCCCAGCCGGTGTCCAGCGAAAAATCAGGATTCAGGCGCAGCATGTTCGCGCGCGAGTAGACCGTCGCGTCGCCGGCCTGCTCGACGAAGTCGAACTCGCCGCCGGCGATCACGCCGCCGGATGCATCGAAGGCAAAGGCGTTGACCTTGCCCGGGCCGCCGGCCGTACCGTCGAAGCCGGCGTCCCGTGCGCCCGTGGCCGCGGCGATGCGGGCGATGCCCTCCTCGGCATCGCCGCCGAGGAAGCGGAACGCGCCGCCGATCACCGCGTCGGTTCCCGCCGGCACGATCGTGCGCACCACGCGGTCGGCGTCGGCGGAGAACGCCGCGTCGGCGGCGCCGGTCGCGTCCAGGCGCGCCAGCCGCAGCTTGGCGCCGCCACCGATCTGCGAGAACTCCCCGCCGACCAGCAGTCCGGTCCCGTCCTGCGCCAGCGCGCGTACCGGGCCGCCGGCGTTCGGGTTCCAGCCGTTATCCAGCGCTCCGTTGCTCTTGGCGACGCGGGCGATGTTGTTGCGTGTGGAGGTCAGTACGCGCCGGAACTGGCCGCCGAAGTAGACGTGCGTCGCGTCCACGGCGATCGCCCAGACCTGGGCCCCACCCATCGGGTGGACCCGCGCGCTCCAGCCGGTGTCGCGCGCACCGGTGTCGCCGGCCAGGCGACCGATCGCGCGGTGGTGGCCGCCGGCGCCGACGGTCATCTTCAGCACGCCGCCGACGTACAGATCGTCCGCGACCGCATCGAAGGCCATCGCGATGACCGTGTCGGCGCCGTGGTAGCCGGGAATCCAGCCGGCCACCAGGATGCCGTCGTCGGCATCGACCTTGGCGGCCCGGTCGCGCGCACTGCCGTCGACCGCGGTGAAGGTTCCGCCCAGGAACACCTGCCCGCGCCCGGCATCGAGCGCAAGCGCT
>DASRZM010000007.1:0-50114 GCA_035686365.1 Lysobacteraceae bacterium | reverse complement strand
TTGATCGCGGCCAACGGCCGCTCCTACAGGGTCTCGATTCCGCTGTAGGAGCGGCCGTTGGCCGCGATCGGCGGGCTGGAAAGGTTCCGGCCCCGGGAGCCACCGGCACGGTTGCGATGCACCCTTGCCGGGGCTGCGTCCATAATGCCCGGGCGCGTTCGCCGGGAGACCCGACATGACGATGCTCGTGGCCGTTGCCGTTGCGCTGGTGCTGGTGCTGGTGCTGATGTACCACGGCCTGGCACTGCTGGCGTACCTGGCGGCTACCACTGCGCTGCTGGTGGGCTGGCGCCTGACCGGCGTGGAATCGCCCACCGCGTTCGCGGGCACGATCGTCGTGCTGGCGGCGATCGCTGCGGTGTTCGGACTGCCGCCGTTGCGCCGGGTGCTGATCTCCTCGTGGCTGATCCAGCGCATGGCCAAGGTGTTGCCGCGCCTGGGCGAGACCGAGCGCGTGGCGCTGGATGCCGGCACCGTGTGGTGGGACGCGGACCTGTTCTCGGGCAAGCCGGACTGGCGCAAGCTGCTCGACTACCGGCTGCCGCCGCTGTCGGAGGAGGAAGAGGCGTTCCTGGCCGGCCCGGTCGAGGAACTGTGCCGTTCGGTCGACGACTGGCAGGTCTACCAGCGCCGCGACCTGGCGCCGGAGACCTGGGATTTCCTGCGCCGGCAAGGCTTCTTCGGAATGATCATCCCCAAGGAGTACGGCGGGCTGGGCTTCTCCGGCATCGGGCATTCGCGGGTGGTGACCAAGATCGCCTCGCGCTCGGTGACCGCGGCGGTGACGGTGATGGTGCCCAACTCGCTGGGTCCGGCCGAACTGCTGCTGCACTACGGCACCGAGGAACAGAAGCGCCACTACCTGCCGCGGCTGGCCAGCGGCCAGGACATCCCCTGCTTCGCGCTGACCGGGCCCGAAGCCGGCTCCGACGCCGCCGCGACCCAGAGCGAAGGCATCGTGGAGCGGCGCAGCATCGGGGGCCGCGACGTGATCGGCATGCGGCTGAACTGGTACAAGCGCTACATCACCCTGGCGCCGGTGGCCACGCTGATCGGACTGGCGTTCCGGCTCAAGGATCCGGACGGCCTGCTCGGCGGCGAACTCGACCGCGGCATCACCGTGGCGCTGATCGGAGCCGACACGCCGGGCATCGTGATCGGCGACCGCCACGACCCGATGGGCGTGCCGTTCATGAACGGCCCGATCACCGGCCAGGACGTGTTCGTGCCCATCGATGCCATCCTCGGCGGCGAGGCGGGCATCGGCAACGGCTGGCGCATGCTGATGGAGTCGCTGGCGGCCGGTCGCACGATCTCGCTGCCGGCGCTCAGCGTGGGCTGCGCGCAGATCGCCACCCGCGTGGTCGGCGCCTACGCCACCGTGCGCGAGCAGTTCGACACGCCGATCGGACGCTTCGAGGGCATCGAGGAGCCGCTGGCGCGCATCGCTGGCAAGACCTACCTGATGACCGCCGCACGCACCCTGACCTGCGCGGCCATCGACCTGGGCGAGAAGCCCTCGGTGCTCTCGGCGATCGTCAAGTACTACCTGACCGAGGGCATGCGCCAGGTCGTCTCCGATGCCATGGACATCCGCGCCGGCGCCGCCATCCAGCGTGGGCCGCGCAACATCCTGGCCAACGCCTGGCAGGCAGTGCCGATCGGCATCACCGTGGAGGGCGCCAACATCCTCACGCGCTCGATGATCATCTACGGGCAGGGTGCGATCCGCTGCCATCCGTTCGTGCAGCACGAGATCCGTTCGGTGGCCGAGAACGACGTCAAGGGCTTCGACCGCGCCGTGTTCGGGCACGCCACGCTGGTGGCGCGCAACAAGGTGCGCGCCTGGCTGCTGGCGCTGACCTCCTCGCGCATCGCCGGCGTGCCCGCCGGTGACCTGCACCGCGAGCTGCAGCACCTCACGCGTTTCTCGGCGGCGTTCGGATTCGTTTCCGACATGGCCATGGGCGCGCTGGGCGGCACGCTCAAGCGCCGCGAGAAGACCTCCGGGCGGCTGGCCGACGTGCTGGGCTGGATGTACCTGGCCTCGGCCACGATCAAGCGCTACGAGGACGAGAAGAAGCAGGACAATCCCGACCCTGCGGCGCTGGACCTGGCGCGCTGGTCCTGCTGGCTGGCGCTGTACGAAATCCAGCAGGCGCTGGGCGGCGTCATCGACAATTTCCCGGTGGGCTGGATGCGCCTGCCGCTGAAGTGGATCGTGTTCCCGCTGGGCCGGCATTTCCGCTACCCGGGGGACCGCATGGGCTCGCGCGTGGCGCGCTCGATCCTGGAGGACCGGCGCACGCGCCTGCACCTGACCGGCGACATCTTCGTGCCGCCACCGCACGAGCCCGGCCTGGGGTCGCTGGAGAAGGCGCTGGACGAGGCCGTGGCGGCGCTGCCGATCGAGGCCAAGCTGCGCGACGCCGTGCGCGCCGGCAAGATCGACCGCGCCCCCGGGCACATGCTCGACGACATCGGCCTGGCCGCCGGGGTGATCACGCGCGAGGAATACGACCGCCTCAATGCCGCGCGCGATTGCCGCGACGAGGTGATCAAGGTCGATTCGTTCGGAGCCCGGGAGTACCTGGGAGTGCACTGACCGCGAGGGCCACCGAAGCGGAGGCAGGATCCGGGCGGTGGAGGTCGCGCTCGGCAAGCCGGGTCGCGCCCCAACTTGCGGCAGGCTTGATTTCGCGGCGGCGGCACGGCAGCGTGCGGGACTGGCCGGCGTCCCGGCGGCCGCCGATTCCCACCTGCAGGATCCGACATGAGCCCATGCATGCGCCTGATCATCGGCACGCTGGCAGCCGCAGCGAGCCTCGCCGCGCACGCCGGCGCGCCGTTCGCTTCGACCTACCGCGCGCCCGATGCGCCCGCGGTGCTGATCCGCAATGCCACCGTGCTCACCGGCGCCGGCGAGCGCCTGGACGGCGCCGACGTGCTGCTGCGCGAAGGCAGGATCGCCGCAGTCGGGCGCGGCCTGGAGGCCGGCGATGCCCAGGTCATCGACAGCAGCGGCCACTGGGTCACGCCGGGCCTGATCGACGTGCACTCGCACCTGGGCGTGTACGCCAGCCCCGGCGTGACCGCGCATTCGGACGGCAACGAGATGATCGACCCGGTCACCGCCGGGGTCTGGGCCGAGCACGCGGTGTGGCCGCAGGATCCAGGCTTCCAGACCGCGCTGGAGGGCGGCGTGACCACGCTGCAGGTGCTGCCCGGCAGCGGCAACCTGATCGGCGGCCGCGGCGTGACGCTGAAGAACGTGCCGGCGATCACCATGCAGGCGATGAAGTTTCCCGGCGCACCGCACGGACTGAAGATGGCCTGCGGCGAGAACCCCAAGCGCTGGTATGGCGGCCAGAAACGCGCACCGATGACGCGCATGGGCAATGTCGCCGGTTACCGCCAGGCCTTCGCCGACGCCCAGGACTACCAGCAGCAGTGGGAGACCTACCGCCTCGCACGCACCGCCTGGGAAGACAAGAGCGCCCGCGAGCGCGAGGCCGAGCCGCCCAAGCAGCCCAGGCGCGACCTCAAGTTCGAGACGCTGGCCGCAGTCCTGGACGGGGAGATCCTGGTCCACATCCACTGCTACCGCGCCGATGAGATGGCCAACATGATCGACCTGGCCGAGGAGTTCGACTTCTCGATCTCCACCTTCCACCACGGCGTGGAGGCCTACAAACTGGCCGACCGGCTTGCCCATGAGGGCATCTGCGGCGCGCTGTGGGCCGACTGGTGGGGCTTCAAGATGGAGGCCTACGACGCCGTTTACGAGAACCTCGCCCTGGTGGATGCGCCGGCCAACGGCTGTGCCGTCACCCACTCGGACTCGGCCGAGGGCATCCAGCGGCTGAACCAGGAAACCGCCAAGGCGATGGCGCGCGGCAACCGCGCCGGCCTGTCGATTCCGCCCGAGCGGGCGATCGCCTGGATCACTTCCAATCCCGCCCGCTCGCTGGGTGTGCTCGAGTACACCGGCACGCTGGAGCCGGGAAAGATGGCCGACGTGGTGGTGTGGGACCGCGATCCCTTCAGCGTCTACGCGCACGCCCGCAAGGTGTTCGTCGACGGCGTACTGCGCTACGACCGCGACGCGCCGGCCGGCCGGCCGCGCTCGGACTTCCTGCTCGGCCAGCCGGCCGCCGAGGTGACGCCATGAGCCGCCGGTTCGCTGTGCGCATCGTGCTGTGCACGCTCACGTTGACCGGCCTGGCCGGCGTGGCCCAGGCGCAGGACCTGCTGGTCCGGGGCGCAACCGTGCACACCCATGGCGCCGCCGGGCCCATGGAGAACACCGATGTGCTGGTGCGCGGCGGCAAGATCGCCGCCGTCGGCAGCGCCCTGTCGGCGCCGGCCGGCGTGACCGTGGTCGAGGCCGGCGGCCGGCCGTTGACGCCAGGGCTGTTCGGCGGCCTTTCCGGGCTGGGCCTCGAGGAGGTCTCGCTGGAGCCTATGACCGTGGACGTCGGGCTGACGCCGGCCGCACAGGTGCCGCCGGTGGACCTGGGCTGGCGCCCGGAGTTCGACGTCACAATGGCCTACAACCCGCGATCGGCGGTGATCGGCGTCAACCGCGTCGAGGGACTGGCCTGGACCGTGCTGGCGCCGTCGGCGCAACCGGGCGGCAGTTTCGTCACCGGGCAGGGCGCCGCGGTGCTGCTGCACGGGGGCTTCGATGCCGTGGCCCCGGGCACGCACACCCTGTTCGTCGACCTGGGCGGCGAGACCGCCGCGCTGGCCGGCGGCTCGCGCGCGGCCCAGTACATGCTGCTGGAGCAGGCGATCGAGGAGGCGCGCAGCGACCGCGGCTACGAGGGCGCATTGCTGACGCCGGGCGGTCGCCGCGCACTCGCGCGCTACCTCGACGGCGGGCGCGTGGTGTTCGCGGTCGATCGCGCCGCCGACATCCGCCAGGTCCTGCGGCTTTCCACCGCGGCCGGGTTCCGGCCGGTGATCGCCGGGGGCGCCGAGGCCTGGATGGTGGCCGCGGAACTGGCGCGCGCGCAGGTGCCGGTGCTGCTCGATCCGCTGGTCAACCTGCCCGGCTCGTTCGATCAGCTCGGTGCGCGCCTGGACAATGCCGCCAGGCTGCACGCGGCAGGCGTGCGCATCGCCTTCAGCCAGTCCGGCGATGCCACCCACAACGCCCGCAAGGTGCGCCAGCTGGCCGGCAACGCCGTTGCCAACGGCCTGCCCTGGGACGCCGCGCTGGCGGCGCTGACCGCCAACCCGGCGCAGATCTTCGGCCTGTCCGGGCGCGGCACGATCGCGCCCGGGCAGGCCGCCGACCTGGTGCTGTGGAGCGGCGATCCGCTCGAGGTCACGACCTGGGCCGAGCAGGTGTGGATCGACGGCGTGGCGCAGCCCACGCGCTCGCGCCAGACCGAATTGCTGGAACGCTACCTCCCGAGGATCTCGCGGCCGTAGCGATCGGGGCCCGGGCGCAGCCGCAGTCGCACTGTGGGAGCGGGCCATGCCCGGAACCTCGCGACGACAGCTTTCCGGACCGGGCGCCGCGCTGTGGGAGCGGGCCATGCCCGCGATCGGCGGCAGCTGCGCCGCGCCCGCACCGTTCGGCGCGCGATAATCGGAGCGATTCGGACGGAGTGTTGCGATGACCTTGCGCTGGTACTTCGACTTCATCTCGCCGTTTGCGTACCTGCAGTGGCCCCGGGTGCGCGCGCTGGGCGAAATCCACGCCATCGAGTACCTGCCGATCGTGTTCGCCGGCCTGCTCGATCGCAACGCGACCAAGGGCCCGGCCGAGATCCCCGGCAAGCGCGAGTTCACCTACCGCTTCGTGCACTGGCGCGCGCAGCGCGCCGGGGTGCCCCTGCGCTTTCCGCCCGAGCACCCGTTCAACCCGCTGCCGGCGCTGCGCCTGTGCATTGCCGCCGGCGCCACGGCGCAGTCGATCACGGCGATCAACGAGTGGATCTGGGCCGGCGGCCGGCGCGGCGACAGCGCGCGGGCGCTGGCACCGGTGGCCCGGGAACTGGGCATCGCCGACGTGGAGGCCGCGATCTCGGCCCCGGCGGTGAAAGCACGCTTGAAGGCGAACTTCGATGCCGCCTGCGCCGACGGCGTGTTCGGCGTGCCCACGCTGGTCGTCGACGGCGAGCCGTTCTGGGGCGAGGACGCGACCGACTTCGCCATCGCCTGCCTCCGGGATCCCGAATTGCTGGCCGATCCCGAGATGCAGCGCCTGCGCACCCTTCCGGAGGGCGCACGCCGCGGCGGCTGAGCCGCGAACGGCGCGCCCGGACGCTCAGGCGTCGGCCGCCACCACCACGCGGTTGCGGCCGTCGCGCTTGGCCTTGTACATGGCCGCATCGGCGCGATCGATCAGCTTCTGGGCACTGTCGTGACCACGGTGGAACGAGGCCGCACCGATGCTCACGGTCATCTGCACCGGCGCACCCATCACGCTGCGGCCGTCGTGCTGCAGGTGCCGGCGGATGCGCTCGGCGATCGCCTCGGCACTGGCCGCGCCCACGCCCGGCATGATGGTCACGAATTCCTCGCCGCCCCAGCGGCCGATCGCATCGTCCTGGCGCAGCTCGCGCTCCATCACCGACACCAGCGCGCGCAGACAGGCGTCGCCGACGCCATGGCCATAGCGGTCGTTGATGTCCTTGAAATGGTCCAGGTCCAGGAACAGGACCGACAGCTGCGAGCGCTCGACCATGGCGTTGCGCAGGTCGTGCTCCAGACGGTTCATGGTGGCCTGCCGGTTCAGCGCGCCGGTCAGGGAATCGTGCCGGGCCTGGGTGACGGCGACGTCGCGCTCGCGGCGCGCGATGAACAGCCGGTCGGCAAGGCCGTAGGTCAGGATCACGGCCGAGAGCGCCATCGAGAATGGCATGCCGAACTCCAGCCACGCCGGGTAGGTCAGATCCAACAGCAGCTGCAATGCGCGCGCGGTGGTCAGCACCGCCGGCGGCAGCAATGCCAGCAGCACGAACACGGCACTGCGGCCGCCGCGCACGACCGCCGCCAGCAGGGCCAGCAGCAGCAGGCTGTTGGTTGCCACCAGCAGGGTGTTTCCGGTCGGCGCGAACCAAGGCTTCGATGCCGGCCAGGGTGATACGGCCACCGTGGCCAGCGCCACCAGCACCCAGCCGAGCACGATCAGCACGCGGGCCAGCCGCGGTGTGTGGCGTTCCAGGTCGGCGAAGTCGTGCACGAAAAACACGCCGGCCGCGGCCGCCGCCGTGGCGCAGAACCAGATGAACGGCGAACCGGCCGCGGCCAGCTGCCGCAGGCCGGGCACCATCAGGATCTCGCCGCTGACCGCGCCCAGGTACAGCGTCTGCAACAGCAGGAACAGCGCCAGCCACCCGTACAGCCCGTCGCGCAGGCGCTGCCAGAACAGCAGCGCGACTAAACCGATCGCCAACATGGCGCCGTGGGTGAGGTTCATGATCCGCAGGTAGGTGCGGTCGCGGCTGCGGTAGGCGGCTTCTGGAACCACCGATACCTCCAGCGAGCGTTCGCGCCCGGTCTGCGCCCGCACGAAGATCGGCCCGGTCGCGCCCGGTTCGAGGGTGAACACCAGCGCCCGGCGCGAATACGGCTGGACATGGTCCGGGTCGTGGATGTCGAGAGTCACGGCCCGGTAGCCGGGCGGCTGTGCAAGCTCGAACTCGGCGCCCTGGGGATTGGCGATCGCCAGCACGCGTGCGGATCCGGCGCCGGAGGCGCCCGGGTCGATCCGCCACCACAGCGGTTCCGGAGACGCCACGATCTGCGGGTCGGGAACCGGCAGGAACTCGTGCGCAGGCGCGCGCAGGATCTGGCCCAGTTCGGTGGCTGCCGGGCCGGACGCCGGAAGGTGCCGGGAAACCTGCAGCGAATCGCGATCCTGGGCACCGCACACGGCGGCCACGGCTGCCAGCAACAGCCCGAAGCCGACGCCCCTGACAGGCTTCCGAAGCATGCAGCCAGTGTCGCGGCTCGCGGGCGGCGCGTCCAGCACCATGACTTGCGGCCTATGGAGACCGCCCGCCGGTCGGGTACGGTGCCCGGTCGCCCCGTGTTCCGGAGAAGCCCCGATGCTGCTGCGAACCAGCCTCGCCATTGCCGTTGCGCTGGCCGCGCCCGGCCTGCCGGCCGCCAAGGACAACAAAGACGACAAGCCCAAGTGGGATGTCAGCGCCGCCCACGGGCCGACCCGCACGGTGAAGTTCAGCACCGACGAGGGCACCTGGATGGACGTGGACGTGAGCCCGGACGGCCGCACGCTGGTGTTCGACCTGCTCGGCGACCTGTACCTGCTCCCGGTCGAGGGCGGCCAGGCGCGCCGTCTGACCTCGGGGCCGGCCTTCGATGTGCAGCCACGCTTCTCGCCCGACGGACGCGAGATCGCCTTCACCTCCGACCGCGGCGGCGGCAACAACCTGTGGCGCATCGGCGTGGACGGCAAGGACGCCACGCAGGTCAGCAAGGAGGACTACCGGCTGGTGAACTCGCCGGCCTGGTCGCCGGACGGGCAGTACATCGCCGGCCGCAAGCACTTCACCTCGGAGCGCTCGCTGGGCGCTGGCGAGCAGTGGCTGTACCACCGTTCCGGCGGCGCCGGCCTGCAGCTGACGAAGAAGAAGAACGACCAGCAGGACCAGGGCGAACCGGTGTTCAGCCCCGACGGCCGCTACCTGTACTTCTCCGAGGATGTCAGCCCAAGCCCGACCTTCCAGTACAACAAGAATCCGCACGGGCTGATCTATGCGGTCAAACGCCTGGAGCTGGCCACCGGCAAGGTCGAGGACGTGGTCTCGACCCCGGGCGGCGCGGTCAGCCCGCAGCCCTCGCCCGACGGCCGCTCGCTGGCCTTCGTCAAGCGCGTGCGCGAGAACAGTGTGCTGCACGTGATCGACCTGGACTCGGGCAGGAGCCGGCCGCTGTGGGACGGCCTGTCGCACGACCAGCAGGAAGCCTGGGCGATCTTCGGCGCCTACCCGGCGTTCGACTGGATGCCCGACGGGCGCTCGATCGTCCTCTGGGCGCAGGGCAAGTTGTGGCGCGTGGACGTCGCCAGCGGAACGCCCACCCAGATCCCGTTCAACGCCCAGGTCGAGCAGACGCTGGCCGAGCCGCTGCGCTTCGACGTGGATCTGGACGGCGATCGCTTCACCGCCCGGACCATCCGCGATGTCGCCACTCGTCCGGACGGCGGCTCGATCGTGTTCCACGCGGTGGGCAAGCTGTGGACCCGTACGCTGCCGGACGGACGCCCGCAGCGCCTGACCGGCGATGCCACGCACTACGAGTACGACCCGGCCTTCTCGCCCGACGGCCGCAAGCTGGTGTACACGACCTGGTCGGACGCCGACCTGGTCGCCATCGTCGAACGCGACCTGGCCAGCGGCGCCACGCGCGCACTGACCACGCAGCCGGGCTACTACTACGACCCGCGCTACTCGCCCGACGGCGCGCGCATCGTCTATGCGCGTGCGCGCGGCAGCAGCCTGACCGGCAACCTGCACACGCGCGACACCGGCGTGTACTGGATGCCCGCCGGCGGCGGCGCGCCGGTCAAGGTCGCCGACGAGGGGGCCGACCCGCAGTTTTCGGCCGAGGGTGACCGCATCTACTACCTGGCCGGCGGCGGGCTCGAGAAGAAACTGATGAGCGCCGGCCTGCACGGCGAGCGGCCGCGCGAGGTGCTCACGCTCAAACAGGTCGACTTCGTGGCGCTGAGCCCGGACAGCCGCTGGATCGCGTTCACCGAGCTGTTCAACGCCTATGTGGCGCCGCTGCCGGCCACCGGCCAGGCGATCGAGCTGAGCAAGGACACCAAGGCGATCCCGGTCGCGCAGGTCTCGCGCGATGTCGGGTCCTACGTGCACTGGTCGCCGGATTCGAAATCGCTGCACTGGGTGGTCGGCCCGCACTACTACACGCGCGAGCTCAAGGACGTGTTCGCCTTCGTGCCCGGCGCGCCCGGGAAGCTGCCCAAGCCCGAGTCGCTCGAAGGCGTGGACATCGGCCTGGAACTGCCGACCTACGCGCCGGACCAGACCGTGGCCTTCGTCAACGCGCGCGTCATCACCATGCGCGACGCCGACAACGAACGCGAAGTGATCGAGGACGGCACCGTGGTGGTGCGCGGCAACCGCATTGCCGCGGTGGATCGGTCGGAGCGGGTGGCGGTCCCGGAGGGCGCGCGCGTGATCGACGCCACCGGCAGGACGATCATGCCGGGCCTGGTCGATACCCATGCGCATGCGGCCCACTTCGGCGCCGGCGTGGTGCCGCAGCACAACTGGGCCTACTACGCCAACCTGGCCTTCGGCATCACCACCGTGCACGATCCCTCGGCCTCCACCGAGTTCGTGTTCTCGCAGAGCGAGCTGATCCGCGCCGGCGAGATGGTGGGACCGCGGGTGTTCTCCACCGGCACCATCCTGTACGGCGCCGACGGCGATTTCCGCGCCGTGATCGACTCGCTGGAGGATGCACGCTCGCACCTGCGGCGTATGAAGGCGCACGGTGCCTTCAGCGTGAAGAGCTACAACCACCCGCGCCGCGACCAGCACCAGCAGATCAACCAGGCCGCACGCGAGCTGGGCATGCTGGTGGTCGAGGAAGGCGGCTCGACCTTCTTTCTCAACGTGCCCATGATCCTGGACGGGGTCACCGGGATCGAGCACAACATCCCGGTGGCGCCGCTGTACCGCGACGTGATCGAGCTGTGGCGCGCCACCGACGTGCGCAACACGCCCACCCTGGTGGTCAGCTACGGCGGGCTGTCGGGCGAGTTCTGGTGGTACCAGCACGATGAGGTGTTCGGCAACGAGCGGCTGCTCAGGTTCTTCCCGCAGCCGATGCTGGACGCGCGCTCGATCCGGCGCGAGACGGCGCCGGATTGGGATTTCTGGCACGTCCAGGTCGCCCGCTCGCTCAAGACGATGCGCGATGCCGGCATCAAGGTGCAGGTGGGCGGACACGGGCAGCTGCAGGGCCTTGCGCCGCACTGGGAGACCTGGATGCTGACCCAGGGCGGCTTCAGCAACTTCGAGGCACTGCGCGCGGCCACCATCGACGGGGCCGACTACCTGGGCCTGGGCGAGGAGATCGGCTCGATCGAGGCAGGCAAGCGCGCCGACCTGGTGGTGCTGGACGGCAATCCGCTGGAGCAGATCCGCCATAGCGCCGACACCCACCTGGTGATGGTCGATGGCCGCCTGTTCGAGGCCGCGACCATGGCCGAGATCGGCGGCAAGGGCGCGCCGGCACCGACCTTCTACTGGCAACGCCACGGCGGCGACGGCCTCACCTGGGGCCTGGAGTACGGCCCGACCGCGCCGTGCCACTGTCCCAAGAGCGTGCCGCACCGCCACTGACGCGGTCCGGCGGCCGTGCACCGGACCGCATGGACGCGCCCATGGCCGCGATCGGGTGTGCCGGCGCGCGTCGCACCGCTGGCGCCCGCCTGCGTGACGCGGCGCCGACACCGCACGCAGGTACCATCGGACCAGGTCACCGGCACGGAGCGGACATGCCCACGCGCTTCCACATCACCCTGCCCCACCCGGACCAGGCACGCGGTCCGGATCCGTCGCTGTCGTTTCGCTCGGTCGGCGCCGGGGGTTTCGCCGAAGAACTGGAGGACGCGCTGCGCGAAAGCGGGCTGATCGCACGCTGGCGGGCGCTGCAGCAGGATCCGGACGAGGTCGACCCGGCCGTGCTGGCACTGGATCCGGACGCGGTCGTGACCGGCCGCCAGCAGGATCTGAAGATCGACCTGACCGTGACCACCTCGCTGCCCGGCAGCATCCTGCGCCACCGCATGGGACTGCTGGCCGGGAGCCACTGGCAGCTGCGCGACGTGACCCGGGCGTAGGCGTGGCCGGGACCACCCCGCTGCTGCTGTCCTGGAGCGGCGGCAAGGACGCGGCCTGGACGCTGCACGTGCTGCGCGCGGATCCGGGCGTGCGCGTGGTCGGGCTGCTCACGACCCTGACCGAGGGCTACGAGCGCGTGGCCATGCAGGGCATACGCCGCGAGCTGCTGCTGGCGCAGGCCGCGGCCACCGGCCTGCCGGTGCTCGAGTCGTGGATGCCCGCGCGCGCCAGCAACGAGATCTACGAGTCCCGCTTCGCGGCCGCGTTGGCCGCCGCGCAGGCGCGCTGGCCTGGGCTCGGCGAGATCGCGTTCGGCGACCTGTTCCTGCAGGACATCCGCGACTACCGCGATGCGCTGTGCGCGCGGCTGGGCTGGCAGGCGCGCTACCCGCTGTTCGGTTCGGACACGTGCCGGCTTGCCCGCACGATGATCGACGGCGGGCTGCGCGCGGTGGTGTGCTGCGTGGACACGCAGCAGCTCGATCGCGCGTTTGCCGGTCGCGACTTCGACGCCGCCCTGCTCGCCGACCTGCCCGCCGGCGTGGACCCGTGCGGCGAGAACGGCGAGTTCCACACCTGCGTCCACGCCGGCCCGATGTTCAGCGCCCCGCTCGCGCTCGCGCGCGGCCAGCGCATGCTACGCGACGACCGCTTCCAGTACATCGACCTCGCCCCCGCGTAGGTCGGCACTACCGTGCCAACGCGCACACCGGACCCCCGCCGCAACATCCCGTCGGCACGGGAGTGCGACCTACGTGCCGACGCACACGACGCATGCCGCTACAGGCCCGGGGTCGGCTCGATGTCCAGGCCGTCCTCGAAGATGATGTCGAGCTGGCCGCGGATCTCGCCGCCCGGGAACGACGTGCTGTGCAGATTCACGTACCAGAGCCCGTCGCGCAGGTCCTGCAACTGGGCGGCGTCGATGGGAAAGCTCAGGTCGAGCACCTGGGCGGCGGTATCGGCGGGCGGCGCCAGGTTGAACAGGATGCCGGCGTTCGCGCCCGCCGCTGCCGGCCCGTGGATATGCCCGCCGGTGACGCCGCTGGCGATGCCCTCGTAGCGGTAGCTGATGCGGATGTTGGTGGCGCCCTGCTCCAGGGTCAGCACGGCGAAGCCGGTGGCAAGGGATGCGTTGGGCGGGACTTCCTCGCCGCCGTCCAGGTGGGCGACGTGGCTGTGCTCGCGCGCGAGCAGCGGCAGGGAAATGAGGATAGACGCAAGCGCGATGACGGTACGCAACATGAACGGGGCCTCCTGATCTTCGCGATCCGATCCCGTGGTCGAACCCCGAGGGCGCAGTGTAGACCGGATGTGAGCGCAATGTGCAGTGACGCCTTCACTCGATCTCCAGTGCCGGCGTCGGCACGGTAGTGCCGACCTACATGCCGCCGCGAGATCGTAGGTCGGCACTACTGTGCCGACGCGCACGACCGGATGCCGTCGCGACGCTTCACGCACGCCGCGCAGACCCGTTCCCGCGCCCGACCACAGCGCATCAGCCGGTGTTCTGGACCCCGGCGGCGATGCCGTTGACGGTGGCGACCAGGGCATGGAACAGCGCATCCTCGGGACGGCCGGCCTCGCGCCAGCGCCGCAGCAGGTCCACCTGCAGCACGCTGATCGGATCCACGTATGGATTGCGCAGCCGGATCGACAGCGCCAGCCGGCGATCGCCCGAGAGCAGCGTGTCGGCGCCCTTGATTGCCAGCACCGAATCGACCGTGCGCTCGAACTCGGCCTGGATCCGGGGAAACCACCGCGCGTGCGCGTCCCCGGCCAGCCGCGAGTAGCGCTCGAACACGGCCAGGTCGGACTTGGCCAGCACCATCTCGACATCGTCCAGCAGCGTGGCGAAGAACGGCCAGTCGCGGCCCATCTCCGCCATCGCCTCCACGCCGTGGGCCGCGATCGCCTCGGACAGCGCGGTGCCCACCCCGTACCAGCCGGTCAGGCCGGCGCGGTTCTGCGACCAGGCGAACACCCAGGGGATCGCCCGCAGCGACTCGATGCCGGACTGGCCGCCGGCGGCACGGCGCGCGGGCCGGGAGCCGAGCTTGAGCCGCTCGATCACGTCGATCGGCGTGGCGGCGCGGAAGTACTCGACGAAGTCGGCGTCCTCGTGCACCAGCGCGCGGTACGCCGCGCGCGCGCTGCGCGTCATCGCGCCCATCCGTTCGCGCCAGGCGACTTCGCGCGGTTCCGGCGGGCGCGGCCGCAGGCTGGCGCGCAGCACGGCGCCGGCGGTCTGCTCCAGGGTGCGCAGCGCCAGCGCTCGGATGCCGTACTTGCGGTGGATCACCTCGCCCTGCTCGGTCACCCGCAGGAAGCCGTCGACCGATCCGCGCGGGGCGGCGATCACGGCGCGCTCGGTCTTGCCGCCACCGCGGCTGACCGAACCGCCGCGGCCGTGGAAGAACAGGATGCGGATGCCGGCCTCGGAGGCCAGCTCGCCCAGCGCGATCTGGGTGCGCTGCAAGGCCCAGCGCGAGGCCATCAGCCCGCCGTCCTTGGCGCTGTCGGAGTAGCCCAGCATCACGAACTGGCGATCGCCGCGCGCGGACAGGTGCTCGCGGTAGTGCGGGTCGGCGAACAGCGCACGCACGACCTGGGCGGCGTGCTCCAGGTCGTCGACGGTCTCGAACAACGGGGCGACATCGAGCGGGACCCGGCCCTCGGCGTCGACGAAGCCGCCGGCGCGGGCCAGCGCCAGCACACCCAACGCATCGGCGGCGCTGCGGCTCATGCTCACGATGTACGGGCCCAGCGCGGCCGCGCCGTAGCGCGCCCGCGCCTGCGAGAGCGCGCGGAACACGCTCAGTACGTTGCCCGAGGTCGCGCCGCCGCCGACCGGCGAGCGTGCGTCGGCGAGGCGCTCGCTCAATTGCTGCGCGCGGGTCGCCGGATCGCGCTGCGCCCAATCGCGATCGCCGGTCAGTTCGGCCAGCGCCGCATCGTGGACGCGCGCGTCCTGGCGCAGATCCAGCCGGGCGAGATGGAAGCCGAAGCTGCGGGCCCGCCGCAGCGTGCGCCGCAGCGCGAACCCGCCGGCATGCTTGCCGCCGTGTGCTTGCAGGCTGGCGTCGATCAGTTCCAGATCGGCGACGAAGGTGTCCGCGTCCGGGTACGCCTCCTGGCGACCGGCGTCGGTCGCAAGCAGCCGCGAGTGCATCAGCCGCAGCAGCGTGCGGTAGGGCATGTCGCGCTGGCGCGCGCGGATGCGCGCGGCGGCCCTGGGCAGCAGCGCCTCGTACGCGGCGATGCGCTCTTGCACGGCCGGATCGATCGTGGCCCGCTGCGTGCTCTGGCTCAGCGTGCGCGCCAGTGCGCGCAGGTCGCGCCGGTAGGCTTCGATGACCAGGCGGCGGTGCGTTTCCAGCGCAGTGCGGATGGTATCGGCGCCGACGTTGGGGTTGCCGTCCATGTCGCCGCCGACCCAGGAACCGAAGCCCAACAGCTCCGGCGGCGAAATCGACTGCCCGTAGGCCTGCGCGACGGCATCCTCGAGCACTTCGTAGAACACCGGCAACACGCGGAACAGCACCTCGCCGAGATAGAAGCCCACGTGCTCGAGCTCGTCGGCCACGGTCGGGCGTTCGGGTGCGGACTCGGCGGTCTGCCAGCCCGAGGTCAGCGCCATGCGCATGCGCTCCAGGTCGGTGCGGCGCTCCTGCGGCGTGCGCGCACGATCCAGGTCCGCGACCAGCCAGCGCACGATGTCCTGTTCCTTTTCCAGCAGCGCGCGCCGCACCGCCTCGGTCGGATGCGCAGTGAACACCGGTTCCACCCACATGCGTGCGAGCAAAGCCTGGAGATCCTCGCGACGGACGCCGTCCTCGCGCAGCGCCGCGATCACCGCCTGCAGGCCGCCGGGCTGCGGCGCGGCGCCGGCCTTCTGGTAGTCGCGGCGGCGGCGGATCCGGTGCACGCGCTCAGCCAGGTTGACGGCGCCGAACCAGGTGGCGAAGGCGCGCACCATGGCCTCGGCGCCGTCCAATCCCATCTGGCCCAGCTCGGCCTCCAGTGCAGCCATCGGCTCGAGACTTTCGCGACGCCGGATCGCACAACGGCGCACGCGCTCCACGTGCTCGAAGAAGGCCTGGCCTTCCTGCTCGGCGATCACCTCGCCGACCAGCGCGCCGAGCCGGCGCACGTCCTCGCGCAGCGGCTGGTCGGTGGGCACGAATTCGATCTCGCGCAGGATCGGCTCGTCTTCGTTCTCGTGTTGCGCGGCCCGATTCATGGGCGCCAAGCCTACACGCTGGCCGTGGTTGCGCTGCGAACGCACCGGGCCACGCCCCGGGCAGGGGATCGGCGAAGCTTCGTACGCGCTCCGGGCCGGACCCTTACCCCAACCCCTCTCCCGCGGGGAGAGGGGCTATACACTGCGGGCTTCAGCTGCCGGGGGGAGCGGTGTATGCACTGGCTATTGGCGATCGTCGGGGCATTCCTGGGCACTGCGCTCGGGGAGGCCGACGAAGCGTTGCTGGGGCTGGTGGCCGGGGCGCTGGTGGGCTGGCTGCTGGGGCGCCAGGCCGAGCTGCGCAGGCGCATGGCCGATCTGGAGCGTGAGTTTGCCGACCGGCGCGGACCGGCGCAGGCGACTGCCCCGCGACCGGCGCCGCAGCCGGCCCAACAGGCCGCGCTGGCAGCGACCGCCGGGCCCGGCGCACGGGACGCCGCCGGACCGCCGCAGCAACCGACACCGGCGCCGGCCGCGATGCCCGCGGCGGCATCGGCTCCGCCCTCGGCGGTGCACGCCGCGCCGCGACCGCCACAACCACCGCCTCCGCCGCGTCCGGCACCCTCGCCCGCGCCCACACCGTCGGGCCCGGACCTGGGCGACCGCATCGGTGCCTTGCTCCGGAGCTGGTTCCTGGAAGGCAACGTGCCGGTCAAGATCGGCATGCTGGTGCTGTTCGTCGGCGTCGCCGCGGCACTGAAGTACGCCAGCGACCAGGGCTGGTTCACGCTGCCGATCGAGTTCCGGCTGACCGGCATCGCGCTGGCCGCGCTGGCCGGACTGGTGTGGGGCTGGCGCAACCGGCAGACGCGGCCGGCGTTCGGACTGGCGCTGCAGGGCGGCGCCATCGGCGTGCTGCTGCTGACGGTATTCGCCGCGTTCCGGCTGTACGGCCTGCTCGCACCGGAGCTGGCGCTGGGCCTGGTGGTCGTGCTGGTCGCCGCGGCCGCGGCGCTGGCGGTGCTGCAGGATGCGGTGTGGCTGGCGGCGCTGGGCTTCATCGCCGGCTACCTGGCGCCGGTGCTGATCTCCACCGGCAGCGGCAACCACGTGGCGCTGTTCGGCTGGTACGCGGTGCTCAACACCGCGGTGTTCGCGATCGCCTGGCTGCGGCCGTGGCGCGCGCT
Source organism: Lysobacteraceae bacterium (assembly GCA_035686365.1). Classification (GTDB taxonomy): domain Bacteria; phylum Pseudomonadota; class Gammaproteobacteria; order Xanthomonadales; family Xanthomonadaceae; genus DASRZM01. The sequence goes on along the minus strand of DASRZM010000007.1, from coordinate 32,886 downwards.
GAACCTGATCGGCTTCGCCGCCACGTTCCTGGTCGGCGCAGCCTGGGGCGCGCAGTACTACCGGCCCGAGCACTTGGCGACGGTCGAACCGTTCCTGATCCTGTTCTTCCTGTTCTACGTCGCCATCCCGGTGTTGTACGCACGGCGCGGGCCACGGCGACTGGTCGACGGCACGCTGCTGTTCGGCACCCCGCTGCTGGCGTTCCCGCTGCAGGCGGCGCTGCTGGCCGACGCCGAGCCCATGGCGCTGGCCTACAGCGCACTGGCGGTGGCGGCTCTGTATGCGGTGCTGGCGGCCATCGCGCTGCGCCGCCGCAGCGACCTGCTCGGCCAGGGCCACGCCGCGCTGGCGGTGGGCTTTGCGACGCTGGCCGTGCCGCTGGCGCTGTCGCCGCACTGGACCGCCGCGGCCTGGGCGGTGGAAGGCGCGGCCTTGGTGTGGCTGGGCCTGCGCCAGCGGCAGGTCCTGCCGCAGCTGGCCGGCTGGGCGCTGCAGCTGCTGGCCGCCGTCGCCTATGCCGTGGCGCTGCTCGACGGCGCATGGCTGGGCGTGGACGGCGAGTGGCCGGTCCTCAATGGCCATGCACTGACGACGCTGCTGCTGTCGCTTTCGGCGCTGTTCCTGGCCTGGTGCTGCGAGCGGCAGCCGCCCTGGGCGCTGCAGCGGCTGCTGGTGTGGGCGGCCTTCCTGGGCGGGTTGTTCTGGTGGACCGTGGCCGGCGTCCGCGAACTCGACCAGCATTTCAGGGACCTGCCCGATGTGGTCGACGCGCTGGCGCTGATGACGCTCACGCTGCTGCTGGCCGCCACCGCGCGCGGGCTGCTGCCGTGGCCGCGGCTGGGCTGGGCGGTGCTGCCGGTGGCCTTGCTGGGCGTGCCGCTGGCGCTGCTGGCGCACGATGTCGCCGATGCCCATGCGCTGGCGTGGCCGGGCGTGCTGGCCTGGGGCCTGTACCTGTCCGCTCTGGCCTACGCGCTGCAGCGCTTGCGCGAACCGCCGGCGCGGGCGCTGTCGCTGATGCACGTAGCCGCGCTGTGGACGCTGGTGCTGGTGCTCGCGGTCGCCCTGCACCGCGCCGCGATGACCGGTTGGGCGCTGGCCTCGGGCTGGCGCCACGCGCTGCTGGTGCTGCCGCTGCTGGCGGCGGTGCTCGCCACCTGGCGTCGGCCGCACTGGGCGGCCTGGCCGCTGGCCGACCGCTTCGACCGGTACGCGGCGCTGTGGTTCGTACCGGCGGCCTTCGCACTGGTCGGCTTGTGGTTGTTCGGGCTGTTCGAACCGGGCAACGCCGATCCGCTGCCCTACCTGCCCGTACTCAACCCGGTCGACCTGGTGCAGCTTGCCGTGCTGGGCCTGGCCTTCGCGGGACTGGCGGCGCAGGCAGGCGCGCAGCAGGCCAACCTGCGCGCACTGCTGACGTTCGCGGCCCTGGCCTGGCTGACGGCGGCCACGCTGCGCACCGTGCACCACTGGGCGCCGGTGCCCTGGTCGCTGCAGCTGTTCGACCACGCCGCCACGCAGGCGGCACTGACGGTGGTGTGGAGCATCGCCGGCGTCACCGCCTGGGTGCTGGGCTCGCGCCGGCAGCGCTGGAGCACCTGGCTGGCCGGCGCGGTGCTGATGGGCCTGGTGCTGGTCAAGCTGGTGCTGGTGGACCGCCAGTACGTGGGCAACCTGGGCGGTATCGTTTCTTTCCTCGCGGTCGGCGCCCTGCTGGTGCTGGTCGGTCGCATCGCGCCGACACCGCCGCGCTCCGTGGAGGCCGACGCATGAATCTGTCCAGTTCCCTCCGCCGGCGCAGGCGCGCCGTGCTGCTCGTGGCCGCATGCACCAGCACGCTGGTGCTGGCCGCCGCACGCGCGGACTTCGCATGGCAGTGGCCGATCGACACCGCCGGGCGCTCGGGCGTGTTCAGCCTGGCGCTCACGCCCGAGGTCTATCGCCAGCTCGCCGGTGCGGGCCTGGACGACGTGGTGGCCTTCAATACCCAGGGCGACGAGATCCCGTTCGGCCCGGTCAGCCAGCTGCAGGCCGCCGCGCAGCCACGCGAACGCGAGCCCTATCCGGCGCCGTGGTTCCCGGTGCCCGTCGCCACGACCACCGGTGCCGGGGATACGGTGTCGCTGCACATCGAGAAAGGGCCCGACGGCCGCCTGCGCCGGCTCGATGCGGAGTTCGCCGCCGGCGATCCGCAGCGCGGCGCGCACGAGATCGTCGTGGACCTCTCGCAACTGGACGCCTCAGTGCGGGCGCTGGAACTGGACCTGGACCTGCCCGCCGACGCCAGCTTCAGCACCCGGCTGGACGTGTCGGCCAGCCACGACCTGTCCAACTGGCGCCCGATCGCCTCCGGACAGGCGGTGCTGGCGCTGACCCGCGACGGTCAGCGGCTGGAGCGCCGGCGCATAGAACTGCCGGTCACAGCCGCCCACTACCTGCGGCTCTCGCCCAGCGGCGACGCAACCACGCCGCCGCTGGCCGGCGTGCGCGCGCTGCTGCTGCCCGATGCCGGGTTCGCGCCCGTGCCGGCGCCCGAACGGCTGCAGCTGGAAGGCCGCGCCGATGCCGACGAGGACGCGGCGGGTGTGTTCGTCTACGACAGCGGCGGGCCGTTCCCGATCGAGCGCATCGACGTGGTGCCGGCCCAGGACTTTGCCGTGGCGGACGTGGTCGTCTCCAGCCGCGGCTCCGGGCAGGCGCCGTGGCGTGAACGCGCGCGCATGACCGTGTTCCGCCTGGCCGACGATGGCGACGCGTTCACCAGCCTGCCGGTGGCGATCGCACCGGTGCGCGACCGCCAATGGCGGATCCAGACCCGGCCGGCGCAGCGGCACGCACCGCGACTGCACGTGGAATACACGCCCGACCAGTTCTTGGTGATGACGCAGGGCCCGGCGCCCTACGCGCTGGCAGCCGGCAGCGCAAAGGCGACGCGCGCACCCCATCCGCTGCAGCGGCTGGTCGCGGAGGTGCGCGATGCCCGCCGCGCCGGGTGGACGCCGGCGGCAGCGACGCTGGGCACCGGCCAGGCGCTGGCCGGCGAGGCCGCGCGCCAGGCCAGCCGCGAGATCCCGTGGCGGCAGCTGCTGCTGTGGTCGGTGCTGGTCGCCGGCGCGGTGCTGCTGGTGGTCATGGTGTTGCGCCTGCTGCGCCAGGCACCGCGCAGCTGAGACGCGCCGCGGGGCCGACTCAGGCGTCGTGAGGCGCGGACTGGCCCCACAGGTTCCACCATCGACGCAGGTCGCGAACCAGATCCCGCGGGCGGTCCGCGTACAGGCGCATCCCGAGCGGCCGGCAGTCCCGTTCCAGTGCCTGCGTCCGGGCGCGCGCGCACGGGTCCAGTTCCGCGGGTGCGGCCGCCCCGGGCAGGGCGGCGAACCATAGCGGCAGCTGGGCCAGGTCGTGGTGCTCGCCCAGGCGCGCATTGAGCCGCCGCAGCTCCCCGGCGCGGGCCTCCAGCAGCGCCGGCCACAGCGGCCGCAGCAGCTCGAGCTGGCAGGCGTGCACCTTGCCGCGCCGGCGCCAGCGGTGCCACTGGCCGGCGTCGCCACCGTCCAGCGCCGCGCGCATGGCGCGCCGGGCACGCCGGTAACTGCGAGCGAAGCCTTCGCCGACGGCCTCGAAACCGTCGGCGCTCAGCGACCACCCCGTCACCCGCTCGCGCTGCGCCAGCAGCTGCGCGCGCGCACTGGCCATCAGCGCGTCGATGCCTGGCGCCCCGTCCACGCCCCGGGCGAGCGCTTCGCAGTACGCCTGCAGCGCGGCCTGCAATGCCGGCAGCAGCGCCGAACGGTCGAGCGCATCGCAGCGCTCGCGCAGGCGCCCGGCGGTGGCGACCGCCACCCGCGCGTCGCGCACGGCACTGAGCGGCCGGGCGATCGCACGCAGTTGTGCGTACTCGTCGGCTGCCTCCGGGAACACGGGTTCGACCAGTCGCAACAAGGCGCGCAGCCGCTTGCCGTGGCGCCGCACCAGGTGCACGGCGCGGTGCCGGTCGCCGCTGTCGATCCGCGCCACGGCGCGGTCGATCTGCTCGCGGGCAACGCGACGCACCGCGCTCTGGACGCTCTCACGCGAGCCGAACCGGTACGCCATCGTGCTCCTCCGGGCGCCACGCCCCGGGCGCGCCGCAGCCGGCCCGCGCCGCCGGGCCCCGATCAGCCTGTTGAAAAAAGATCGTCCTGATCGCTTTTCAAGCCGCGAGTCCGGCACAGGTCCGGACTCGCTCAAGACGAAGCAAGCGCTTGCGCGCTTGCTTCGCCGCGCCGCCGTCCGTGGCAGCGACTGGCAGGCTGCTGTTCAACAGCCTGCTATTCGACCATGAAGGTCACGCGCATGTTCACCCGCCATTCCCGGACGTTGCCGTCGGCGTCCGTGCGGACATTGATCTCGTTGACCCAGGCGCCCTGGATGTTCTTGACCGTTGCGGCCGTCTTCTTCAGGCCTGCGGTCACGGCGTCTTCCACGCTCGTGGGCGAGGAAGCGGAAATCTCGACGACCTTGGCGACCTTGCTGGCCATGGGGTGGCTCCTAGCTGCGGGTGTCCGATCACCGTACGTGCCCGGGCCTCAAGGCGGAGTGTAGGGATCGCGGCGGGCGATCGAACGGCGGGCCGGCCCAGCCGGTTCGCTCTCTCCCTTCGAGCGGCTGCAACTCCCCTCTCCCGTCGGGAGAGGGGGGCAAAACGCGACGCTTTCCCGAGTCCCTAGGAGACTCGCAATCGCTAGTCGAGCGGCACCCGCAACCCGCCGTCGGCTTGCGTGATCGCGTTTGCGCCGGGATCGGTGCGCAAGCCGCCGGTCTGCGGCGCGGCCAGCGGCGCCAGCGTCGTGCGCGGCTGCGTGCGCACCACCTGGCTCGGCGCGACCGGCGCGCCCGATTCGAGCCGTGCCCACTGCTGGTCCAGCGCCTGCCACAGGTAGGGCAGCAGCGGCACGTAGCGCGCGAACATCTCCGGCACCGCCAGGAAGGCGTCGAAATGCTGGGCGTGCTCGACTTCCCAGTAGGTGACCGGTGCGTCCGCGGCCAGCGCCGCAGCGACGTACGGGCGCGAGCTGAACACCGCCGGCACCAGGCCGTCCCCGGCGCCGTGCAGCACGATCGTCGGCACCTTCGGCTGTGCACGCACCCGGGTTTCCTCGATGCCGGTGCGCAGCGCCCGTGCGGTCTCGTCCTCGCCCTGGTACAGATCGCGCAGGCACTGCAGTCCCGGCAACGCCGGATCGATGCCGCCGGCGCGGGTATCGATCAGGCCGATGCCGGCCGCCGGCGGGATCCCCGGTCCCAGCGACCCCCACAGGGTCAGCACCGGTTCGCTGGCGGCGACCGGCTGGCCGGCCGCATCGATCGCGGCATAGCCGTAGCCGCAGGGCATGGCGTCGAAGGGCGCGCGCGCGTAGGCACCGGCATAGCCGGCGGCGACCGCGCGCCACAGGTCGAAGCTCACGTTCAGGCCGGCTTGCTCCAGCGCCTGTCGCGTCCAGCCACCGGCGACGAGGCGCCGGTAGGCATCCCCTGCCTGTGCCTGGACGTCGTTGCCCTCGAGCAACCCGGCCCGCGCCAGCGACTTGCAGCGCAGGGCCGCCAGCGCCCGCTGCGGCTCGCCAACGAAGGGGATGCCCTCCATGCGCGGATCGAGCAGGGCGCAGCCCTGGTACAGCGCCGCCTCGGTCGCATAGTCGTACAACGGCCTGGCGCCGGCGGCGGTGACGTTGGGTTCGCCGGCGACCACCGCATCGAGCAGGCCGTCCGCATCGTGTCCGGCCGCCTGCAGCACCGCGCCGCCGCCATTGGACACGGCCACCGCGATCACGCGGGTGCTGTCGGCGTCGATGCGGCGCCCGAACTTCTCCGACAGGCGATCGAGCGCCCAGCGCGCCGCTTGCAGCGTGTGCAGACCCCAGTCGCGCTCCGGATTGTCCCCCGAGTGCAGGTGCCGCAGCGCGAGCAGGCGGGTGTCGGTGCGTGGCTGCGAGAATCCGGGCGGCACGAACGCCAGTGGCGCGGCGCCGGCACGGGCACGGGTCCCGTCCAGGGTGGTGCCGGTGCCCGAGGCGGGGTCGAACACGTCGGTGCCGGCGCCCTTGTCGGTCATCGCCAGCGCGCAGCCGCGCGGCAAGGCCCACGGCGCGGCCACCGAGATCGCCCCGTACACGCCGCGCGATCCCGACGCCGGCGCCACCACCAGGCACGGGCGGCCCGGATCGAAGCCATCGGGGACCTGCAGCAGCACCCGGTGGGGCGCGTGGCGGCCGGGCAGCCGCAGCAGCGCGGCGTGTTCCTCGCCGGTGACCACCGGCAGTTCCGGGAACCGTGTCTCCACCGCCCCGCCGGGGCTCAGGTCGGCGATGCCGCGCCAATTGGTGTGCAGGGCCATGCGCCGCAGCTCGGTCGCAGTCGGCGCCATCGGGTCGGCCGGTGGCGGCGGCAGCGGATTGCGCAGCCCGGCCAGGCCCAGGCCGCCACTGACCAGATCGTCGGCGCCCTCGTGGCGGGTGACGCGCACCGCCCCGAGCACTTCGATCTCCGAGTCCGCGCTCATCTGCACCGTCTCCGCGTTCCGGGTGCCGGGGCTGCCCGCACAGCCGCCCAATGCAATCACCGCCAGCATGGCCAGGCCCGGCACCTTGCGCATGGGATCCCCCGCATCCAGACGTGGGTGCCTACCTTAGCGCGCCGCGCGTGGGACGGGATTGGACCAACGTACAACCCGCCGCGCGCAGCGGCGGTGATAGCCTCGCGGGCAGAACGTGCAGACCCTGCGCGACCGAACCGGCCACGAACCCGCCCCAATCCCGCCATGACTCATTGCATCCTCGTCACCGGCGCCGGCAGCGGGATCGGCGCGGGCATCGCGCGCGAGCTGGCCGCCCGCGGTCACCATCTGGTCGTCACCGACCTGGACGGTGCGGCCGCGCGCGCGGTGGCGTCGGCCATCGAGGCGGCCGGCGGCAGCGCCGAAGCGCACACGCTGGACGTGACCTCGGACGATTCGGTCGCAGCGGTGGTCGCCGCGCTGACGCGTCCGGTCGATGTGCTGATCAACAACGCCGGGCTGCAGCACGTGGCGCCGTTGGAGGAATTTCCGCTGGCCCGCTGGAACCTGCTGACACAGGTGATGCTCGTAGGTGTGGCGCGCCTGACCCAGGCCGTACTCCCGGGCATGCGCACGCGCGGGTTCGGCCGCATCGTCAACATCGGCTCGATCCACTCGCTGGTGGCCAGCAAGTACAAGAGCGCCTACGTCGCCGCCAAGCACGGCCTGGTCGGCTTCTCCAAGGTGATCGCGCTGGAAACCGCCGACACCGACATCACCATCAATACCGTGTGCCCGACCTACGTGAAGACGCCGCTGGTCGAGAAGCAGATCGCCGACCAGGCCCGGCAGCACGGCATTCCCGAGGACCGCGTCGTCAGCGAGATCATGCTCGCGCCGATGCCCAAGGGCGTGTTCATCGGCTTCGATGAGCTGGCCGGGATCACCGCCTTCCTGCTGGAACCGGCCGCGCGCAACATCACCGGCCAGTGCATCACCGTCGACGGTGGCTGGACCGCGCAATAGGGAAGGCCGGGTCAAGTCCATCCTGGACTGGACCCGGCGCGGCGCTCGCCCGTGACATGGGCTTCTACGATGACCCGGACATGACCCGCATCCTGATCGCCGACGACCACCCCCTGATGCGGCTGGCGCTGGCGCAGGCCGTGCGCGAGCTGGTGCCGGGGGTGAGCGTCGCCGAGGCCGACTCGCTGGCCGGCGCACGCCAGGCGCTGGGCGCGCACCCGGACACCGACCTGGTGCTGCTGGACCTGCACATGCCCGGCAGCCACGGGCTGATGGGACTGGCCGCGCTGCGCGGCGAGCATCCGAGCGTGGCCGTGGCGATGGTCTCTGCCAACGAGGATCCCTCGGTGATCCGCCGCGCCCTGGCCTACGGCGCTGCCGGCTGGATCCCCAAGCGCGCCGACATGGGTGAGCTGCGCGGCGCGCTGGCCGCTGTGCTGGCCTGCGAGGACTACGTGCCACCGCTGTTGCGCGCCGCGGTGCAGGCGGTACCGGCCGCCGGCGAGGACACCCGACTGGCCGCGCGCCTGGCTGCGCTCTCGCCGCAGCAGTTCCGGGTGCTGACCCTGGTGGCCGAGGGCCGGCTGAACAAGCAGATCGCCGATGCGCTGGGCATCCAGGAACGCACGGTGAAGGCGCACATGAGCGCGATCTTCGAAAAGCTCGGCGTGCGCAACCGCACCCAGGCCGGGGTGCTGCTGCGCACCCTGGAGGTGACCGACCCGGCGCGGGCGCCGGTGGAGGGCTGAGGCCCCGACATCGCGGGCATGGCCCCAGTGCCGCGGTCCGATCGCCGCTCCTACACGACGGGTGGGCCGGAGGTGCCGACCGTCGCGGGCCTGGCGGCATGGCGGGCGCTGAGCAAGCGCCCCATCACCGACTTCAGCGCCAGCGGCTTGAGCGGCTTGTGCAGCAGCGCGCAACCGGCCGCCGCGACCGCCTCGGCGACCGGGCCGCTGTGATCGGCGGTGATCACGATCGCAGGCACCTCCCCCAGCCGCTGCTGCAATCGCCGGTACAGGTCCACACCGGTGGCCGCACCATCGAGGTGGTAGTCCAGCAGCAGCAGGTCGGGCACCACGCCGTCGATCGCCGCCTCGGCTTCCTGGAACGTGGTGGCTCCGGCGACCTCGCAGCGCCAACCCTCCAGCAGCGCACGCATGCCGGCCAGCACGGCCGGATCGTTGTCCACCACCAGCACGCGCGAGCGCGGCGCGCGTGGCGCGGGTTCCGTCACCGGCCCGACGTGCGGCACCGGCGCGGCGAGCGGCACCGCGATGGAGAAGCAAGTGCCCCGACCGGGCTGCGAGCGCAGGTCGATGCGATGGCCGAGCAGTCGCCCGATGCGCTCCGCGATCGCCAGCCCCAGGCCGAGCCCGCCGCCGCCGCGGTCGAGCCGCCGGAACTCCTCGAAGATCACCGTCCGATCGGCCTCCTCGATGCCCGGCCCGGTATCCCACACCTCGATGCGCAGGGCCTCACCACGACGCCGGCAACCCAGCACGATGCGACCGTGCCGCGTGTAGCGCACCGCGTTGGCCAGAAAGTTCTGCAGCACGCGGCGCAGCAGCTGCGGGTCGCTGCGCACCCACGCCCCGGTGCCCACCAGCCGCAGCTCCAGTCCCTTCTCGTGCGCCAGCACGCGGAACTCCGCGGCCAGATGCTGCAGCAGCTGGTCGAGCCGGAAGGTTTCCACGCTGGGCGCCATGCCGCCGGTATCCAGCCGCGAGATGTCCAGCAGGCCCGCCAGCAGGCCCTCGGCCGACCCCAGCGCACCGTCGATGTTGCGTACCGCCTCGCGGTACTGCGGGTGGCGCAGCTGCTGCGCGAGCGCGTGCACGAACAGGTGCGCGGCATTGAGCGGCTGCGCCAGGTCGTGGCTGATCGCGGCCAGGAACCTGCTCTTGGCCTGGTTGGCTCGCTCGGCCTCGCCCTTGGTGCGCTCCAGCTGTGCGGTGCGCTCGGCCACGCGCTGCTCCAGCGTCTCGGCCACGCGCTTGAGTTCGGCCTCGGTGCGGCGGAAGGCGGTGACGTCGGTGAAGGTCGCCACGAAGCCGCCGCCGGGCATCGGATTGCCGCGGATCTCCACGACCGCGCCGTCGGGAAAACGCCGCTCGGCGACATAGGGCGTGCCCGCGCGCATGTGCGCGATGCGCTTGCCGACCTCGGCGTCGACCCGCTCGCTGCCAGCCAGACCGCGCGCGGCGTTCCAGCGCACCAGTGATTCGACCGGGATGCCGACCTGCAGCAGCCCGGCGGGGTAATCGAACAGCGCCGCATAGCGGCGGTTCCAGGCCACCAGCCGCAGCTGGGCGTCGACCACGCTGATGCCCTGGCTCATGTTCTCCAGCGCCGCCTCCAGCACCTGCTGCGAGAAGCGTGCGGCCTGTGCCGCCTCGCCGACGATCTCGGCCACCTGCTCGAGCTGCCGGCCGCTGCCGCGGCGGGCGGCATCGAGCAGCAGGCGGGTGGATGCCGCGCCCAGCACCGCGGTCAGTTCGTGGCCGACGCGGGCCTCCAGTTGCGGATCGGCCTTCAGCCCGCCGCCGGCCGCAAACAGCCGCGCGATGCGTTCGTCGGTCAGGAAGCGGCGCGCGATCGCCTGCAGCGCGCCCGGGTCCAGCGGCGCGGCGATCGTGCGTTCGCGTGGCACGGTCGCGCCGCGCGCCAGCAGCGCCAGCACCGCGACATTGACCAGCAGACTCAGCCACACCGCGCGCGAGAGCGCGTCCAGCCCGTCCAGCCCCAGCAGGGCGGCCGGCGCCAGCCAGCGCAGGCCCATCGGCCCGGTCTGCAGCCACGGCGCACCGGCCGCCAGCAGCGGCACGATCAGCACGTAGGCCCAGACCGCGCCACCGGCCACCACGCCGGCGCCGATGGCGCGCGCCGGCAGCGTGGGCCGGTACACCGCCAGCACCACCGCCGGGGCCAGCTGCGCCAGCGCCGAGAACGACTGCGCACCGATGTCGGCCAGCGCGCCCACGCCACCGAGCAGGCGGCTGTAGGCGTAGCCCAGTCCCAGCACCAGCGCGATGCCCAGCCGGCGCTGCAGGCGCACGTCCGCCAGCACGCCGTGGGCGGCGCCGCGGCGCACCAGCAACGGTGTCATCCAGTGGTTGCCCAGCATGATGCCCAGCGCCAGCGTGGCCAGGATCACCATGCCGGTGGCCGCGCTCATCCCGCCCAGGAAGGCCAGCAGCGCCAGCCCCGATTCGCCGTGCGCGAGCGGCAGGCCGAGCACGTACAGGTCCGAGGGCAGGGCCGCGCCCAGCTGCAGCTGGCCGGCGCGCGCCAGCGGCCAGATCGGCAGGCTGATCGCGACCAGGAACAGCGGAAACAGCCAGCGCGCCGTGCGCAGGCGCGCGCGGTCCTCGCACTCGACCACGCCCACGTGGAACTGGTGCGGCAGCGTGAACATCGCCAATGCACCCAGTACGGTCAGCGTCAGGTAAGCGACCGGCTGCGGATCCACCGCGGCGACCTCCTGCGCCCGCCAGGCTGTCGCCAGTTCCGCCGGCGAGCCGTAGAGCACGAACGCGGCAAACCCGCCCACGATCAGGATCGCGACCAGCTTGAACACGGCCTCGAAGGCCATCGCCAGCACCAGCCCCCGGTTGTGCTCGTCCGCGGCGGTGCGGCGGGTGCCGAACAGCATCGCGAACACCGCCATGATCACCGCCACCAGCAGTGCCGAGTCCTGCCACGGCGGCGGTTCGCCGGCGCCGGCGCGCAGCGCCTGGTAGCTCATCGCCACCGCCTTGAGCTGCAGGGCGATGTAGGGAACCATCCCCAGCAGCACCACGCCGGTGAGCAGCGCGGCCAGCCCCGAACTCTTGCCGAAGCGGCTGGCCACGAAATCCGCCACCGAGGTCGCATTGAGCGACTTGGCGGTGGCCACCAGCCGGTCCAGGAACGGCAGCGCCAGCACGTACAGCAGGATCGTGCCCAGGAACGTCGGCGGCAGCCACCAGCCGTTGCGCGTGGCCTGGGTCACCGTGCCGTAGAAGGTCCAGGAGGTGCAGTAGATCGCCAGCGACAGTGCATAGACGACGCCGGCGCGCAGGCCCTGCGCCGGAGCCCGGCGCTCGCCGAACACCGCCACCGCGAACAGCACCCCCAGCCACAGCAGCGCGGCGGCGGCGATCAGGCCGGTGGCGGGCATGGGGCGGGAAGGCGGGGCGGCATCGGGGCGAGGATAGTGGCCTTGGGCCGGAGGCCCAAGGGCCAGGGCTCAGGGCCCAAAAAAACGCCCGGTGCGATCGCACCGGGCGCGGGGTAAGCACGGCGGTTTGGGGTTCCCGCTCGGGGGGCGGGGCTTGGGGTGCGCCGTGCTGTCAGAAGTTATAGCGCAGGGACAGGTAATAGTGCCTGGGCCATCCGTAATAGGCGGTCTGGATATTTCCGACGCTGGAGAACTCCTGGCCCTCGATCTTGTAGACCTTGTCGGTCAGGTTGCGGACCCCGGCCCGGACCTGCCAGGCCAGGTCGGCCGAGTCCCAGATGCCGAACAGGCCGACCAGGGTGTAGGCGTCCTGCATCAGGCCCGGGCGGTTGTCCACGCTCAGCCAGACGTCGTCGCGGTAGGAGGCGTCGGCGCCCAGGGTCAGGGTGCCCGGCTCGAAGTAGAAGCTGTGGGTGGCGGCCAGCCGCGCGGTCCACTCCGGTGAGAACGGCACGTGCTCGTGCAGGTCGGCCAGGGCGGGGTTCAGCTCCACGCGCGGGTCGATGAACGTGTCGTACCGGGCGTCCAGCCAGCCGACATTGAGCGAGACGCGGCTGGCGTCGCCGAGCAGGGCCACGCCCTCGAACTCGACGCCGTCGATCGACAGCTCGGCCGCGTTGAGCACCGGGAACGAGAAGGTCGGCACCGGTGCGTTGGGATCCACGATCTCCGAGACGCGGGCCTGGAAGTCCTCGTAGTCGCTGTGGAAGGCGGCCACGTTCGCCAGCAGGCGGCCGTCGGCGGAGGTCCACTTCAGGCCCAGCTCGTAGGTCCACACGTACTCCGGGTCGAAGGTGCTGACCTCGCCGGGCGAGTTGGCGCGGCCGTTGAAGCCGCCGGACTTGAAGCCGCGGCTGGCCGAACCGTAGATCATCGCGGTTTCGCCCAGCTCCTTCTGCAGGCTCAGCGACGGCGTCACCGCGTCCCAGGAGTCATCGATCCGGAAGGCGAAGCTGCCGTTGAGCGGGGCCAGGCTCGAGAAGGTGCTGGTGGTGCGGAAATAGTCCTTGTCCTCCTGCGTGTAACGCACGCCGCCCGACAGCGACCAGGTCGGCGCGAAGCGCCAGGTCGCGTGCACGAAAGCCGCGTAGCTGGTGGTCTCCAGGTCGTCGTCGATGGTGCGCAGGAAGCTGATCGGGGCGCCGTTGAAGGCCAGGAAGTCGTGGGCGTAGGCCTCCTGGTGCGAGGGCACGTCCTCGTTGAGGTAGTACAGGCCGAACAGCGCATCCCAGCGGTGGCCCTGGTACTGGAACTGGAACTCCTGGCTGACCTGGTCCTGGTCCAGTTCCACCAGCACGTCGCCGATCTCGAACTCGGAGGCGTCGATGTCGATGTAGGCCGAGGTCTCCAGCGAGCGGCCGGCGCTGATGCTCTTGACGCTCCAGCCCGGCGCCAGATCCCAGGTCAGCGTGGCCGAGAGGCCGCTGTGCCGCAGCTGCTGGCCGCGGTCGGTCGGGAACGAGGTGCGGGTTTCGAAGTCGTACTCGCCCGGATCGGCCAGGCGCAGGATGCGCACGCCGGTGGCCAGGTCGAACTGGATCAGTGGCGTGGTGGGCTGGCCCAGGGTCAGTGCAGTGTCCTGGTCGGTGTAGTCGGCGGCAAACACCGCCTGGAAGGAGTCGGAGGGCTGCCAGGCCAGCTTGGCGCGGAACGCGGCGGTGTTGTCGTTGTTGTAGTCCTTGCCGGTCGCCGGATCGGTGACGAAGCCGGCGTTGTCCAGCGAGGCTGCGGCGAAGCTGAAACCGGCCGTCGGGCCCAGCGGCACGGCGCCGAAGAACTGGCCCTCGACGCGGCCGTAATCGCCCAGGGTCAGCTCGGCAGTGGCCTCGGGCTCCGCGCCGGGCATGCGCGTGCTCAGCTTGATCGCGCCGCCGGTGGAGTTCTTGCCGTACAGCGTGCCCTGCGGACCGCGCAGGACCTCCACGCGCTCGATGTCGTACAGGGAGAACAGCGCACCCTGGATGCGCGAGTAGTAGACATCGTCCACGTACATGCCCACGCCGGGGTCGAAGCTCTGCAGGGCATCGGGCTGGCCGATGCCGCGGATGAACACATTGACCGATCCGGACGAGCCGCGGCCCTGGACGATGTTGAGGTTGGGCACCGAGCCCTGCAGATCCTCGACGCTGTCGGCCTGCAGCTCCACCAGGTCCTCGCGCGAGAACGCGGTGACCGCGACCGGCACGTCCTGGGCGGACTCCTCGCGGCGGCGGGCGCTGACGGTGACCTCGTCCAGACGCTTGGCTTCCTCGCGCGCGGGCGCCTCCTGCGCCTGCACCGGTGCGCCGATGGCAAGGCAGGCCAGCGCAGTGCCGATCGCCAGGCTCAGACGGGTGATGTTCATCGCGTTGGTCCCCTCGCAGGTGCGGACGGCCGACCCCCGGCATGGTCCATGTCCACAAGGCTAATGACGCTGGCCCGCGCATCACACCTGTACCTTGGTCCAATTACGCCGCCAGCAGGCGCCGACCATGCTCGCGGCACGTCTGTCGGGGCCTGCGGGAACGATGCTGAGCATGATCGGGCTGATCGGCGGCCTGGCGCTGTTGATCGTCCTCACCATCCGCGGCATGAACCTGTTCGTGGCCACCCCGCTGTGCGCGCTGGTGGTGGCGCTGAGCAGCGGACTGCCGTTGCTGCCGCCGCTGGCGCCCGAGGGCAGCACCGACCTGGTCAGCGGCTACATGCAGGGCTTCACCGGCTTCATCGCCGCCTGGTTCTTCATGTTCCTGCTCGGATCGATCTTCGGAAAGCTGATGGAGGCCACCGGCGCCGCCGACAGCCTCTCGCATGCGATCACCCGGCGGCTGGGCATGCAGCGTGCGGCGCTGGCCATCGTGGTCGCCTGTGCAGTGCTGACCTACGGCGGCGTGAGCCTGTTCGTGGTGGCCTTCAGCGTGTATCCGATGGCGCTGGCGCTGTTCCGCGAGGCCGACCTGCCGCGCCGCTTCATCCCGGCGACGATGGCCTTCGGCTCGGTCACCTTCACCATGACCTCGGCCGGCTCGCCCGAGATCCAGAACTGGATCCCGATCCCGTACCTGGGTACCACCCACCTGGCCGGCTGGGAGGCCAGCGCGATCACGGCGCTGTTCATGGCGGTGCTCGGATACGCCTGGCTGCGCTGGATGCTGGCGCGCGCGCACGCGCGCGGCGAGCGTTTCGAGGAACGCGCCAACGATCCGCTGGAATTCTCGGGGCACCTGCCGCACCCGCTGCTGGCGGCGCTGCCGCTGGTGGTCGTGCTCGCGATCGCCTTCGCCTTCCACGACAGCCTGAAGACCTCGGCGCTGATCCTTGCCCTGCTCGGCGGCTGCGTGGCGGCCGCGCTGCTGCGGGCGCGGCAGTGGCTGGCGCTGGGCGGGGCGCTGTCGGACGGCAGCGTCGGCGCGCTGGTGGCGATCGGCAATACCGCGGCGGTGGTCGGGTTCGGGGCCGTGGCCCGTCTGGCGCCGGCATTCCAGGTGGCCGTGGACACGGTCACGCAGCTGCCCGGCAACGGGCTGGTCAGCGCCGCGATCGCGGTCAGCCTGATCGCGGCGATGACCGGCTCGGCCTCGGGCGGGCAGGCGATCGCGCTGCCGCTGCTGGCACCGCACTACCTGGGCCAGGGCGTCAATCCCGAGCAGCTGCACCGCGTCGTGGCGATCTCCTCGGGCGTGCTCGATTCGCTGCCGCACAACGGCTACGTGGTCACCACCATCCGCGCCATCTGCGGCGAGACCCACCGCGCCGCCTACCCGGCCATGGGAGCGCTGACCGTGGTGGTGCCGCTGGCCGGGCTGGTGCTGTGTATCGCGCTGTTCGCGCTGGGGCTGTGAGGGAACCTCAGAACAGGTTCAGAGGTTTCCTACCGCTGGAACTCGACGTCGATGTCCTGGACGACGCCGCGGGCGATCTCGACCACGGTCACGCGGTCCTTGTCGATGCGGTAGACCCAGCGCTCGCGGCGCATCGGCAGCACCGATTCGGCCGGCGATGCACCGATGCGCACGGCCTGCCCCAGGTCCTGGCGGATCGCCGGCGGCCCGCACAGGCTGACCAGTTCGCCCACGCTCAGTCCCGAGTGAAGCGCCGCGCCGCGGCAGCTGCGCTGCGGCGCGTTGCGGCCGTAGGAGGACAGCGTTTCGAACGCCACCACGCGTCCGTCGCGAACGCGGACCCGTTGCAGCAGCCGATTGCTGCCGAAGTCGTAATACCAGTCGGCACGCTCCACATACTGCGAGACGGCCGTTTGCGGACCCACGGAGTGGCTGACCAGATCGACCCAGCGGTCGACGTAGAAGGGCTCGCCGCAGGTCTCGCGCAGGCGGAAATCGAAATCGCCCTCGTTGACCAGCCGGCTGCCGCAGCGCAGCGCGGCGCAAGCATCGTCCGCGGCGAACAGCGCCGCCACCCAGAAAGCCACAGCCAGTGTCAGCGTCCGCATCGTGTCCTGCCTCCGTCGATGGCCGGCACAGCATGCAATCACGAAGCTGTCCGATGCCTGAGCGGCGGCTGTCTTCATCCCCGCCCCTTCACCGTGCGCGTACGCGGCACAGCGCAAGAGTGTCGCGGCCAGGAAGGCGGAGGCCAGAATGCCGTACCGGAGCATCGAAGCGCTGCCGACAGCGTCCGCAGCACACTGCCCGGGCACGCCCAGGTTCTCGTGATGCCGCCTGGATCGATCGTGGGCACGGCGCGCGCGGCGTGCGAATCCCTCTCCGTTGGTCTGCGCGCGTCGTTGCCCACCCCGCGCCACGCGCGGGGTCGGCCGTGGCGATGGCCGGCGACCGGATCGTTGCGCCGTCGTTTGCACGAGCGGTCGCCCCCTGACACGAGGGGGCTGAAAGCGATCGGGCGTACGGTCGAGTGTGCGTGGGCTTACTGGGCGGGGCGCAGGGCGCGGAGGATGCGCTGGCCGGCGCGGCCGTCGACGGCGTGGCCCAGCCGGCGCTGCTCGGCGGCGATGGCATTGCGCGTCAGGCTCCCGATCAGGCCGTCGACCTCGCCGATCTCGTGCCCGCGCGCGACCAGCAGTTGCTGCAGCTCGCGACGCTGCGCGCGCGACAGGCCGGGGTCGTCGGTCGGCCACGGTGCGCCGATCGGGCCGCGGCCGCGCAGGCGGTCGGACAGGTGGGCGATCGCCAGGGCATAGCTTTCGGCCGCGTTGTAGGAATACAGCGCGTCGAAATTGCGCAGGGTCAGGAACGCGGGCCCCTCGATGCCGGCGGGCAGCAGCAGCCCCGCCTGCGCCTCCGCCGACAGCTCGCTCACGATCGGCTCGCCGTCGATGCCGGTCACGCCGCGCCGGACCCAGTCCGCCAGCGTGCGCTTGTTGCGGCGCCCGGCCAGCGCGGGATCGAAGTCGGCCGGAAGCCGTACCTCGAAGCCCCAGAGCTCGCCGGTCCGCCAGCCCGACCTGGCCAGGTAGTTGGCGGTCGAGGCCAGCGCGTCGGCCACGCTGCCGACCAGGTCGCGGCGGCCGTCGCCGTCGAAGTCCACGGCGAGCTGCTCGAAGGTCGAGGGCATGAACTGGGTGTGGCCGAAGGCGCCCGCCCAGGAGCCGGTCAGCGCCTCGGGCGCAACGTGGCCCTGCTCGAGGATGCGCAGGCTGGTGACGAACTCGCCTCGGAAGAAGTCCTGCCGCCGTCCCATGCACGAGAGCGTGGCCAGCGAACGCACCAGCGCCCGCTTGCCGGACACGCGACCGTAGTCGCTCTCCACGCCCCACAGCGCGACCAGCGTCTCGGCGTCCACGCCGAACCGCGACCGGATGCGCGAGAGCACATCGGCGTGCTCGGCCAGCATGCTGCGACCGTCAGCGACGCGCTCTTCGTCGACCAGTCCGGCCATGTAGTCCCAGATCGGCGTGACGAATTCCGGCTGCGCATCGAGCGCCTCGAGCACCGACAGGTCCGGCTCCAGTCCGGTGACATGACGGTCGTAGGTCGCTTCCGAAACGCCGCGCGAAAGTGCGTTGCCACGCAGCTGCGCCAGGCACGCCTGGAACCCGGTTGCCGCCGAACATGCCATTGGCAGCGCCAGCATCAGCGCTGCGGCGATGATGGACCTGTCAAGACCTTCCATAGGTGGACTTCATGCAGGCGACCGATTCGGCCACCAGCTCGCGCAGCACCGCCAGGTCCACGTCCTGGAGCCGCTTCAGGTACAGGCAGGACTTGCCGGTGCTGAACCTGCCCAGCCTCGCCATCAGCGCCTCGTAGCGGTCGAAACCGGCCATGATGTAGAGCGTGAGCGCGCTTCTGCGCGGAGACAGCCCGGTCAGGAACCAGTCGCCCTCGCGCCCGCTTTCGTAGCGGTAGTGGTACTCGCCGAATCCGACGATCGACGGACCCCACATCTTCGGCGGCTCGCCGGTGACCTCCTGCATCAGGGCGCACGCGCGTCGCGCATCCTGGCGCCGCTGCGGATCCGCCACCGAATCCAGGAACGACTCGACACTGGCGGTGTTCTTCCGGGTCTTCAGTTCGGCCATGGGCAGATCTCCGCGACGTCGTGCCCGTCCAACATACCCTGCGCCCGGGCCGCGGGCCACGGCCGCCAGCGGTGGCGCGTTCCGGAACACGGCACTAGGGCCGGGAGCGCCACACCAGGCACCGGTTGTTGGCCGGCATCGGCGCATCCTCGACCCGCTCCAGCCCGGCCGCGGCGGCCAGGGCATCGACTGCCTGGAAATCCCGGATGCCGCGCCACGGCGCAGCCTGGCGCAGCGAGGCGTCGAACCGCGCATTGCTGTCGCTGGTGTGCCGCCCCTGGTAACGGAACGGCCCATAGGCGGCCAGCTTCAGGTCGCGCGTGCGCACCTGCAGCCGCGCGATGCCGGCGAACATCGCGCGCACCTCCTCCCAGCTCAGGATGTGCAGCGTGTTGGCGGTGAACACGGCATCGAAATCCGCGCCGGGCCAGTGCGCGTCGGCCACGTCCAGGGTGATCGGCATCCGCAGGTTGGGTGCGCCCGATCCGGCGACCCAGGCGGCGATGCCGGCATGGTTCTCCTCCAGGTCCGAGGTCTGCCATACCAGATGCGGTAGCCGGCCGGCGAAATGCGCCGCATGCTGCCCGGTGCCGCTGCCGATCTCCAGCACGTGGGTGCGGTCGGCGAAGTGGCGCAGCAGCACGCCCAGGATCGGCTCCCGGTTGCGTTCGCTGGCGGCGGAGAAAGGTTTTTCCATCGGACGGTGGCAAGGACGAGGCACCTGCATCTTAGGGAACTTCTGAACAGGTTCGGAGGTTCGCGCGCCATGCTTGTGGGCGCTTGTCCGTGCCCTGCGCGCCGTGATTGACTCGACCTGCGCCCCGACGGAGGACTCCGATGCGCGCATTGACCCTACTGCTGCTCGCTCCGCTGCTCACTGCCTGTGAGCAAACGCCTGCGGCTGGCGGCGACCGGCTCTGCCGATCTGACCGGCGCCACCTTGCAGTGGGACCTGGATCTGGACGGCGTGCCGATCGTCGGCGCCGACTGAGCCGGTCCCGGCAGTCGTGCAGGACGGTCAGTGGCTTTCCGGGCGCTCGTGCGCCACGACCCGTGCCCTGAATTCGCGCAGCGCAGCGTGCACGCGATCGACCTGGCCGGCGGAAAGCCGGAACATCAGCTTGTGTCCGACCGATGCCGACTCCAGCCCGGGGTCCAGGTAGCGATAGCCGCGCTGTGCCGGTTCCAGTTCCAGCGGTCGGACCGGCACCGGTGCCGCCAGCAGATGCTCGATCACCTCGACCAGGCGGTCGTTGAAATAGGCGTCCGGGTACCCGAGCTCGGCGTAGGCGCTCTGGAACAACGGGTAGGCGCGCACGTAGGCGGCGGCGACGGCGTCCGGGTCGGCCGACTCGAGCATGGCCACGAACGCCTCGTAGCGTCCTGAATTGGCGTCGGCCAGCCACAGCCTGCCGTCGGCCTCCTCCACCTGCAGTGTTCCCGGTGCCGGGCGCACCGGCAGAATGCGCTGGACGATGCGCCGGCGCGGCAGATTGTCGACCGTGACCACGATGCGCGGGATCACATGCCCGGCCACGAACACGCCGGCCGGCTCCTCCAGGCCGAACAGCCTGGCCAGCTCGGCCAGCACCGCGGCGTCGCTGTCCTGCAGTTCGGGCAGCGGTCCGGTGTCCTGGATTTCCGCGCCCGGCAGCGCGTCCTGGATCGGATGGGTGGGCTCGGGCGCAGCCGACACGGGCTCCGGCTGCGTGGCGGGCACCGGCGCCAGAACGTAGGGCTCCGGCGTCGATTGCCGCCGCGCCAGGTAGACCCCGATGCCGACCGCCGCCACCAGCAGCACGAGCGCCGCCAGCCACCCGGTCCCGGAACGCCGCTTGCCCATGATCGTGTCCTGGTGGGAATCACTGCTTGGATGTGCGAAGGCGCCGGATCGTTCCCGCCGCGCGATCCTCGCCGCGGTCCCGATCAGTACCCGAGGGCGCGGTCGACCCGTCCCGGCGGCATCCGCCCGGCCTCGATCCCGGCGATGCCGGCCAGGATCTGGGCCACCGCCGGGTCGATCTGCGTCACCGCAGCCACGTGCGGGGTGAGGGTCACCCGCGGATGCCGCCACAACGGGCTGTCGGCCGGCAGCGGCTCGGTGGCGAACACGTCGAGCAGTGCGCCCGACAGGTGCCCGGATTCGAGCAGGGCAAGCAGGGCCTGCGCATCGAGCTGGTCGCCGCGTGCGGCGTTGACCACATACGCGCCGACCGGCAGCTGTCGCAAGCGTCTGGCATCGAGCAGGCCGCGCGTGTACGGCGTCGAGGGCAGCAGATTCACCAGCACATCGGTTTGCGCCAGCACCACGCACAGCGCATCGGTGCCGTGCAGCGCCTGGCATCCAGCCACGGTCTTCGGCGACCGCGACCATCCGCTGACCCGGTAGTCCAGCGCGGCCAACGACCGCGCCACCGCGCTTCCGATTGCGCCCAGGCCGAGTACGCCCACGCGCACGTCGCTACGCGCACGCGCCGGCAACGGCTGCCACCGCTGCCGCGACTGCTGCGAGGCGTACTCGGGCATCCGTCGCTGCCAGGCCAGCACGCCCACCAGGGCGTACTCGAACATCTGCGCGGCCATGCCGGCATCGAGCAGGCGCAGCAGCGGCACCTCCGCCGGCAGGTCGTCGCGACCCAGCAAGCGCTCGACGCCGGCACCGAGCGCGAATACCGCCCGCAGCCGGGCGAAGCGTGCGAAGAACCCGTCCGGGGGATCCCAGGCGGCGACATATTCGGCCTGCGCGGCCGCCGGCTCGTCCCAGCCGACCACGGCCAGTTCCGGAGCCGCCGCCGCGAAGGCACCGCGCCAGTGCCGCGTCGCCGGGCCGGCATGCACGGCCAGGGTGGTCATCGCGCCGCTCCGGGCGCGGCACCGGCCGACGCCGCCGGCTCCGATGCGCTGTGCGGATGCGCCATGATCGCGGCGTAGATCGCGATGCCGTCCCACAGGTTGCCCAGCCGGATGTTCTCGTCCTCGGCGTGCTGGTTGTTGTCGTGGTTGGAGATCGGCACGATCAGCGTGGGTGCACCGAGCACTTCGTTGACCACCGCCAGCGGCAGGCTGCCACCGAGCGTCGGCAGCCGGATCACCGGCTCCGGCGAGACCGACTGCACGGCCGCGACCACCCGCTGTGCGAACGGCGCGTCCATTGCGGTGCGCGAGGCCGGGTAGGCGCCGGGCAACAGTTCCATGCGCACGATGCGCGGATGCTCCAGGCGCTCGGCGTCGGTGGGGTCGCGCCCGAGCACATGGAAGCCCTGGCCGCGCACGTGCGCGAGCAGCTTCGTGTACTGGCGCTGCGGCGTCTGGCCCTTGCCCAAGCGCAGGTCCAGGGTGGCGCGCGCGATCGTCGGGATCACGTTCGACGCTTGGGCGCCGACGTCGCCGGCGCGCACGCCGTTGATGTTCAACGACGCGCGGCTGGTGGCCTCGAGCAGGCCCAGCGCCGGATACTCCACGCGACCGAGCCCGAGCTCGCGACGCAGCGCCTCGTCGGCCTGCGGCACCGCCGCGAGCGCATCGCGCTCGTGGGCAGCCAGCGGTACCTCGTCCTGGTGCCAGTCGGCCACGACCACGTGGCCGTCGGCATCCTTCATCGAGGCCAGCAGCGTGGCCATCGCCAGCGCCGGGTTGGGGGCCCAGTTGCCGTAGTGGCCGCTGTGCAGCGGCCGCCTGGCACCGTAGGTGGTCAGCTCGACATTGGCGTCTCCGCGCACGCCGAACACCACCTGCATGCGGCCGCTCGCGTGGCGCGGGCCGTCGGCGATGATCCACGGGTGCGGCCCGAGCACCTCGCGGTGACGCGCGAGCAGCTGTGCCAGGTGCGGCGAGCCCTGCTCCTCCTCCCCCTCGAACAGCAGCCGGACGTTGACCCTGGGCTCGATTCCGGACGCGCGCAGCGCATCGATCGCCCACAGCAGCACCATCACGCCGGCCTTGTCGTCGGCGGCGCCGCGCGCGCGGATCCGCCACTCCGGGTCGATCGGACGGCCCTGCTCCAGCGCCACCGGCGCGCCGCTGCGCGGGTCGTACAGCCACGGCACCCACGGATCGCCCGACCAGTCCTCCGGCGTCACCGGCTGGCCGTCGTAGTGGGCGTAGAAAACCAGCGTTTCGGTGGCGCCGGGCACGGTCCATTCGCCCACCACCAGCGGCGGAACGTCGGCATCGTCCAGCCGCAGGCGTCGCGGCTGCAGTCCGCGGCGCTGCATCAACACGACCAGCGCCTCGGCGACGCGGTCGATCGCGGCCCGGTCGGTGGCGACATTGGGCAGTTCCAGGAACGGCAGGTACTCCTGGAGCAGCGAGTGCTCGTGCGCGCTGCGCCACTGCGCCACCGGCCCGGGCGTGGGCGCGGCCTCGGCAGCAGCGAACGCCAGCGCCGTCAGCAGCAGTGCGGTGCAGCGTGCCATGGTGGACTCCCGCGCATGCCCGGGTCCCACCATACCCGCACGCGCGCGCGCCTGGGAGCGGCGAAGCGCCCCGACGCTGTCCCCACGCCGCGCCCGGCCTGCCCGTGCGCGCGTGTGCGGGTGTTCAGGCTGCGGCGGGCGCGTGCGGGGCCTTCGCGCGTACGGTGCGGAAGGTGAGGTTGATCCGGGCGCCGACCGCGCGCGCCGTGCGCGGAACAGCGTGACGGTAGTTGCGCTGGGTGGCGCCGCGCATCAACAGCAGGCTGCCGGCGGTCAGCTCCAGTTTCAGTGTGCGGACCCGGTCGCGACGATGGCGCAGGCGGAAGCCGCGCGCCACGCCCAGGCTCAGCGAAGCGATCACCGGCGCCGGGCCCAGCTCCGGCTCGTCGTCGCTGTGCCAGCCCATGGCGTCGCGGCCGTCGCGATACAGGTTGGCCAGCACGCTGTTGAACGGGCAATCGCACGCCGCGGCGATGCGCTCGCGCAACCGGGCCACGGCCGGCGTCCACGGCCGCGGCGGGAAGTGCATGCCCGAGTAGGTGTAGGCCGCATCCGGATCGCCGAACCAGCACGACCGGCGCGGCGAGACGACCTCGCGCCCGAACAGGCGGATCCGGTGGACCTCCCAGGGCACTTCCCTGTGCAGCGCCTCGAACGCGTCGGCAGCCTCCTCCAGGGCCAGGAACTGCGGGTCGAACATCAGTTCGGCGTCGGCGAGCGCGATCGGTTGCAGCATCCGGCCATTTTCGCACCCCTCGCATCCGGGTTCGCCCCCCTCTGGCCCGCCACCCGTCCGCCCCCCTCCGGGGGGGGCTTGCGCGATTTGTTTGCGTTTCGCGCCGGCAGCACGCCCCCTCTTCGTCCGGGGAGGGCCTGAATCGCCGGATCGGCCGGAAATGGGCCGGCCGGCGGTTTGCGGCTGCACGGCACCAGCCGGGATAATCGGCCGTTCTTCCACGAAAAAGCGCCGAGGTCGTGATGAGCGAGCGCGAGGTGATGGAGTACGACGTGGTCACGGTGGGCGCGGGCCCGGCCGGGCTGGCGTTCGCGATCCGCCTCAAGCAACTCGATCCGGAGATCTCGGTGTGCGTGATCGAGAAGTCCTCCGCCATCGGCGCGCAGATCCTCTCCGGCGCCGTGATCGAGCCCGGACCGCTCGACGAGCTGCTGCCGGGCTGGCGCGAGGCGCCGCCGCCGACCTGCGTGCCGGTCACGGTCGACGTGCTCTACCTGCTGACACGGCGCGGCCAATGGCGCCTGCCGACGCCGCCGCAGCAGCACAATGCCGGCAACTTCATCGTCAGCCTCGGCGACACCTGCGCCTGGCTGGCGCCGCAGGCCGAGGCGCTGGGCGTGGAGATCTACGCGGGCTTTGCCGCCGCCGAGACCCTCATCGAGGAAGGTGTCGTGTGCGGCGTGCGCATCGGCGACATGGGCGTGGCCAGGGACGGCTCGCACAAGCCGACCTACGCCCAGGGCATCGACATCCGCGCCAGGCTGACCGTGCTCGCAGAAGGTGCGCGCGGGCACCTGACCAAGCGGCTGGTGCGGCAGTTCGAGCTCGATCGCGACAGCGACCCGCAGACCTATTCGATCGGCCTCAAGGAGCTGTGGCAGGTGCGTCCGGGCGTCGCCGAGCCGGGCCGCGTGCTGCACACGCTGGGATGGCCCAACGACAAGGCCACCTACGGCGGCGGCTTCCTCTACCACATGGACAAGGACCGGCTGGCGATCGGCTTCGTCGCCGGCCTGGACTACGCGGACCCGGAGTACCGCCCGTGGGAGGCGTTCCAGCAGTTGAAGCACCACCGGCTGATCCGGCCGCTGCTCGAGGGCGGAGAGATCGTCTCGGCCGGCGCACGTGCGATCGTCACCGGCGGCTGGCAGTCGCTGCCGCGCTGCGAGATGCCCGGCGCACTGCTGATCGGCGACTGCGCCGGACTGCTGAACGTGCCCAAGATCAAGGGCACCCACCAGGCGCTGCGCTCGGGCATGCTGGCCGCCGCGCACGTGGCGGCCTCCCGGTCCTCCCGGGGCTGGGACGCGACACTGCGTGCCGCGCCGGTGATGGCGGAACTGAAGAAGGTCCGCAACATCAAGCCGGGCTTCAAGAAGGGCCTGTGGCCGGGACTGTTCAACGCCGCCTGGGAGACCGTCACCGCCGGCCTGTCGCCGTGGACACTGAAGAACACCGAGGACTGGAAGGCCATGGACCGGCTCGGGGAACACGATGCGCCCGAGCGCGGCTGGGAGGCGCGCACGCTGCCGCCGCGCGACCGCCTCGCCGGCGTGTACTTCGCCGCCACCGCGCACGACGAGGACCAGCCGGTGCACCTTGTCGTGCGCGATCCTTCCATCTGCGTGGATCGCTGCACCGCCGAGTACGGCAATCCCTGCGAGCGCTTCTGCCCTGCCGGCGTGTACGAGATGGTGGAGGACGCGGCCGGGCGGCGGCTGCAGATCAACGCGGCCAACTGCGTGCACTGCAAGACCTGCGACATCAAGGACCCGTACGCGATCATCGACTGGGTGACGCCGGAAGGCGGTGCCGGGCCGAACTACCGGAATCTTTGAGCCCCGGTCCGCTGCATTCCCGGGTGGATAGAGGCTTGCATGGTCGAGGAAGGATGCGATGAAGCTGTTTCCTGTGATCCTGAGCGGCGGCAGCGGCACCCGCCTGTGGCCGCTCTCGCGTCAGAACCTGCCCAAGCAGTTCCTGCCGCTTCTCGGCGAGGGTTCGCTGTTCATGCAGACCGTGCAGCGCGCCGCCGGCCTGCCCGGCGTCGAGCCGCCGATGGTGGTGTGCAGCGACGACCACCGCTTCCTGGTCGCCGAGCAGCTGCTCGAGCTGGGCTCGGCACACAGCGGCATCGTGCTGGAACCGGTCGCGCGCAACACCGCCCCGGCGATCGCCCTGGCGGCCCTGCATGCGTTGGCGCAGGACGGCGAGGACGCGCAGCTGCTGGTGTTGCCGGCCGACCACCGCGTCGACGACGTGGCCGCGTTCGGCCGTGCCGTCGCCAGCGCACGTGCGCTGGCCGAGGACGGCTGGCTGGTCACTTTCGGCATCTGCCCGGCGCAGGCCGAGACCGGCTACGGCTACATCCGGCAGGGACAGGAGATCGGGCGCGGCGCCTACCGGGTCGCGCAGTTCGTCGAAAAGCCCGACCGCGACACCGCGCAAGGCTACGTGGACAGCGGCCAGTACCTCTGGAATTCCGGGATGTTCTGCTTCCGCGCGCAGCGTTACCTGCAGGATCTGGAGCGGCACGCGCCGGCCATGGTCTCGGCGGCACGCGCGGCGCTCCAGGCCGCGCGCAGCGACCTGGATTTCGTGCGCGTGGACCACGACGCCTTCGCCGCCGCACCCGGCGATTCGATCGACTACGCGGTCATGGAGAAGACCGACCGCGCCGCGGTGCTTCCCGTGGACTGCGGCTGGAGCGACATCGGCAGCTGGTCGGCGCTGTGGGCGGCCAGCGAGCGCGACGACGCGGGCAACCGCCACGAGGGCGACGTGATCGTGCACGGGGCGCGCAACTGCTACGTGCGCGCGTCCGAGCGGCGGATGGTCGCGCTGCTGGGCGTGGACGACCTGGTCGTGGTGGACACGCCCGATGCGACGCTGGTGGCGCACCGCGACCGCGTACAGGAGGTCAAGGCGCTGGTCGACACGCTGCAGGCCACCGGCCGGTCCGAGCACGTGTTCCACCGCCGCGTCTACCGGCCCTGGGGCGACTACGACTCCATCGACATGGGCGAGCGCTTCCAGGTCAAGCGGATCACGGTCAAGCCCGGTGCGGCGCTGAGCCTGCAGAAGCATCACCACCGCGCCGAGCACTGGGTCGTGGTCAGCGGCACCGCCGAGGTCACCTGCGATGACCGCGTGTTCACGGTCTCGGAGAACGAGAGCACCTACATTCCGCTGGGCAGCGTGCACCGGCTGCGCAATCGCGGCACCACCCCGGTCGAGCTGATCGAAGTGCAGACCGGCAACTACCTGGGCGAGGACGACATCGTCCGCCTCGAAGACGTCTATGGCCGTTCGTGAACGCCTGCGCGAGCCCCTCTCCCGTCGGGAGAGGGGTCGGGGAGAGGGGAGCATCGGGTGATGCGGATCGCGCTGGTCACGGCCATCGCCGCCCATGGCCTGGACGAGGACATGGGGCCGCTGCTGGCAGCACTGCAGGCGGCAGCCGTCCGCGCCGAAGTGCTGGCCTGGGATGACCCGACCGTATCGTGGGCGCGCTTCGACGCCGCGCTGCTGCGCTCGACCTGGGACTACGCCAGGCGCCACGCCGAGTTCCTGGCCTGGTGCGAGCGCGTCGGTGCGCTCACGCGGCTGCTCAATCCACTCGAGCTGGTGCGCTGGAACAGCGACAAGCACTACCTGGCCGAGCTGGAGCGCGCCGGCGTCGCGATCGTGCCGACCGTGTTCCTGGAGCCCGGCGCCGACCCCGAATCGCTGCCGCCGCTCCCGGAGTTCGTGGTCAAGCCGGCCGTGGGCGCCGGCTCGCGCGACGCCGCCCGCTACCGCGCCGGACAGCGCCCGGCCGCGGTCGCGCACGCGCGGCGGCTGCTCGATACCGGGCGCAGCGTCATGGTGCAGCCGTACCTGGCGGCGGTCGACGCGGTCGGCGAGACCGCCATGATCTTCCACGATGGCCGCTACTCGCATGCGGTACGCAAGGATGCCCTGCTGCACCCGGAGGGGGCCGCCAGCGACCGTCCGGCCGACGCGCTGTTCGCCGCCGAGAGCATTGCCGCGCGCGAGCCCGACGGCGCCGAGCTGGAACTCGCGCGGCGGGTGCTGGCCGCCTGTCCGGACCCGCGCCCGGCCTACGCGCGCGTGGACGTACTGCCCGCTGCCGAGGGGCCGCGGCTGCTGGAGCTGGAGCTGGTCGAGCCGTCGCTGTTCTTCGCCCACGCACCCGGCGCAGCCGATCGCTTCGTCCAGTCGCTGCTTGCGCGGCTGCACTAGGGCGGGGCCTTCCGGGCTTCGCCGGTCGCGGGCAACGCCCGCTCCTACAGCGCGTTGGCCTCGCATCCAGGCAGATCGGAGCGATGTTGGAGCGGCCCATGGCCGCGATCGGCGTCCCGTGGCGCCGAGGCTTCGCCGATCGCGGCCATGGGCCGCTCCCACAAGGCGCGCCGATCGCGGCCATGGGCCGCTCCTACAGGGCGTCGATCTGAGGCCGACAGCCGGTCGGCAGGGGCCGGGATTTGGTTCGCGCGGGCGCAGCGGCCATAATCGCGCGGCTTCGACGACCCAGTTCAATGACCCGATCCCAGCTGACCCACCTCGACCGCCTGGAGGCCGAGAGCATCCACGTCCTGCGCGAGGTCGCGGCCGGGTTCCGCAACCCGGTCATGATGTACTCGATCGGCAAGGATTCCTCGGTGCTGCTGCACCTGATGCTCAAGGCCTTCGCCCCGGCACCGCCGCCGATCCCGCTGCTGCACGTGGACACCACCTGGAAGTTCCGGGAGATGATCGCCTTCCGCGACCGCATCTGCGCGCAGGCCGGCGTACGGCTGATCGTGCACGTCAACGCCGAGGGCGTGGCGCAGGGGATCGGGCCGATCAGCCACGGTGCCACGGTGCATACCGACGTGATGAAGACCCAGGCGCTGAAGCAGGCGCTGGACGCCCACCGCTTCGACGCCGCCATCGGCGGCGCCCGTCGCGACGAAGAGCGCTCGCGCGCCAAGGAGCGGGTTTTCAGCTTCCGCAGCGCCCAGCACCGCTGGGACCCCAAGCGCCAGCGGCCGGAGCTGTGGAACCTGTACAACACCCGCGTGCACGCCGGCGAGAGCGTGCGCGTGTTCCCGCTGTCGAACTGGACCGAGCTGGACGTGTGGCGCTACATCGAGCGCGAGGGCATCGAGGTGGTGCCGCTGTATTTCGCCGCCGAGCGCCCCGTGGTGCACCGTGACGGCGCCTGGATCCTGGTCGATGACGAGCGTCTGCCGCTGGCGCCGGGCGAGACGCCGGAGCGGCGGCGCGTGCGCTTCCGCACCCTGGGCTGCTACCCGCTGACCGGCGCGATCGAGTCCGGCGCCACGACCGTAGCAGCGATCATCGCCGAGATGGAGGCCTCGCGGACCTCCGAGCGCCAGGGCCGCGTGATCGATCACGATCCGGCCGCCTCGATGGAGAAGAAGAAGCAGGAGGGCTACTTCTGATGGCCGACCTGCTCCGCTTCATCACCTGCGGCAGCGTCGACGACGGCAAGAGCACGCTGATCGGACGCCTGCTGCACGAGACCGGCGCGCTGTTCCAGGACCAGATCGAGGCATTGGCGCGCGACTCGCGCCGGCACGGCACCCAGGGCGAGGCGATCGACTACGCGCTTGCGCTCGACGGCCTGGATGCCGAGCGCGAACAGGGCATCACCATCGACGTGGCCTACCGCTTCTTCGGTACGCCGCGGCGCCGCTTCATCGTCGCCGACTGTCCCGGCCACGAGCAGTACACGCGCAACATGGCCACCGGCGCGTCCAATGCGGACCTCGCGGTGGTGCTGGTGGATGCATCCAAGGGCCTGCTCACACAGACCCGGCGCCACAGCTACATCGTCGCGCTGATGGGGATCGGCAAGGTCGTGCTGGCGGTCAACAAGATGGACCGCGTCGGATACGCGCAGGCGGTGTTCGAATCGATCGCCGGCGCCTACCGGGAGCTGGCCGGGCATCTGGGGATCGCCGAGGTGCATGCGATCCCGGTCTCGGCGCTCGCCGGCGACAACGTCACCCGCGGCACCGACGCCATGCCCTGGTACCTGGGGCCGACGCTGCTGGACGTGCTCGAGCGCGTCGAACCCGCCGCCGATGCCGTCGACGACCCGTTCCGCATGCCGGTGCAACTGGTCACCCGCTTCCCGATCGGCAAGCCCCACTCCCCCCGGGAGCGGGGCAGTCGGACACTCTCGACCGGAGAAGGCGGCATGGCGCGCGGCTACGCGGGCACGATCGCCGCCGGCCGTGTGGCCGTGGGCGATGCGGTGTCGGTCGAACCCTCGGGCCGGCGCAGCACGATCACGCACATCGTCGCCCCGTGCGGGGAGGTCGAACGCGCCGTCGCCGGCCAGGCCGTGACGCTGTGCCTGGCCGACGAGGTCGACGCCAGCCGCGGCGACGTCATCGCGGGCGCCGACGCGCCGCCCGCGCACTCGGACCAGTTCGCCGTCCACCTGCTGTCGCTCTCTTCGCAGGCGCTGCTGCCGGGGCGCCCATACTGGCTGCGTCAGGGCTCGGTCACCGCCGGCGCACAGATCACCGAGATCAAGCACCGCGTCGACGTCAATACCCAGGACCATCTCGCGGCCAAGCGGCTGGAGCTCAACGAGGTCGCCTACTGCAATCTTGCGCTGGACCGGCAGGTCGCATTCGAACCCTATGCCACCAGCAAGCCGCTGGGCAGCTTCATCCTGATCGACCGGATCTCGCTGGACACCGTTGCCTGCGGCAGCATCGACTTCGGCCTGCGCCGCGGCGCCAACGTCCACTGGCAGAAGCTGTCGATCGACCGCGACGCGCGCGCGGCGATCAAGGGCCAGCATCCGCGCTGCCTGTGGTTCACCGGCCTGTCCGGCGCCGGCAAGTCCACGGTCGCCAACCTGGTCGACCGCCGCCTGCACGCTGCCGGATACCACACCTACCTGCTCGACGGCGACAACGTGCGCCATGGCCTCAACAAGGACCTGGGTTTCACCCCCGAGGACCGGGTGGAGAACATCCGCCGCGTCGCCGAGGTCGCCCGGCTGATGGTCGACGCCGGCCTGATCGTGCTGGTCAGCTTCATCTCGCCCTACCGCAGCGAGCGGCGCATGGCGCGCGAGCTGTTCGGGCCGGACGAGTTCATGGAGGTGTTCGTCGACGCCCCGCTGGCGCTGTGCGAGCAACGCGACACCAAGGGCCTGTACGCCAAGGCGCGCGCCGGCAAGCTGCCGAACTTCACCGGCATCGACGCCCCGTACGAGGCGCCCGAGCAGGCCGAGGTGCACCTGGACACCGGCTGCGACAGCGCCGAGGAGTCGGCGACGCGGGTGATGGCGGCGCTGGGCATCGCGCCTTCCTAGCGCGTTCGCGGCCCGATCGCGGCCATGGGCCGCTCCCACATCGGAAAAGGGCCCGGGGGAATTTCCAGCAGGAAATTCCCCCCGTCCCCTTTTTCCCAAACCCGTTAAAATGGTGCGTCTTTCCGGCCGCCTCCGGCCGGCAATCCCGCAAGGCCGAGGACATCCGATGAAGATCCTGGTTGGATACAAGCGCGTGGTGGACTTCAACGTGCGCATCCAGGTCAAGCCCGACGGCTCCGACGTGGTCACCCAGGGCGTGAAGCTCTCGGCCAACCCGTTCGACGAGATCGCACTGGAAGAAGCGCTGCGCCTGCGCGAGCAGGGCATCGCCGAGGAGGTGATCGTGGCCACGATCGGCCCGGCCGACTGCCAGGCGCACCTGCGCAACGGTCTGGCCATGGGCGCCAACCGCGCCATCCATGTGGTCACGGACGCGCGCATCCAGCCGTTGACCGCGGCCCGCACGCTGCTGAAGCTCATCGAGAAGGAGCAGCCGCAGATCGTGCTGCTGGGCAAGCAGGCGATCGACGACGACAGCAACCAGACCGGGCAGATGCTGGCCGCGCTGTGGGACCGCCCGCAGGCGACCTTCGCCTCGAAGATCGAGATCGCCGCGGGCAAGGCCACGGTCACGCGCGAGGTCGACGCCGGGCTCGAGGTGATCGAGGTCGAGCTGCCGGCGGTGCTCACCACCGACCTGCGCCTGAACGAGCCGCGTTTCATCAAGCTGCCGGACATCATGAAGGCCAAGAGCAAGCCGCTGGAGACCATCGCGTTCGCGGACCTCGGCGTGGAGAGCGCCGACACGCTTCAGACCACGCACTACGCGCCGCCACCCAAGCGCTCGCGCGGCGTGATGGTCAAGGACGTCGACGAACTGATCGCCACACTGAAGCAGAAAGGCCTGCTCTGATTTTCTTTTCTCCCCTCTCCCCTCGGGAGAGGGGCTGAAACGCAAGGAGAATGCAATGTCCAAGGTCCTGATTGTCGCCGAGCACCTCGACGGGCAGCTCAATGCCGGCACCGCCAAGTGCGTGAGCTGCGCCGTGCAGCTCTCGCCGCAGTCCATCGACGTGCTGGTGCTGTCCGATTCCCCGGACGCAGTCGCCGCCGAAGCCGCGAAGCTCGAGGGCGTGACGCGCGTGCTGACCGTGGCGCGCAGCGAGAACGCCAGGCCGCTGGCCGCCGTGCTGGCGCCGCAGGTGGCGAAGGCCGCCGACGGCTACAGCCACGTGTTCGGCCCCTCCACGACCTTCGGCAAGGATCTGATGCCGCGCGTGGCCGCGCTGCTGGGCGTGGCGCAGGTGTCCGACATCATGGAAGTGGTGGACGAGCGCACCTTCAAGCGCCCGATCTACGCCGGCAACGCCATCGTCACCGTGCGGGCGCCGGCGGGCGCCACGGTGGTGGCGACCGTGCGCACCGCCTCTTACGCCGAGGCCGGGGCGCAGGCGGTTGCGCCGGTCGAGCCGCTGTCGGTCGAGGCCGCGCTGCCTACGCACACCCGCTATCTGGAACTGCGCGCCGGCAAGAGCGACCGGCCCGACCTGCAAAGCGCCGGACGCGTGGTCTCCGGCGGCCGCGCGCTGGGCTCGGGCGAGAACTTCGAGATCATCTTCAAGCTGGCCGACAAGCTCGGCGCCGGCGTGGGCGCCTCGCGCGCCGCGGTCGACGCCGGCTATGTGCCCAACGACATGCAGGTCGGCCAGACCGGCAAGATCATCGCGCCGGGCCTGTACATCGCCATCGGCATCTCCGGCGCGATCCAGCACCTGACCGGCATCAAGGACGCCGGCACCATCGTGGCCATCAACAAGGATCCCGAGGCGCCGATCTTCGAGGTCGCCGACATCGGCCTGGTCGGCGACCTGTTCAAGATCGTGCCGGAGCTGACCGAAAAAGTCTGATTGCCCCTCCCCGCCCTCCCCTTTCGCCTGCGGCGAAAAGGGAGGGGAGACGACGGGGCCGCGGAGCGATCGCGGCCATGGGCCGCTCCCACATCGCTCCGATCTGCCTAGCCGCAACGGCGACGCGCCGTAGGAGCGGGCGTTGCCCGCGAATGGCGGAGCGCACCAGGGCGCCGAACCCCGATCGCGGGCAACGCCCGCTCCTACGAGTTTCCGGCGGA
>DASRZM010000006.1:0-25792 GCA_035686365.1 Lysobacteraceae bacterium | reverse complement strand
ACATGTTATGCCCCCGTACTCCGCCGCGGGGGGCGCTGGCGTCACATATTCCGCCGATACTCCCCGCCCACCTCGTACAGCGCATGGCTGATCTGGCCCAGGGAGTTGTACTTCACCGCTTCCCTCAGGGCTGCGAAGACGTTGGTTCGCTCGCGGGCGGTGTGTTGGAGGTGGGCTAGCGTCCCGGGGATCCGTGCGTGCTTCGATACCTCAGGACGAACGGATTCTGTGGGCTTGCAACCGGCCGGGAGGGGGTTGCGGGAAGTCTGGAAGGATTTGACGTTGGCGAGCTGCTGTTTCTTTTCGGCGTCGGTGGAGCGGATCAGTTCGATCTCGGTGACGATGTCGCCGGCGTGTTCCCTGGGGAGGAAGGTGTTGACGCCGATCAGGGGGAGGCTGTCGTCGTGCTTCTTGGCCTCGTAGTAGAGGCTTTCTTCCTGGATCCTGCCGCGCTGGTACATGGTGTCCATGGCGCCGAGCACGCCGCCGCGTTCGGAGATGGCTTCGACTTCCTTGTAGACGGCTTCCTCGACGATGTCGGTAAGGCGGTCGACGACGAAGCTGCCCTGCCAGGGGTTTTCGTTGAAGTTCAGGCCCAGCTCGCGGTTGATGATCATCTGGATGGCGACGGCGCGGCGCACGCTCTCTTCGGTGGGGGTGTGGTGATGGGCTCGTCGTAGGCGTTCGCTGAATCACTCTGGCCCCGGTCTGGGGGATCGCAGCCCTCTGCCCTGGGGGGTTTCCCCCATCGGGATTGTCGCACAGCTGCGCTACCGTTCGGGCTCCCCAGCCGGAACCTGTCCCTTATGAAAACGCCGCTCAGCCTCGCCATCTCCCTCGCCATCCTCGGCGCCGCCGCGCCCGCCGGCGCCAGCGCGCTGATCGCGCCCGAGCTCGAGTCCGCGCTTGCGGACCCGGGCCCGCACCGCGTCGTGGTCACCTTCACCGACCGCAGCGAGGCGAGCCGCCTTGCCACGCTGACCAGCGACTATCTGCTGCTGCAGGAGCTGCCGATGGCCGGTGCCCTGCTGACCACCGAGCAGGTGCGCGCGCTCGCCGAATGGGACAGCGTGGAGAGCATCTATCCGGACGCCCCGCTCGAGTACTTCAATCATGAGGCCGGCGAAATCACCGGCGGCCACTGGGTGCACGACAATGTCGGCCTCAAGGGCCGCGGCGTCACCGTCGCGGTGCTGGACTCGGGCATCGACGCCAACCACCCGGACCTGGCCTTCGGCAGCAAGACGGTGCAGAACGTCAAGCTGGTGAACGACCTCGGCCTGGCCGGCTTCGCGGCCAACCTCGAGAACGTGAGCAACACCGACACCAGCAGCGGCCACGGCACCCACGTCGCCGGCACCGTCGCCGGCACCGGTGCGGCCAGCGCCACCGACACCCGCCGCGCCAACTACTACGACGGCATCGCGCCGGAAGCCGACCTGATCGGCCTGGGTGCCGGCGAGGGCCTGTTCATCCTGTTCGCGCTGCAGGGCTTCGACTGGGTGCTGGCCAACCAGCAGCGCTACGGCATCGACATCGTCACCAACTCCTGGGGCAGCTCCAACAGCGTCTACGACCCCAACAACCCGATCAACAAGGCCAGCTTCGAGGCCTACCGCCGCGGCATCGTGGTCAGCTTCGCCGCCGGCAACGACGGCCCGGACGAGGACACGCTGAACCCGTACGCGATCGTGCCGTGGGTCATCAACGTCGGCTCCGGCACCAAGGCGCGCGACCTGTCGGGCTTCTCCAGCCGCGGTGTCGCGGGTGACCCGTACAAGCACATCGACGTGGTGGCGCCGGGCTCGGGCATCTGCTCCACGCGCGCGCCGGGCACCGTGGTCGGCGCGCTCGGGCCGGTGGTCAACGCCGCCAACCCGTCCTACACCTACTACTACCACTGCATCAGCGGCACCAGCATGGCGACGCCATTCGTCGCCGGTACCGCGGCGCTGCTGCTGGAGGCCAACCCGCAGCTCTCGCCGGACCAGATCGAAGAGATCCTGATCGCCACGGCCGATCCGATCCCGGGCTACGAATGGCACCAGATCGGCGGCGGCTACATCGACGTGGCCGAAGCCGTGGAAGTGGCCGCGGCCACCCAGGGTGAGCGCCAGCAGTTCCTGGCCGGGCTGACCGCGTGGTCGAGCCAGGGCCAGTGGCTGTCGGCCGGCGACAACGATGCGCTGCTCACGCTCGAGGGCCGCTGGCAGTCGATCGCCGATGCCGGCGCCACCGACGGCAGCTACCAGCGTAGCCGCGTCAGCCGCAAGGAGACGCCGCGCGCGCGACTGAGCTTCTCCGGCACCGCGTTCCAGCTGGTCTACCCGCGCAACGCCAAGGGCGGTGTGGCGGACGTTTACGTGGACGGCGAGCCGCGCGGCCGGATCAGCTTCTACAACCCGGTGGACGAGCACGGCGTGCGCTTCCCGATCGCGAATCTGCCCAAGGGCCTGCATCGCGTCGAGCTGCGTGGCGTCGAGGGCAACATCTACCTCGACGGCGTGCTGACCGACGGGCCGCTGTTCGCCAGCAACGTCAGCCTGGTCGAGGAGACCACCACCTTCACCGGCACCATGGGCCCCTCGGTTGAGAACCTGCAGGTCAACGAGCACAGTTTCGAGGTCGGCCCCGATGGCATGGAGCTGCGCGCGCGGCTGGGCTGGGACGGCGGCGTGGATATCGACCTGTACCTGGTCGACCCGAACGGCAACGAGGTCGCCTCCGCCGCCACGCTGTCCAATCCCGAGCTGCTGGAGTTCGCGATCAAGGAGCCGGGCACGTACACCTACCGGGTTACCGGCTACGCGACGGTGATCGCCAACTACACGCTCGACAGCACGCTGGTACGGGCGGTCGTCGAGTAAGGCGGCGCCTTGCAGCCGACGGCGCCGGCAAGTCCGGCGCCGTCGCTCCAATAACGAAAACGCCGCGGTTGTCTACGTCGCCCCGCCGCTGCGGCGCGGCACCTTTCCCCGGGGCGCATCGGGCTCCGACCGGTCTCGGGCGCCGGTCGCGACGGCGAGCGAGACCATTTCCTCGAAGAAGTCGATCTTGGCCTGCGTGCTGAGCCGGATGCCGGCGAGCAGGTTGTTGCGCTCGGCGTCGGAGAACGTGCAGCGCAGGTCTGGCTGGGTAGGATTCATTCGGTGGGCTGGCCGGTTTCAGCTGCAATCTGGCGCAGGGCGGCGATGTCGTCAAGGTCGCGCGGGCGACCTGCCAGGCGCTTCATCCGGATCAGGTGGTGGATGGCGGCGACCCTGATCGGTACCCCGTGCAGCTCCCTGGTCACGGCGGCGCCGTAGAGCTCCTCGAAGTCGATGGGTTCGTGAACGAAAAGATCCACGGAGCGTTCCTCGTTCGCGGGATCCCAGAGCTGGAATACCTCCATGTTGCGGTCGCGATGCCACTGTTCACGGATGGAGGGGTCGCTGAAGGCCTCCATCGGGACGGGAAGCCGCGGTCGCAGGCCGATGCCGGAGAGTGCACGCAACGCCTTGGCACAGTTGGCCTGCTCCAGCGAGATGACGAGGTCGAGATCGCGGGTGGCGCGCAGGTGACCATGGAGTATAACGGCCAGACCGCCGACGACGACGTAGCGTGCGTCGGCCTGCGCGAGTGCGTGGAAGATCTCGTGAACGCGGAATGCCATTGCGGTGTTACATGTTGCGGCGGTATTCGCCGCCGACTTCGTACAGGGCGTGGCTGATCTGGCCCAGGGAGTTGTATTTGACGGCTTCCATCAGGGCTGCGAAGACGTTTTCGCGGTTGCGGGCGGTTTGTTGGAGGTGTGGGAGGGTGCCTGGATGGGTCGCATTTGTGGGGCGGTTTTCGCCGCCAACGGCGGCTCCTACAGTTTCTGCGCGGAGCTTCTGGAAGCTGGCAACGTTGGTGATCTGCTGTTTCTTTTCGGCGTCGGTGGAGCGGATCAGTTCGATCTCGGTGACGATGTCGCCGGCGTGTTCCCTGGGGAGGAAGGTGTTGACGCCGATCAGGGGCAGGCTGCCGTCGTGTTTCTTGGCTTCGTAGTAGAGGCTTTCTTCCTGGATCTTGCCGCGCTGGTACATGGTGTCCATGGCGCCGAGCACGCCGCCGCGCTCGGAGATGGCTTCGAACTCCTTGTAGACGGCTTCCTCGACGATGTCGGTGAGGCGCTCGACGATGAAGCTGCCCTGCCAGGGGTTCTCGTTGAAGTTCAGGCCCAGCTCGCGGTTGATGATCATCTGGATGGCCACGGCGCGGCGCACGCTCTCTTCGGTGGGCGTGGTGATGGCCTCGTCGTAGGCGTTGGTGTGCAGGCTGTTGCAGTTGTCGAACAGGGCGTAC
Organism: Lysobacteraceae bacterium; assembly: GCA_035686365.1. Lineage (GTDB taxonomy): Bacteria > Pseudomonadota > Gammaproteobacteria > Xanthomonadales > Xanthomonadaceae > DASRZM01. Next base: position 21,466 of record DASRZM010000006.1, on the reverse strand, counting down.
AGGGCCTGCAGCGTGGTGCGGATGTCGTTGAACTGGATTTCCTGGGCGTGCAGCGAGCGGCCGGAGGTCTGCACGTGGTACTTCATCATCTGGCTGCGGGCGGAGGCGCCGTAGCGCTCGCGCATGGCGCGGGCCCAGATGCGGCGGGCGACGCGGCCGATCACGGTGTACTCCGGGTCCATGCCGTTGGAGAAGAAGAAGCTCAGGTTGGGCGCGAAGTCGTCGATGTCCATGCCGCGGGCGAGGTAGTACTCGACGATGGTGAAACCGTTGGACAGCGTGAAGGCGAGCTGGCTGATCGGGTTCGCGCCGGCCTCGGCGATGTGGTAGCCGGAGATCGACACCGAGTAGAAGTTGCGCACCTTGTGGTCGACGAAGTACTGCTGGATGTCGCCCATCATCCGCAGCGCGAACTCGGTGCTGAAGATGCAGGTGTTCTGGGCCTGGTCCTCCTTGAGGATGTCGGCCTGCACGGTGCCGCGCACCACCTTGACGGTCTCGGCCTGGATGCGCTCGTAGGTCTCGCGCTCGACCACCTCCTCGCCGGTGACGCCGAGCAGTCCCAGGCCCAGCCCGTCGTTGCCGTCGGGCAGCATGCCGGCGTATTCGGGGCGCTGGCGGCCTTCGAAGATCTGCTCGATCTTTTCGTGCGCGGCGTCCCAGCGCTTGCCGTCCTCGCGCAGCCACTTCTCCACCTGCTGGTCGATGGCGGTGTTCATGAACATGGCCAGGATCATCGGCGCCGGGCCGTTGATGGTCATCGACACGCTGGTGGTGGGCGCGCACAGGTCGAAGCCGGAGTACAGCTTCTTCATGTCGTCCAGGGTGGCGATGGAGACGCCGGAGTTGCCGATCTTGCCGTAGATGTCGGGGCGCTCGGCCGGGTCCTCGCCGTACAGGGTGACGCTGTCGAAGGCGGTGGACAGGCGCGCGGCGGGCAGGCCCTGGCTGAGGTAGTGGAAGCGGCGGTTGGTGCGCTCGGGCGTGCCCTCGCCGGCAAACATGCGGATCGGGTCCTCGCCGGCGCGGCGGTAGGGGTAGACGCCGCCGGTGTAGGGGTAGCCGCCGGGGAGGTTCTCGCGCATCAGGAAGCGCAGCAGGTCGCCCCAGTCGCGGTAGGTGGGCGGGGCGATCTTGGGGATCTTCTGGTGGCTCAGGGATTCGCGGTAGTTTTCGACGCGGATGGATTGGTCGCGGACGTGGTATTCGGTGATTTCTTCGGTGACGGATTGGTAGCGCTGGGGCCATTTGCGCAGGAGCTTGAGCGCCTCGGGGGTCAGGGAGTCCAGGGCAGCGTTGTAGCGTTGGCGCAGGGTGAGGAGGGAGCGGTCGGTTGTGGGGTGGGCGTGGGGTGTTTCGCGGGATGGTTCGCCGGCAACGCCGGCTCCTACAGGGGAAAGGGGGTCGGGGGAGGCAGTTGCGCCAGTGGCGGGACCAGCGGAACCAGCGGAGCCCTTGTAGGAGCCGGCGTTGCCGGCGACCAGATCCTCGGAGTCGTAAAGCTCCAGCGGCTTCGGCAGCTTGGGATCCTCCAGCTCCTGCAGCGCCTCGTAGCAGCTCTGCGCCTTGCTCGCCTGCTCGGCCATGTCCTCGATGCCGCCGTTGATCGCCCTGCCCTGCTCGGCGATCTCGGCCAGGTAGCGCACGCGGGCGCCGGGGATCAGGATGGTGGCGCGCGGCTGCTTGAGCTTGACCTCCAGCTCGGGATTGAAGTCGCAGCGGGGGGAAGGAAGTCGGTCGCCGGCAACGCCGGCTCCTACAGTGGGGCGGGCGGTGGGGGTGGTGACTGGGGTGTCGTCGGCGCTGTAGGAGCCGGCGTTGCCAGCGATCTGCCCGGCCTCGCCCTGCCCCGCCTCGCGCTTGCCGAGTTTCTCGCGCAGCAACCGGCACAGGTTGGCGAACATCCAGGTCACGCCCGGGTCGTTGAACTGGCTGGCAATGGTGGGATAGACCGGCACGTCCTCGTCGGCCATCTTGAAGGCGGTGCGGTTGCGCTTCCATTGCTTGCGCACGTCGCGCAGGGCGTCTTCGGCGCCGCGCTTGTCGAACTTGTTCAGCACGACGAGTTCCGCAAAATCCAGCATGTCGATCTTCTCGAGCTGGCTGGCGGCGCCGTAGTCGGAGGTCATCACGTAGACGGGGAAGTCGACCAGGTCGACGATCTCGGTGTCGGACTGGCCGATGCCGGCGGTCTCGACGATGACCAGGTCGAAGCCCAGGCCCTTGATGGCGGCGATGCAATCGACCAGCACCGCGCTGGTGGACACGTGCTGGCGGCGGGTGGCCATCGAGCGCATGAACACGCGTGGACTGCGCAGGGCGTTCATGCGGATGCGGTCGCCCAGCAGCGCGCCGCCGGTGCGGCGGCGGGTGGGGTCCACCGCGATCACGGCGATGCGCATCTCCGGGAAGTGCTGTAGAAAACGGATGAGGAGTTCGTCGGTAACGCTTGATTTTCCTGCGCCTCCGGTGCCGGTGATGCCTACGACGGGCGCTGCGCGCCCTCGGGACTCGGGACTCGGGGCTCGGGACTCGGGGTGGGCGCCGCGGCCTGCCCACTGGCGTCGCAGCATGGCGAGCTCGGAGTCGGAGAAGGCGCCTTCCTCGATGGCGGATAGCAGCCGGCCGATGGCAATTTCATCGTCCAGGGAAGGTACGGGATCGACCGGGTCCCGAGTCCCGAGTCCCGAGTCCCGGCCTTTCCCGGCGCGCCGCACCACGTCCTCGATCATCGCCACCAGCCCCATGTGCATGCCGTCGTTGGGGTGGTAGATGCGCTCCACGCCGTAGTCCTGCAGCTCCTTGATCTCGTCCGGCGTGATGGTGCCGCCGCCGCCGCCGAACACCTTGATGTGGCCGGCGTTGCGCTCGCGCAGCATGTCGACCATGTACTTGAAGTACTCCACGTGGCCGCCCTGGTAGGAGGACACGGCGATGGCGTTGGCGTCTTCCTGCAGCGCCGCGCGCACCACGTCCTCCACGGCGCGGTTGTGGCCCAGGTGCACCACCTCGGCGCCCTGCGCCTGGATCAGCCGGCGCATGATGTTGATGGCCGCGTCGTGGCCGTCGAACAGGCTGGCGGCGGTGACGAAACGCAGCGGCGTGGCTTCGGAGGGGTCCTTGGCCGGCATCTGGCTGGCGGGGGTGCTCATCGAGGCTCCGTAAGACGCGGAAAACCCGGCAATTGTAGCGCGGACCGATGCTCCTCCCCTTGCGCGCCGAAGGCGCGGAGGGGGAGGCCGGGAGGGGGTTGAGTCTCCGCGCGCGTGCCATGCCAGCGCGCGGCTGCGCCGCGCGACCCCTCCCCATCCCTCCCCTTCGCGGCGCGAAAGGGAGGGGGACTACTCCTGCGCTGCGCGAAAGGGAGGGGGCGACGCATGCCTTCGCTGGAGTCACTCCTCCCCTTGCGCGCCGAAGGCGCGGAGGGGGAGGCCGGGAGGGGGTTGAGTCATTTCCCGCCGACGACACTTTCACCTCGCTCGTGCACCCTGTCGGGACTGCACACTGGAATGCGCCCCCGATGAGGCCGATCCACACCCTCGCCCTGTTCGCCACCCTCGCCTGCGCCGCAGCGGCACATGCGTCCGACGCCGACCAGCACGCCTTCCTGATCCGCCATGCCGAGGCCGGCGACGGCGACGATCCGATACTTTCCGAGGCCGGCGCGCAGCGTGCCGACGGCTGGCATGCGGCGTTGGGGGCGCCCGAGCTGTTCGTCGTGTACGCCACGCCCACGCGCCGCGCCTTGCAGACCGCGCGCGCGATCGCCGAGGATTCCGGCGCGGAGTTGCGCCAGTACGAACATGGCCGGCTCGACGTGCTGGCGGTGGAGCTGCGTACGGTGCCGGGCAACGTGGTCGTCGTGGGGCACAGCAACACGACGCCGGAGCTTGCGGAGCTGCTGGGCGTGGAGCCCGGCGAGCCGATCGCGCACGATGAGCACGACCGCGTGTACCGGGTGGATCTCGACGCCATACCGTGAGGCCCCTGGGCATCTGCCCTGCTGCGAGTCGATCGCGGCCATGGGCCGCTCCCACGCGGGCTCCAAAAGCGCCTCGTCGCATCCCGATGTCCTGTAGGAGCGGCCGTTGGCCGCGATCGGGATGCCGCATCGACCCATGCCGCGCCGATCGCGGGCAACGCCCGCTCCTACGGTGCTGTATCGGACCCCCGCGGTGGGAGCGGCCCATGGCCGCGATCGGCCCGCGACGCCGCCTGTCCATGCTGAACACCCCCCACACGCCGACCGACGGATTTCTCCGCCCGGTGCGTTCAATGGCCTGAGGCACCCCCCGCCTCTTCCCCCCCAAACACGAGACGCACCGATGAACACTTCCCCCCTGTTCCGCCGCTCCGCCCTGATCGCCGCGCTGGCTGCCGCCGGCGCGCTTGCCGGCGGTGCGGTGATCGCCAACCCGGGTGGCCACGGCCACGGCCACGGCAAGATGTTCTTCGACAAGATGGATACCGACGGCGACGGCACCGTCACCCGTGCCGAGTTCGAGGCCGTGCGCGCGAAGCACCTGGCCGAGCTGGACGCGAACAAAGATGGCTTCATCAGCTACGAGGAGCACAAGGCCGCGCGCGAGCGCCGGATGCAGGAGCGCTATCTGAAGCGCCACGACACCAACGGTGACGGCCGCGTCTCCACCGCGGAGATGTCCGCCAAGGCCGATGCGCACTTCGAGCGCATGGACGCCAACAAGGACGGCACCGTCACCAAGGACGAGGTCAAGAGCAAGCGCCACTCGGGCCGTCGCGGCAAGTCCACGGATTAGTGAGCGACAATCGCGGCGGCGCGGCATGCGTCGCCGCGATCCTCACGGAGTCCGCCACTGAGCCCGCGCGAGGTCCGAGCCGATGACGACGTCGATCCTGACCTCGCGCTGCTGCGCGCGATCGCGGGCGGCGACGCTGCGGCGTGCCGCGCACTGGTGGACCGCCACCTGGAGCGGCTGCACGCCACCGCCGTGCGCCTGCTCGACGATGCCGCGGAGGCCCAGGACGTGTGCCAGGACACCTTCGTGAAGGCCTGGGAGATCGCGCCGCGCTGGCGCCCGGGCCGTGCGCGCTTCTCGAGCTGGCTGTACGGGGTCGCCCTCAATGGCTGCCGCGACCGCCTGCGCCGCCGGCGGCCGCAGGCGCCGGTGGACACCGAGGCGATCGGCGCGCGCAGCGCCGGGCCCGAGCGCCATGCCGAGCAGGCCAATGCCGCGCGCGCGGTGCGCGAGGCGGTCGCGGCCCTGCCCGAGCGCCAGCGCGAGGCGCTGGTGCTGTTCCATTTCGAAGGTCTGACGCAGGCCGAGGCGGCGCAGCTGCTCGAGATCAGCGTCCCGGCGCTGGAATCGCTGTTGGCCCGGGCCCGCCGCAGCCTGCGCGAGCGCCTGGGTCCGCTGCGGCAAACGATGGGAGTATCGCCGCCATGAATGTCATGTCGCTGGAACGGTTCCGCACGCAGGCCGAGGCATACGGCGGCGAGCTTGCACGCTGGCCGCAGCACGAGCGCGAGGCGGCGCAGGCACGGCTGATGCGGTGCGCCGATGCGCGCCAGTCGTTGCGACAGGCCGGCGAACTGGATGCATGGCTAGCGCACGAGGTGACGCCCGCGCCGCACTCCGACCTGCGCCGCGCGATCGTGCTGGCGGCCGAGGGACGCATCGGCGCCGGCGGCTTGCTGCGCGCGTTGTGGCGCGAGCTCGGCGGGCTGCGCGTGGCCGGGCCGGCCTTCGCCGGCAGCCTGGCGCTGGGCATCGCTGCGGCGGCGATGGTCGAGGCGCCGCTCGAGGCCGAGGCCCAGGCGCCCGCGTACGCCGAACTGGCGCTGCTGGACCCGGGTTACGAGGACTACTCGCAGTGAACGCGGCTGTCCTGCCATCGACACTGCAGCAGGCGCCGGTGACGATGCCGGTGGCGGCGGTGACGGCGCGTGCGTCGAGTGCACAGGGGGACGCGCGATGAACGTCACCGCCTCTCCGGGCGTGCGCTGGATGCTGGTGGGCTCGCTGGCGCTCAACGTGGCGCTGGTGGCGGGGATGGGCTGGCACTACTTCGAGCTGCCCAAGCGGCACGCGAAGGCCATGTACATGCATGGGGACCGCTTCATGCCCAGCCCGCGGCTGTTGCGCCAGGGCTTGCCGGAGGAACGCCACGGGGTGGTCGATGCGGTGCTCGATCGCCACCGGCCGACCATCCGCGGCGCCGTGCGCGAGGTGTTCCAGGCGCGTGGGGATGTGCACGATGCGATGGAGGCCGAGCCGTTCGATGCTGCGGCGCTGGAGCGGGCGTTCGCCGCGCTGCGCGAGCGCGATGTGGCTGCCGCCTCGGCGGTGCAGGCGATGCTGGGCGACCTGATGGGGCAACTCACGCCCGAGGAGCGCTCGAGTGTCACCGAGTTGATGCACCGGCATCACCATGGGCGGCGTGGCGGGCGCGACAGGGGACGGGGCTGACGTAGGGGCCGGAGCCTCGAGGCGTCCGGTTCGTGCTTCGACGGCGCGCCAGCGCCGCCCTGTGCTGAGCCTGTCGAAGCATCAGCACGAACCGGATGGGACGCCCGATCGCGGCCAACGGCCGCTCCTACGCGGCACGGTGAAGCGTTGTGGCGAGATTGCATCGCGGCCAACGGCCGCTCCCACGCGGGTTCCGCAAACGTCTTGGCGAGAATGCATCGCGGCCAACGGCCGCTCCTACAGCGGGTGGACGCGCGCGGGTCAGGTCGACTGCGTCAGCCACTTGGCGGCCATGCGGCGCACGGACGGGTCGGCGTGTTCGTCCAGTTCCACCTGGTCGAGGCGGCGCCAGGCCAGGTCGTGGGACTCCTGGCTCACGGTGAAGGCCTCGGTGACGGTGGCACGGACCACGAAGCGCACGTCGTAATGCCAGTGCCCGGGCTCGCCGGAGCGGGCCGGAATCCGGTGGCGGTCGATGTCGAAGATCGCCGGGTCGATCTGCAGCCCGTCCAGGCCCGTTTCCTCCTGTGCCTCGCGCAGGGCCACGCGCGGCAGGTCGGGGTCGCCGTCGCAGTGCCCGCCCGGTTGCAGCCAGCGCTCGAGCTTGCGGTGATGGGTCAGCAGCACGCGCTCGCCGTCGCCCGAGACCAGCCAGGCCGAACCGGTGAAGTGGCCCGGTTCGCAGTGGCGGTGGAAGGCGTCCTCGCCGTGGCGGCGCAGGAAGGAGACGAAGGCGTCGATCCCCGCGTACTCGTCCGGCCAGCGGCGGCGATAGTGCTCCAGTGCGTCGGCGAGGGAGAACGGCGCAGCCATTCGCCGATGGTAGCCAATGCCCCGATTGCCTGCGCGCCCCCTGCTGTAGGAGCGGCCGTTGGCCGCGATTGGTGCAGTGCATGGATTCGGCACACCGATCGCGGCCAACGGCCGCTCCTACAGAAGTTGCGGCGGGGTGGGATCGCGGCCAACGGCCGCTCCTACAGCGCGTCGCGGAGCGCAGCGGCGTGGGGATTCGCGCCCGGGGGGACCCGCGGGTACACTCCGCCGTCCGTCCGTTGACGAGGGGGGCCGATGGGGGCGACCGAGCAGGCGCGTACGATCCGCGAACCGAAGCTGTGGCAGGCGGCGGTTCCGCTGCTGTTCCTGATCGTACTGCTGTCGCTGTCGGTGGCACTGTTCGGCGACAACGCCTCCTACGGCGGCAACCAGATCGCGCTGCTGCTGGGCGCCGGACTGGCGGCGATCCTGGCGATCAGCAACGGCCACGGCTGGGACGACATCCAGGAAGCGATCGTCCACGGCGTGGCGCTGGCCACCAACGCCATGTTCATCCTGCTGGCCGTGGGTGCGCTGATCGGCACCTGGATCCTGTGCGGCACGGTGCCGCTGCTGATCGACTACGGCCTGGCGCTGATGTCGCCGGCGTACTTCTATCCGGCCACCTGCTTCGTGTGCGCGCTGGTGGCCCTGACCATCGGCAGCTCCTGGACCGTGGCCGGCACCCTGGGCGTGTCGCTGATCGGCGTGGCCCAGGGCCTGGGCATGTCGCCGGAGATCACCGCCGGGGCAATCATTTCCGGCGCCTATTTCGGCGACAAGATGTCGCCGCTGTCGGACACCACGAACCTGGCCCCGGCCGCCGCCGGCAGCGAGCTGTTCAGCCACGTGCGGCACATGACCTGGACCACCGGCCCCAGCATCGCGCTGGCGCTGGTGCTGTTCGCGCTCATCGGCGTCGGCGCGGAGCTGCGCGAGGTCGCGGTGGGCTTCGGCGAGCTGCCGCTGGCGCTGGCGGCGCAGTTCGACCTGGGCTGGTACCTGCTGATCCCGCTGCTGGTCGTGTTCGCGCTGGCGGTCCGCAGGTTCCCGGCGTTTCCTACCATCGGCATCGGCGCCCTGCTCGGGGCGGTGTTCGCGGTGATCTTCCAGCCCGAGGTCACCGCCGGGCTGGCCGGCAACGAGGCGCTGCCGCGCCCGCTGGCGCTGTTCGCCGGGGCCTGGACCGCGCTGTTCGACGGTTACAAGTCCGCCACCGGCAATGCGGCGGTGGACGAGCTGCTCACCCGCGGTGGCATGGTCTCGATGCTCAACACCATCTGGCTGGTCATGTGCGCGATGGCCTTCGGCGGGGTGATGGAGCGCGCCGGCTTCCTGGAACGGCTGATCCGCAGCGTGCTCGCGGCGGCAAAGACCACCGGTTCGCTGATCGCCGCCACCCTGGCCACCGCCTTCGGCACCAACCTGGTGGCGGCGGACCAGTACCTGGCCATCGTGCTGCCGGGCCGGCTGTTCCGGCCCGAGTACGAGCGCCGCGGACTGGCGGCGGTGAACCTGTCGCGCGCGCTCGAGGATGCCGGCACACTGACCTCGCCGCTGGTGCCCTGGAACACCTGTGGCGCCTTCATGGCCGCGACCCTGGGCGTGGCCACGCTGGACTACCTGCCCTATGTGTTCTTCAATCTGGCCAACCCGCTGATCGCGGTGGCCATGGCCTACGCCGGTTTCAAGATCATCCGCGACCGGCCGGAACGGCCGCAACCGCAAAGCGCGCCGGCCTGAGCGCCGCCACGCCCATGCAGCAAGGAGGATTCGCCGCAATGTTCCATCGACTCGTGCCCGCACTGGCCGCGCTCGCCCCATCGGCGGCCGGCGCCACCAACGGCGGCAACGGCGGCGGTATCGACGCTGCCATCAACGCCATCTTCGCGCCGCTGGCGGCCTGGATCTCGGCTTTCGTGTTCTATCCGATCCCGGTCGGCTTCGGGCAGTCAATGCCGGCGATGGTGCTGTGGCTGGTGATCGCGGCGACCTTCTTCACGCTCTTCAACCGCTTCATCAACATCCGCGGCTTCCTCCAGGGCCTGCGGCTGATCCGCGGCGACTACGCCGACCCGCACGACACCGGCGAGGTCAGCGCCTTCCAGGCGCTGTCCACCGCCCTGTCGGGCACCGTGGGCCTGGGCAACATCGCCGGCGTGGCGATCGCGATCACCCTGGGCGGCCCGGGGGCGACCTTCTGGATGATCGTGGCCGGCCTGCTGGGCATGAGCACCAAGTTCGTGGAGTGCACGCTGGGCGTGAAGTACCGCGACGAGCACCCCGACGGCACCGTCTCGGGCGGCCCGATGTACTACCTGAGCAAGGGCCTGGCCGAGCACTACCCGCAGCTGGCCGGCTTCGGCAAGGTGCTGGCGCTGGTGTTCGCCGTGTGCTGCATCGGCGGCTCGATCGGCGGCGGCAACATGTTCCAGGCCAACCAGACCTTCCAGCAGATGGTCAACGTCAGCGGCGGCGCCGACAGCTGGCTGGCCGACAAGGGCTGGCTGTTCGGCACCGGCATGGCGGTGATGGTGGCGCTGGTGATCATCGGCGGCATCCAGTCGATCGCGCGGGTCACCAGCAAGCTGGTGCCGGCGATGGCCGTCATCTACCTGGCGTGCGGCCTGTACATCCTGGGCGTGCACGTGGCGGACATCCCGGCCGCCTTCGGCGCCATCATGGACGGCGCCTTCTCGCCCGAGGGCGTCACCGGCGGCGTGGTCGGCGTGCTGATCCAGGGCTTCCGCCGCGCTGCATTCTCCAACGAGGCCGGAATCGGCTCGGCGGCGATCGCGCATTCGGCGGTGCGCACCAAGGAGCCGATCACCGAGGGCCTGGTCGCGCTGTGGGAGCCATTCATCGACACCGTGGTGATCTGCACCATGACCGCGCTGGTGATCGTCATCACCGGCATGTACCAGCAGTCCGGCGTGGCCGACGGCGTGGCGCTGACCTCGATGGCCTACGCCTCGGTGCTGAGCTGGTTCCCGTACCTGCTGGCGCTGTCGGTGTTCCTGTTCGCGTTCTCCACGATGCTGGCGTGGTCGTACTACGGCGAGAAGTCGGCCTGCTACCTGCTGGGCGACAACAAGGCCGTGTCGCTGGGCTACAAGCTGGTGTTCTGCCTGTTCGTGGTGATCGGCGCGGCCAGCAACCTGGCCGCGGTGGTGGACTTCTCCGACGCGATGATCTTCGTCATGGCGCTGCCCAACGTGATCGGCCTGTACCTGCTCGCGCCGGTGGTCAAGCGCGACCTGGACAGCTACCTGCGGCGGGTGAAGTCGGGCGAGATCCGGCCCTACGCGAAGACCGCGTAGGGCGTAGCGCGAGGCCGGTCGGCGCGGCAGGTCACTCGAGGTCGTTTGGTGTGGCTGCCTCGCCGGCGTCCTCGTCGTCGTCCTCCTCGTCGGAGCCCAGGCGCGTGGGCAGCGCCTTGCTGGCGTCGGCGCCCAGCTCGCGCAGCATCTCGGTCTGCCGCAGCAGGTTGCCGCGGCCGGAGGCGAGCTTGCGCACGGCGCCTTCGTGGGCGTCGCGCGCACGTCCCAGCGCCTTGCCGACCTCCTCCAGGTCGTCGACGAACCCGGTGAACTTGTCCAGCAGCTTGCCGGCGCGCGCGGCGATCTTGCGGGCGTTGCGGTTCTGCTTGTCCACCTTCCACAGGTTGGCGATGGTGCGCAGCGTGGCCAGCAGCGTGCTGGGGCTCACGATCACGATGCCCAGCCTCAGCGCCTCGTCGAACAGCGCATCGTCCGCCCGCACCGCGTCGATGAAGGCGGTCTCCACCGGCACGAACATCAGTACGTAGTCGAGCGTGCGCACGCCCTCCAGACCGGCGTAATTCTTGCCGCCGAGCGTGCGCATGTGTCCGCGCAGGGACACCAGGTGCTGGTCCAGCTGGGCGCCGCGCTCGGCCTCGGTGGTGGCGGCGCAGAAGCGCTGGTAGGCGGTCAGCGAGACCTTGGCGTCGATCACCACGTCGCGGCCTTCGGGCAGGCGCACGATCACGTCGGGGCGAAAGCCCTGCCCCTCGTCGTCGCGCAGGCCCACCTGCATCTCGTACTCGAGCCCGCGGGTCAGACCCGAGGCCTCCAGCAGGCGTTCGAGCCGCAGTTCGCCCCAGTAGCCCTGGGTACGGGTGTCGGTGGTCAGTGCGCGCGAGAGCGCGTCGGCGTCCTCGGACAGGCGGCGGTTGAGTTCGCGCAGGTGCTGCAGTTCGGTCTTGAGCTCCACCCGGCCCTGCCCTTCCTTCTCGAACGATTCGGACACCAGCCGGCGGAAACCGCCCAGGTCCTCGCGCAGCGGGTTCAGCACCTGTCCGAGCTGCTGCAGGTTCTGCTCGCCGAACTTGCGCGACTTCTCATCCAGGACCTCGCCGGCCAGGGCCTTGAACTCGGCGCCCAGGCGCTCGCGGGTGGCCTGCAGGTCGCGGATGCGCTGCTCGGTGGCGCGCTGCTGTTCGTCCTGGCGCGACTGCAGCGCGGCCAGGTGGCGCTCGGCGCCCTGCTGGGCGGCACGGGCGCGTTCGAGCGCGGCCTGTGCCTCGCGCAGCTCCTGTTCCAGCCGTTCCACGCGGGTGGCGCGCTCGGCCAGGCGTGCGTTCTCTTCCGACAGGGTGCCGACGCGACGGCGCAGTTCCTCGACCTCGGCCGTGCGCACGGCCACCGCGTCGGTGAGCTCGCCGGCGCGCGCGCGGTGCGTGCGCACGACGAACCAGCCCAGCAACAGCACGGTCGCGGCGATCAGCGACGCGCCGATCAGCAGGGAAACGGGATCCAGGTTGGCGGGCACGGCATCGTCGCGGATGGGCGAAGTGGCCCGATTCTACCGGTCGCGCCGTCGCAGCCGCCGAGACATCGCGCCCAGGCGGCGATCCGACCGCATCGAAGCCCCTGTAGGAGCGGCCGTTGGCCGCGATCGGGCAATGCGGCGAGCCGACCGCCTCCGGCGATCCGGTCGCGGCCAACGGCCGCTCCTACGGTGCTGCGTCCGAACGTCTGCAGTGGTGGGAGGCTCAGGGCTTGACGACCCAGGCCGTGCACCAGCCCTCGGCGGCCACGGCCTTGCCGGGGAACAGCGCGCACGGGCGCCAGTCGCCGCTCTCGGCCTGGATCAGGTTGCAGTTGGCGCAGGTCTGGCCGGCCTTGTAGTTGGCGTGCTTGGCCGCATCGACCGTGGTCGCGTCCTCGACGTAGCCCAGCGCCGCGGCGGTCGGGTCGGCCGTGTCCAGGTGCGGAAGGTCGCTGGCCCGGGCCGGAGCCAGCCGGCCGGCGAGCGGCAACACCACCACGGCCATGGCGGCATGCTTGAGGAACCTGCGGCGCTGCTGCGATTGATCGCGGTCGGACATGGCGAAGCTCCACCTGGCAAGGGCTGGACAGGATGCAAGGATACGCCAGCGCCGGTGCGGGCGGCTTGACGCACGTCAAGGCCTGATTCGGCGGCGTCCGGCGCACGCGGGTGCGACACCCGATCCAGTACACTGCGGGCATGACCGGGGCCGCCGTCACGACCAGCCTGGAAGCCGCCGCGCAGGCGCTGTGCCCGGCTGTACGCGCGCTGGCCGCACGCGGCTGGACGCCGGCCACCAGCAGCAACTTTTCGCTGCGCCTGGACCAGAACCAGGCCGCGATCACGGTCTCGGGCCGGGACAAGTCGCAACTCGCGCCCGCGGACCTGATGGTCGTGGATTTCGACGGCCATGCGGTGGGCACCGACCTGACGCCTTCGGCCGAGACCGTGCTGCATACCCGCCTGTACCGGCAGCATCCGGAGATCGGCTGCGTGCTGCACACCCACTCGCAGGTCCAGACCGTGGCCTCGCGGCTGTTCGCCCGCCGCGGCCACGTCCGCATCGAGGGCTACGAGCTGCTCAAGGCCTTCCCAAGCCACAATACCCACGAGGCATCGATCGACGTACCGGTGCTGCCCAACACCCAGAACATGCAGGTGCTGGCCGACCTGGTCGAGGACTGCCTGACCCGCGACACGGCGCTGTACGGCTACCTGATCGACGGCCACGGCCTGTATGCATGGGGCCGCGACCTCGCCGAGGCGCAGTGCCACCTGGAGGCCTTCGATTTCCTGCTCGGCTGCGAACTCGAACTCAGGAGATACCGATAGTGTCCCGACTGCGCATCTTCAACGAGCGCGATCCCGCCACGCCGGAACGCGTGCTCGAGGATCACGACCAGATCGGAAGTGAGCTGGCCCGCCGCGGCGTCCGCTTCGAACGCTGGCAGGCCGCGCAACCGGTCGCACCCGGCGCCGCGCCGCAGGAGGTCATCGAGGCCTACCACGACGACATCGAGCGGCTGCGCCGCGAGGGCGGCTACCAGGCGGTGGACGTGATCAGCATCGCCCCGGACCATCCCGAGCGCGAGGCCCTGCGCCGCAAGTTCCTGGACGAGCACATCCACGGCGAGGACGAGGTGCGCTTTTTCGTCGCCGGCTCGGGTTTGTTCACCCTGCACCTGGACGAGCAGGTCTACGAGGTGCACTGCGAGGCCGGCGACCTGATCGGCTTGCCCGCCGGCACCCGGCACTGGTTCGACATGGGCCCGCAGCCGAGCTTTGTGGCCATCCGCCTGTTCACCAATCCCGAAGGCTGGGTCGCCCGCTTCACCGGGACCGACATCGCGCAGAAGTTTCCGCGGTTCGAATGACAGCGGCGATCGTCACCGATATCGAGGGCACGACCAGTTCGATCTCGTTCGTCAGGGACGTGCTGTTCCCCTACTCGCGCCGGGCGCTGCCCGATTACGTGCGCGCCCACCGTGGCGATCCGGAAGTGCGCCGCTGGCTGGACCGCATCAACATGGACCACCACGGCGGCGCGCTCGACGACGAGGGCCTGATCGCGCAGCTGCTGTCCTGGATCGACGAGGACCGCAAGGACACCGCGCTGAAGGCGCTGCAGGGCATGGTCTGGCGGCATGGTTACCGCGCCGGCGAGTTCCAGGCCCACGTGTACGAGGACGCCGCCCGCGCGCTGCAGCGCTGGCACCGGCGCGGCATCGCGCTGTACGTGTACTCGTCCGGATCGGTGACGGCGCAGAAGCTGTTCTTCGCGCACACCCTGGCTGGAGATCTGGCAGGCCTGTTCGCCGGGCACTTCGATACCGAGATCGGCGCCAAGCGCGATCCGGCCGCCTACCAGTTCATCGCCGCGCGGCTCGAACGCCCTGCCACTTCGCTGCTGTTCCTGTCCGACACCGTCGAGGAGCTCGACGCCGCGCGCGAAGCCGGGCTGGCCACGGTGCTGGTGGATCGCCCGCAGGAGCATCGGTCGCGCGAGGGCGATGCCGCGCACGGCCATCGCCGGGTCGAATCCTTCGACGACATCGAGGCCTGAGCCGCCGGTGCCAATCTCAGGGGCAACGGGCTCACGGGCAATGGGTCCTCCGGCGCTACGCCAGCTGCTCGGCGACCTCGCCGACGGCGTGCGCGCCTTGCTGTTGCGGCGGGCTCGGCGGGAACCGGCGCGCGCGCCCACGCGACTGGCGTGGCTGGCGCCGCTCACGGTGCTGCTGCCGCTGGCGCTGGGCTGGCTCGAAGTGGGCGTGGAATACGCCGAGCTCGGGGCTGCGGCGGATTTGCCGCGCCGGTTCGACCTGGACGGGACGGTGGCGTCGCTGGCCACGCTGGGCGCGATCGGCCTGGCGGCGTGGCTGGGCGTGGCGCTTGTGCGACGCCGCGACGCCTTCTGGGCCCTGGCCACGCGCCTGCTGGCCGCCTGGATCGTGTTCGACCTGGTGCGGCGGCTGGCCTGGCTCGCACTGACTTACGCGCAGATCGACGTGCGTCCGGACTGGCTGGACCTGGACCTGGGTTTGGTCGACCTGGGTTTCGTGGACCTGAATTTCGTGGACCTGGGTTTTGCGGCCCTGTGGCTGCTGGTGGTCGTGCGCATGCTGCTGGATTTCGACCGCCGCGGTGCCCTTCTGCGGCGGCTGGGTGCGGCGACGACGGCCTTCGCCGCCTCGGCGTTGCTGCTGGCGCTGTGGCTGCCGCAGTTCTGGGTGCCGGACTGGGAGCGCATGGCCGCCGACTACGTCGAACCCGAAGCACCGGTACTGCGCTTCGACCCCGAGACGGTGATGTACGCGCAGCCGGTCCTGCTGGACGCGGCGCTGGCGCGGCTGGCGCCGCAGCGGCCCGGTGAGATCGACCTGTACGCGCTGGGCTTCGCCGGCGACGGCGACGAATCGGTGTTCCGCAACGAGGTGGAGTTCCTGGACCGGCTGCTGGCGCAGCGTTTCGACGCCCAGGGCCGCGTACTGAAGCTGATCAACCACCCCGACACCCTGCGCAGCGCGCCGCTGGCCACGCGCACCAATCTGCAGCGCGCACTCGTCCACCTGGGCCGGATCATGGACACCGAGCAGGACATCGTGTTCGTGTTCCTGACCAGCCACGGCAGCCAGGACCACTGGCTGTCGGTCAACCTGCCGCCGCTGCCGCTGAACCCGATCGAGCCCGCGGTTCTGCGCGCGGCGCTGGACGAGGCCGGCATCCGCTGGCGCGTGCTGGTGGTCTCGGCCTGCTATTCGGGCGGCTTCATCGAAGCGCTCGAAGGTCCGGACACGCTGCTGATCACGGCCGCCCGCGAGGACCGGCCCTCGTTCGGCTGCGGCGTGGACTCGGAGATCAGCTACTTCGGCCGCGCCTACCTGGCCGAGGCGCTCAACCGCAGCGAGGATTTCGTGCAGGCCTTCGAACTGGCGCGCGAATCGGTCGCCGAGCGCGAGCGCAGCGAGGACGTCCGCGCCTCGCATCCGCAGATCCGCGTGGGCGAGGACATCGCCGTGCAGCTCTCGCGCTGGCGCGCGCAGTTCGAGCCGGGCCCGCAGGTGCCGTTCGAGCCGGACGCCGCCGAGGTTTCCGAAGCGGCGCCGGACCCGCTATAAGGACCGCATGGGAGAGATCACCGAACTGCTCTCGCGCTCGGCATCCGGCGATCCTATGATGTGTCGCAGGCGGTGCGGAAGGTGGCGCGGGTTGTGATTCCAGTGGCGGGAAAATCGCAGAACACCGCGTCGACGCCCAGCGCGAAAGCGTGCAGCAACTCGTGCGCCACATCGTCGAAGCCGTGCGCCGGAGCGTCATCGCGGTAGGTCCACGTGTGTACTGCCAGACCACGCCTGTGTGCGGTCGCGACCAGCTCCGGCGCGTGCACGATCCATTCCTTGTGCACGCCGATGCCGGTCAGCCAGTCCGGCAGGGCCGTCGGCTGCGGCTCGCGCGTGCGGTCGAACAGCAGGAACGTCGGCAGTGCCAGCTCGCGCGCGACACGTTCGAGCGTGGCCTCATGGAAGCATTGCAGCCACAGACGCACGCCCGCATCGGTGCGCCCCTTCAGCACCGTGGCCAGCGCAGTGACGCTGTCGAATCCCTCGACTGCGAGCCGGTCCGGATCCTTCAGCTCCGGGTACACCAGCACCTCGCGTCCGAGCCGCCCAGCCCAGTCGCGTGCCAGGTCCAGGATCTGCGCCAGCGTCGGAATCGCATAGCGGCCATCGTGATCACCGGGGCGACCGGGGAAGGGCTGGACCGCGCGCAGCTCGGTCAGCTCGGACAGGTCGAGGCGTTCGGCGTGCCAATCGCCCAGGTGCGCGCGCCCGGCAAAGCGCGACCGCGCGGCGATGTCGGTGCTGCGGGCCAGGCCGCGCTCATGGCGCGCAATCGGCACGCCGTCGCGGGTGAGCACCAGGTCCGGCTCGATCGCGTCGGCGCCCTGCTCCAGTGCCAGCGCGTAGGCTTCGAGCGTGTGCTCGGGCAGCTGACCGCTGGCGCCACGGTGCGCGATCACCCGCGTGGGATTGCCGTCCAGCGTGGGCCAGCGCTGCGTCACCGCGGCGCCGGGTCGTGGCGCTCGGACAGACGCGATACGACATCGCGCCAGGCCAGCCCCTGCGAGCGCAACAGCACCAGCAGGTGATAGACCAGATCCGCTGCTTCCTCGCGCACGGCCACGGCATCGCCGCTGGCCGCGGCCAGCGCGGTTTCCACGCCTTCCTCGCCGAGTTTCTGGGCGATCCTCAGCGGGCCCGATGCGAACAACGCGGTGGTGTAGCTGCCCTCGGGGCGCTCGCACTGGCGCGTGCCGACCAGGCGGTCGAGCTCGGCGACGAAGTCGGCATCGGCGGCGGCGAAACAGCTGGCCGTTCCGAGGTGGCAGGTCGGTCCGTGCGGGCGCGCCTGCACCAGCAACGAATCGCCGTCGCAATCGGCTTCGATCGCGATAAGGGCCAGTGTGTGGCCGCTGGTCTCCCCCTTGGTCCACAGGCGTGCACGGCTGCGCGAATAGAAGGTCACGCGACCGCCTTCGAGCGTGCGCGCGAGCGCGGCGCGGTCCATCCAGCCGAGCATCAGCACGCGGCGGGTGTCGGCGTCCTGGACGATGGCCGGGATCAGGCCCTGTCCCTTGTCCCAGTCGAGGCGGTCGGCGTCGATCATGCGCATGGCCTGTCAGCAGTCCGGACTGTGCACGCGCGGCTGCGCCGCGCGACCCCTCCCCAACCCTCCCCTTCGGCTGCGCCGAAAGGGAGGGGGAACCGTGGATCTGTTCGGCTGCGGGCTGGTCTCCTCCCCTTGCGCGGCGCAGCCGTGCAGGGGGAGGCCGGGAGGGGGTCGCGCGGCGCAGCCGCGCGTGGGCGCGCCGGCACCGTTCGGTCGCGCGCCGCGCGGACGGGGTTCACGGCCGCACCGCCACGCCCTGGCCCAGCAGGTAGTGCTTGAGCGCCGGGATCGGAACCGCACCGGAATGGAAGACGCTGGCCGCCAGGGCAGCGTCGACGTCGGCCTGGGCGAACGCGTCGCGGAAATGCTCCGGCCGGCCGGCGCCGCCGGATGCGACCAGCGGCACCCGGCAGCACGCGCGGGCGGCGCGAAGCTGCTCCAGGTCGAAGCCTGCGCGCACGCCGTCGCTGTCCATGCAGTTGAGCACGATCTCGCCGGCGCCGCGGTCCTGGACTTCGGCGATCCAGTCCAGCGTGCGCCGCGGCAACGCCCGGGTCCGGTCCGGGTCGCCGGTGTACTGGTGTACGTGCCAGTCGGTGGCGGGCGCCGGGATTGCGGTGAGGCGCGCGCGGCTGCGCCGCGCGACCCCACCCCGGCCCTCCCCTTCGCCTTCGGCGAAAGGGAGGGCGTCAGTCCGTGCTTCGGTCGAGGCCGATGGCGTGGAGTCGGTCCGTGCTCCAACCGGGGCGACAGGCAGGGCGCTCCGGCGGCGGCTGTCGATGCCGACCACTACGCACTGGCTGCCGAAGGCCGCGGCCAGCTCGCCGATCAGCGCCGGGTTCTCCAGCGCCGGGGAATTGATCGAGATCTTGTCCGCGCCCGCGCGCAGCACCGCACGCGCATCCTCCACCGAGCGGATGCCGCCGGCCACGCAGAACGGGATGTCGATGATCCTCGCCACCCGCTCGACCCAGCCGCGGTCGACGCGGCGGCCCTGCGGGCTGGCGGTGATGTCGTAGAAGACCAGTTCGTCGGCGCCTCCGTCACGATAGCGCATGGCCAGTTCCTCGATCGCGCCCACCCGGAGGTGATCGCGGAAGCGCACGCCCTTCACCACCGCGCCCTCGCGCACGTCCAGGCACGGCACGATGCGGCGCTTCAGCATGCGAGCACCTGCGGCAGGCTGACCCGGCCCTCCAGCAGCGCGCGGCCGAGCACGGCGCCGGCGGCGCCCGCCCGGCGCGTCGCGGCGACGTCCTCGAGCGCCGATACGCCGCCCGAGGCCTGGATTTCCAGTTGCGGCCAGCGCGTGGCCAGGTCCTCGTACAGCGCCAGGTTGGGGCCCTGCAGCATGCCGTCGCGGCCGATGTCGGTGCACAGCACATGGCGCAGGGGCGAGCCGGCATAGGCCTGCAGGCACTCGTGCAGTCCGACGCCGGTGTCCTGCATCCAGCCATGGACGGCCAGGCGCCAGTGCCCGCCCGGATGCCGCCGCGCGTCCAGCGCCAGGCACACGGACTCGGCGCCGTAGCTGGCCAGCCAGCCGCGCACCAGGCCCGGCGCGTGTACGGCCAGCGTTCCGATCACGGCGCGCGAGGCGCCGGCGTCGAGCACGCCCTGGACATCCGCCTCGGTCCGGATGCCGCCGCCGGTCTGCACCTGCAGGCCGGTGCGCTCGCGGATCCGTCCGAGCAGGCCGTGCAGCGTGTAGCGCCCGGTGCCGAACGCATCCATGTCGACCAGGTGCAGCCAGCGGGCACCCTGTTCGGCATAGCGGCAGGCCAGCGCCAGCGGTTCGTCCGGATAGCGCTTCTCGCGCGTGAAGTCGCCCTGCGCCAGCCGCACCACGCGGCCCGCGCGCACGTCGATCGCCGGATAGACGGTGAAGCTCATCGCCGGTCCCCGCCCAGGAAATTGTCGAGGATGCGCGCCCCGGTGGCGGCCGAGCGTTCGGGATGGAACTGTGCGCCGCTGATGCGGCCGCGCTGCACCAGCGCCGCGAAGCGCGTGCCGTGTTCGCTGCTGGCCACGCAGTCCGCGCCGACCGGCACCGCATAGCCGTGGACGAAGTAGGCGTGGGCATCGTCGGCGATCCCGTCGAGCAGCGGCGACTCGCGTTCGCGCTCCAGGGCATTCCAGCCCATGTGCGGCACCCGGACCCGGTCGCTGCCGGGCAGGCGGCGCACGCAGCCTGCCAGCAGACCCAGGCACCGGACATCGTCCTCCTCGGAGCTCTCGAACAGCAACTGCATGCCCAGGCAGATGCCCAGCAGCGGTTGCCCGAGCTGCGGGATCAGGCGGTCGAGGCCGGTCGCGCGCAGGTGGCGCATGGCGGCACCGGCCGCTCCCACGCCCGGCAGGATGACGCGCTCGGCGCGGCGGATGCGCTCGGGGTCCGCGGTCAGCTCCGCGCGCGCGCCCAGCCGCTCGAGCGCGCAGCAGACCGAGCCGATGTTGGCGCCGCCCGAGTCGATCACGGCCACGTCCATCACAGCGTGCCCTTGGTGCTGGGCAGCACAGTGCCGCTGCGCGCGATCGCCTGCCGCAGCGCGCGTGCGACGGCCTTGAAGCAGGCCTCGACCATGTGGTGTGCGTTTCCGCCGCGCACCGACAGGTGCAGGTTGATGCCGGCGGCCTCGCACAGCGAGTGGAAGAAGTGCGGCACCAGCTCGGTCGGCAGGTCGCCGACACGCTCGCGCGGGAACACGCCCTCGAACCGGAACCACGCACGCCCGGACAGGTCCAGCACCGCCTGCGCCAGCGACTCGTCCATCGGCAGCACGAAGCCGTAGCGCTCGATGCCGCGCTTGTCGCCCAGCGCCTGCCGCAGCGCCTGGCCCAGCGCCAAGGCGCTGTCTTCCACGGTGTGGTGCTCGTCCACCTGCAGGTCGCCGCGGCAACGCAGGACCAGCGCGAAGCCGCCGTGCTTGCCCAGCTGCTCGAGCATGTGGTCGAAGAACGGCAGCCCGGTGTCGATGCGCGGCGCTTCGGCGCGGTCCAGGTCGAGCTCGACCTCGATGCAGGTCTCGCGCGTGCGCCGTGCCACCGTCGCATGGCGCGGGCCTTCGGTCAGCGCGCGCACCACCGCCGGCCAGTCGCAGCCATTGCCCAGGAGGAACGCGCGCACGCCCAGGTTGCGGGCGAACGCCACGTCGGTCTCGCGGTCGCCGACCACGGCGCTGTGGTCCAGGTCGATGTCACGATCGCGCAGGTAGTGCATGACCATGCCGATGCCGGGCTTGCGCGTGGGGGCATCCTGGTCCGGACGGTGCGGATCGATCAGCACCTCGCGGAACACGATGCCCTGCGAGGCCAGGATCTGCAGCAGCAGCCGGTGTGGGCCCTGGAAGCGCTCGGTCGGGAAGCTGGCCGTCCCCAGGCCGTCCTGGTTGCTGACCATCACGAACTGGTAGCCGGCGTCGCGCAGCGCGCGCAGCGAGGCGATCACTTCGGGCACCAGTTCGAGCTTCTCGTAGCTGTCGACCTGCTCGTCGGCCGGCTCCCGGATCAGGGTGCCGTCGCGGTCCACGAATACGATGCGGGTGCCCGGCTGCGCGCTCACGCGGCCTCCCTGGTGCCCAGCGTCGCCAGCAGGCGCCCGTTCTCCTGTGGCGTGCCGATGCTGATGCGCAGGCAGTCCTCCAGACCCGGCTGGTGCGAGACATCGCGCACGAGCACGCCTGCGGCGGCGGCGCGCTCCCGCACGGCGGCGGCGCCGGCCATGCGCACCAGCAGGAAGTTGG
>DASRZM010000005.1:0-21499 GCA_035686365.1 Lysobacteraceae bacterium | reverse complement strand
AGGTAGGGGTGCTGGTCGTTGCCTTCGGGCAGCGCATAGGGCGGAAAGTAGCCGGAGAACTTGCGGTACCAGGGCACGTCGGCGGCATTGGCCGCGTCGGAATTGCGCAGCGTCGCCGACGGCACGACCACGACCTCGCCGTCCAGACCGCCGGGGCCGTCGCAGCCATACGAGGTACTGCAGCCGGGCTCGCCGGGCGCGCGGCAGCGCAGCACATCGACGGTATCGATGTTGAGCAGGTGCACATCGGTCACCGTGCCCGGATCGGTCGGCCAGTTCGGTGCCGCGCAGCTCTTGGCGAAGGCCCCGGTCGCCGGCGGCAGTGACAGGGTCGCGCGCAGTTCGACATTCCCCAGCAGCAGTCCTTCGGCATCGCGGCCCGTGAAGGCCGCCAGTGCCGGGCCGCCGCGCAGGTCGGCCGTGATCAGCCGCAGTCCGTCGGCGGGCTCGGGCGAGCGCATCGCAAATCGTACCCGCAGCCACACGGCGCCGACCCCGTCGACCAGGTCCAGGTCCAGCGACCTGCCCGGTGCGGGCACCAGCCGCAACGCCGGGCCACGTACACCGTCGTGCCGGCGCAGCGCCAGCCCCGGGACCGCGAAACCGCCGTCCAGTATGCGGGTGGGCGCGCCGTCGGCCAGTTCGACCGCGAAGCCGGGCTCGGGCTGCAGCGCGAGCCGCAGCAGCGCTCCGCCACCGTCGTCGTCCAGTCGCAGCCCCAGCCCCTGCAGCGCGCTCCGGTCCGGGGCCAGGAGCAGCTGCGCCGGTGCGGCCGCCTGTGCCGGCAAGGCTCCGGGCGAAGCCGCGCCGACCGGCGCGGCGCAGCACGATGCCGCCGACAGCGCTGCCAGCAGGAGCAGGGTGTGAACGATCGATGCGGGCACGAACCCTCCGGCGCCAAGCGCGACCGGGTCCAATGCTACGCGAGCCGCAGTCTCGATGGCGTCCACGCCGAGGCGTGGGCAGCCGTGCCGCTCACTCCACCGTGGTCGGGATCAGCCGCTCGGGCTCGGGCTCGGCGGTGACCGAGAGTTCGCCCTCGATCACGGCGACCGTCACCCGCCCGCCCTCGACGAGTTTGCCGAACAGCAGCTCGTCGGCCAGCGGCCGCTTGATGCGCTCCTGGATCACGCGCGCCATCGGCCTTGCACCCATGTCCGGGTCGAAGCCGTGCTCGGCCAGCCAGTCGCGCGCCTCGGTGGTCACCGTCAGCGCCACGTGCTTCTCGTGCAGCAGGGTCTCCAGTTCGATGATGAACTTGTCGACCACGCGCAGGATATTGTCGAAGCCGAGCCCGCGGAACTGGATCACCCCGTCCAGGCGGTTGCGGAACTCCGGCGTGAAGGTGCGGCGGATGGTCTCCATGGCATCGCTGGAGTGGTCCTGCGCCATGAACCCGATCGACCGCCGCGACGCCTGCTGGGCGCCGGCATTGGTGGTCATCACCACGACCACGTTCTTGAAGTTGGCTTCGCGGCCGTTGGTGTCGGTCAGCGTGCCGCGGTCCATGACCTGCAGCAGCACGTTGAACACGTCCGGGTGCGCCTTCTCGATCTCGTCGAGCAGCAGCACGCAGTGCGGCGTCTTGACGATCTTCTCCGTCAGCAGGCCGCCCTGGTCGAAGCCCACATAACCGGGGGGTGCACCGATCAGGCGCGAGACCGAGTGCGACTCCATGTACTCGGACATGTCGAAGCGCACCAGTTCGATGCCCAGTTGCATCGCCAGCTGCCGGGTGACTTCGGTCTTGCCCACGCCGGTGGGCCCGGCGAACAGGAAGCAGCCGATCGGCTTGTCGGGATTGCCCAGCCCCGAGCGCGCCATCTTGATCGAGGCGGCCAGCGACTGGATCGCCTCGTCCTGGCCGAAGATCACCATCGTCAGGTTGCGCTCCAGGCTCGCCAGCACGTCGCGGTCGGAGGCCGAGACCTGCTTGGCCGGAATCCGCGCCATGCGCGCGACGATGAACTCGATCTCGTGCACGTCGATGCGGGCCACGCGCTGGTCCTCGGGCAGCAGCCGCTGCCGTGCGCCCGCCTCGTCGATGACGTCGATGGCCTTGTCCGGCAGCAGGCGGTCACCGATGTGCTTGACCGAAAGGTCCACGGCAGCCCGCAGCGCCTCGTGCGTGTACTCGACGTGGTGGTGCTCCTCGAACTTGACCTTCAGGCCGGTCAGGATATCCACGGTCTCGGCGACCGAAGGCTCGACCACGTCGATCTTCTGGAAGCGCCGCGCCAGCGCGCGGTCCTTCTCGAACACCCCGCGGTACTCCTGGAACGTGGTGGAGCCGATGCAGCGCAGCTCGCCCGAGGCCAGCACCGGCTTGATCAGGTTCGAGGCGTCCATGGTGCCGCCGGACGCCGATCCGGCGCCGATGATGGTATGGATCTCGTCGATGAACAGGATCGCGTCGGCTTCCTTCTTCAGCTGCGCGAGCACCGCCTTGAGCCGCTTCTCGAAGTCGCCGCGGTACTTGGTGCCCGCCACCAGCGCGCCCAGGTCCAGCGCGTAGATGGTCGAGCCCTCGAGCACCTGAGGCACTTCGCCGTCGACGATGCGCTTGGCCAGGCCCTCCGCCAGCGCGGTCTTGCCCACGCCGGCCTCGCCCACGTACAGGGGGTTGTTCTTGCGGCGCCGGCACAGCACCTGGATGGTGCGCTCGATCTCCTCGGTGCGGCCGATCAGCGGGTCGATCCTGCCCGCCCGCGCCAGTGCGTTGAGGTTGCTGGCGTATTCCTCCAGCGGGTTGCCGCGGGTCTCCTCGGCCGGCTCACCGTCCTTGGCCACCTCGCCGTCGGGCTTGCCCGGCTCCGAGCCGATCCGGGCGATGCCGTGGGAGATGTAGTTGACCACGTCCAGGCGGGTGATCTCCTGCTGGTTCAGGAAGTAGACCGCGTGGGAGTCCTTCTCGCCGAACACCGCGACCAGCACGTTGGCGCCGGTGACCTCCTTCCGGCCCGAGGACTGCACGTGGTAGACGGCGCGCTGCAGCACCCGCTGGAAACCGAGCGTGGGCTGGGTGTCGCGCGCGTCCTCGCCCGAGAGCACCGGTACGGTCTCGGAGATGATGTTCTTCAGGTCGGTGGACAGGCGCCCCAGGTCTGCGCCGCAGGCGCGCAGCACGCCCGAAGCGGAGGGGTTGTCCAGCAGCGCCAGCAGCAGGTGCTCGACCGTCATGAACTCATGGCGGGCCTCGCGCGCCTGCTTGTAGCACTGGCCGATGGTGAACTCCAGATCTTTGCTGAACATGGGCCTCGTCCCCTGTCAACCCGACGCCGCGGTCCACGATGGATCCGATCCCAGCAACGGGCCAGTTGCGGTCCGATATGGGGTCAAGCTACGCCTTTTCCATCGTGCACAACAGGGGGTGCTGGTGTGCGTTCGAGAATTCGTTCACCTGCGAGACCTTGGACTCGGCGACCTCGCGGGTGAACACGCCGCAGACCCCCTTGCCCCGGGTATGGACGTGCAGCATCACCTGGGTGGCCTTTTCGCGGTTCATGCCGAAGAAGATCTGCAGGACCTCGACCACGAAGTCCATCGGCGTGTAGTCGTCGTTGAGCAGGACCACCCGGTACAGCGGCGGCCGCGCCGTTTCCGGCCGCGCGGGGGCGACGACGACGCCTGGCTCGTGCTCGCGCTGTTTTTTCGGTTTGTCTGCCATGGCCTCTGAAATACCGCTTCAGGCGCCCGGCACGCGCGTCCATGCGCCGCCGGCGGGACCTACGCGCTCGGACCAAGTATAGGACCCGTGCCGCGGACACTGACAACTCCATGCGCGCCGTGCTGCACGGATCGTGAGCCGGGGCGCTCGTGTAACATCCGCTGCGCGATCACGCGATTCCCGGCCCTTCGATGAACGAGCTTTCCGCGCCGACCGACGGCGAATTCCGCCCCGACGTGACCGTCGCCACGATCGTGCTGCGCTCGGGCTGCATGCTGATCGTGGAGGAGCAGGTTCGCGGCCGCCTGGTGCTGAACCAGCCCGCCGGCCACCTGGAGGACGGCGAATCGCTCGTCGCCGCGGCCCGGCGCGAGACCTTCGAGGAGACCGGTTGGCACGTGACCCCGACCGACTTCGTCGGCGCCTACCTGTGGCGCAACCCCGAGGACGGGTGCCACTTCCTGCGTTTCGCGTTCGCCGCCCGGGCCGACCGGCACGAGCCGGACCAGCCTCTGGACGAGGGCATCGTGCGCGCGCTGTGGATGACGCCCTCGGAGCTTCGGGAAGCGGGCGGGCGGCTTCGCAGCCCGCTGGTACTGGCCGTCATCGACGATTTCCTGGCCGGGCGCCGGCTGCCGCTGTCGGCGGTCCGCGAAATCCCGTGAGCGCCGGTCCGGTCATCGTCGGCATGTCCGGCGGCGTGGATTCCTCGGTGGCGGCGCTGCAGCTGGTGCGGGCCGGGCGCGAGGTGGCCGGCCTGTTCATGCGCAACTGGGAGGAAGGGCCCGACGAGGACGGCTGCTCGGCCGAGCAGGACCGCCGCGACGCCGTTGCGGTATGTGGTCGCCTGGGCATCCCCTTCCACGCCAGCAACTTCGCCCAGGAGTACCGCCAGGGTGTGTTCGCCCATTTCCTGGCCGAATACCGCGCCGGGCGTACCCCCAACCCGGACGTGCTGTGCAACCGCGAGATCAAGTTCAAGAGCTTCCTGGAGCGCGCGCGTGAGCTCGGCGCCGGGCAGATCGCCACCGGCCACTACGCACGCATCGAGCACGTGGACGGCCGCTGGCGCCTGCTGCGCGCGCTCGATCGCAACAAGGACCAGAGCTATTTCCTGCATACGCTGGGCCAGCAGCAACTGGCGGCGACGCTGTTCCCGATCGGCGGGCTGACCAAGCCCGAGGTGCGGGCGATGGCGCGCGAACAGGGCCTGCCCACGCATGACAAGAAGGACTCGACCGGCATCTGCTTCATCGGCGAGCGCGACTTCCGCGACTTCCTGGGCCGCTACCTGCCGGCGCGCCCGGGCGAGATCCGCAGCGTCGACGGCAGCGTGCTGGGCGAGCATGCCGGCGTGTTCTTCCATACGCTGGGCCAGCGAGAGGGCCTGCATGTGGGCGGGGTGCGCGGGCGTGCGCCGGCACCGTGGTACGTGGTGGCCAAGGACGTGGCCGCCAACGTGCTCATCGTCGACCAGGGCAGCGACTCGCCCTACCTGCTGTCCCGGCGCCTGCGCAGCGAACCGGCCAGCTGGATCGCGGGGACACCGCCGGCGCCGGCCTTCGCGGCCACCGCCAGGACGCGCTACCGGCAGGCTGACGAGCCGTGCCACGTGCAAGTCCAGCACGAGGGTACGCTCGAGGTGGCCTTCGAGCGCAGCCAGCGCGCCGTCACGCCCGGCCAGTCGGTGGTGCTGTACGCGGGCGAGGAGTGCCTGGGCGGGGCCGTGATCGCCGCCACCGACGCGCCGCTGGGCGCACTCTCGGAGCAGGCGGCATGAAACAGCGCACCATTGCGCTGGCCGGCGTGCTGCAGGCCGCACGCCTGGTCAACCAGATCGCCGCTACCGGCAGCGCTGACGGCCAGGCCCTGCAAACGGCCATCGACAGCGTGTTCCGCATCGATGCCGAGTCGCCGGTCGCGGTCTATGGCGACCCGGGCCGGATCGAGCCGATGCTGCGCGCGCTGGTCGCACACCTGGACGGCAGCGCCCGGGATCCGGTGGTCACCCGCATCGCCGCCACCGTGCTGCACGTGGAGCGCAAGCTGGCGCGGCGGCCCGACATGCTGGCGGCGATCTCCTCCGGGATCGAGTCCGCACGTCGCCAGCGCGAGCACCTGGGCGAGGTGCACCCGACCGTGCTGGCGCGGCTGGGCGAGTTGTATGCGGCCACCGTGAGCCAGCTGCGGCCGCGCGTGCTGGTGCAGGGCAATCCGCAGTACCTGGCGCAAAGCGACGTGGTCGCCGAGATCCGGGCCATGTTGCTGGCCTCGGTGCGCTCGGCGGTGCTGTGGCGGCAGCTGGGCGGCAGCTACCTGGATCTGCTGGTGCGGCGCCGGCGCGTGCTCGAGGCCGCGCGCTCGCTGCTCGCGGGCGCCGACAGCACGTAGCGGTGCAGCGTGGCGGCGGCGTCGGCGGCCTCGATCGGCGCCTCCCAGTCCTCCATCAGCGCGATGTAGATCAGCTTGTCGAGCTCGGCGCGGAAGCGGCGGGTCACCGAGCGCGGGTCCGGCACCCGCCGGGCATCGGAGATCATGCCGAAATGGACCCGCCCGTCGTAGCTCAGGATGCTCAGGCCCAGTCCGATCGAGCCGGTCTGCGGCACCCAGAACATCAGCTCGCACAGGCGGCTGCCGCCCATGTACAGCGGCATCTGCGGCCCCGGAACGTTGGTCGCCACCGTGGTGGCCTTGCGGCTGAACAGCTCCAGCGCCAGCCGCTGCAGGGCGGCCGGCGCCATGCCCAGGGCCGCCAGCAGCCCGAAGGCGACGATCGCCTGCCGCGACTGCTTGAGCTCGCGCATGGACTGGGCCACGCGCTCCAGGCGCCGCAGCGGGTTGGCCTCGCCGATCGGCAGGTCCAGGAACACCAGGCCGAAGTGGTTGCCCAGCTTCCTGGCGTGCTCGAGCGGGCGCAGATTCACCGGCACCGTGGCCCGCACGGTCAGGCCGTCGACCTCGTCGCCCTGCTCGATCAGGTGGGCGCGCAGCGCCCCGGCGGCCGCGGCCAGCAGCACGTCGTTGACGGTACAGCACAGCGCACGGCCCAGCGTCTTGACCTCCGAGAGCGGCAGCGGATCGGCCCAGGCCACGCGCTTGTTGGTGCCCAGCGGACCCTTCAGGCGCGTGACCGGGTCGTCCGGCAACCCCAGGGCATGGGCCAGCTCGCGCGCGATCTCACCGCCCTCGCGCGCAAGCATCGCGGCCAGCGACGGATCCCGGTACAGCTCCATGCCCTTTTCCAGCGCCTTGTTGCCGAGCTTCAGGGCGCCCTCGAGCTGGGACTGGCCCAGGAAGCGGTCCGGTACGCGGGCGCCGTCCTTGCGCAGCCAGCTGCGCGCCAGGTCGGTGCCGGGGCGGGCGTCGGCCGTGGTGTCGGTCAGCGACAGCAGCACCTGCACCAGTGCGATGCCGTCGGCATAGCAGTGGTGGATGCGCGCGATCAGCGCCGAACCGCCCTCGTAGCGCTCCACCAGATGGAACTGCCAAAGCGGGCGCGCCTTGTCGAGCTGGGTCGAAGCCAGCTGCCCGGCCATGCGTTCGAGCTCACGGTGTCCGGCCCGGCCCGGCAGCGCCACCAGGCGCACGTGCCAGTCCAGCTCGAAGTCGGCGTCCTCCTCCCAGTATGCGCCGGTCGGCAGTTCCACGGCCTTGTGCCGGAATCGCGGGTAGGCCAGGAAGCGTTGGGCAATGATCCGGCGCAGTGCATCGAGCCCGAGCGGCTCGGCGAACATCAGCACGCCGGTGATCATCATCGGATTGGTCGGCCGCTCCATGCGCAGCCAGGCGGTGTCCACGCGCGACATGGCCTCGCGACGGCCAGCCTTGCCACGCACCGTCATCCGAGCCCCGCCATCGAGTCGTCCCCGCGCGCGCCGGCACGGCGCCCGCCGATGGTGCTATCGCCCGTCCCCAGCGTCAACGCGCCGGGGCCGCTGCTCACAGGCGGTTGTAGTCGCCGACCAGGTCGTTGTACTCGTCGGTCAGCTTGGCCGGGTGGCCCTCGACCATCTGCGCCGCATGCGCTTCGATCAGCATCCGCTCCCCGGTGTCGAAGCGGTTGCCCTTGCGCTGGCGCCGGTCGAGTTCCTTGACCGCCTTGAGGTAGTCGCGGGCAGCGTTCTGGTAGCTGGAGAGCATGTGCATGCCCTCGACCTGCCCCGGGTGCGCCGAGATGGCCGCCTCCAGGTCGCGGTAACCGCGGTCCAGCGCTTCCACGGCGCCGGCGAAGGCGGCCGCGTCGAAGTCGTCCGAAAGCGAGCGTACGCCCAGGTCGTGGGCGTCCTCGGCCAGCAGCATGTAGTGGCGGATGTGGTAGGCGACCTCGGCGCCGGGCTTGTCTGCCAGGCGGGCGAGCTGGCGCGCGCGGATGGCGTCGAGCTCCTCGTCCAGCAACGCCGAGAAGGTCTGGTTGGCTACGAAGAATTCCTCCCAGGCGGCATTGAGGCGCGGGTGCAGCTGCTTGCCGCGGGCCAGGCCGTCGTCCTCGTAATCGCCCAGGTCGTAGTAGTCGTATGCCTCGCCGATCACCGCATGCACCTGCACCAGGGCGCGCTCCCACTGCGCCGCGGCCGCATCGAGATCCGGCAGCGGGGGGCTGGCGGCCAGCGAGACCGCGAGCTTCTGCCGGCACCCGGCGGGGTCGTACAGCGAGTACAGGCCGTAGACGATGCGCTCGCGCCCGGTCGGTCCGCGTTCGGGCGACTGCACCCACTGGTAGTAGCGGTCGTGGCTGTCGCGCACGCGGGAGGACTGCTCGTTGTAGCACTTCAGGTACCCGCTGAGCTTGCTCGAACGCTGGGCGTCCTCGGCCTCGGTCTGCGCTGCACCCTGGGTGGACGCGAGCAGGGCCAGCGTCATCGCCAGCGTCATTACCAGCCAACGGATCGTGCGGACCATTGCTGTTCCTCCCCGGTCGATACGGGTATCAATATCGGAAAACCGGCCACGGGCATGACATCGACACTTTGACAGGCGAGGCCCGGCTGCGCCAGCGTGCGGCCATGCGGCGCGGCGATGCGACGGGACGAGGTGCGGGCCGCCCGCGACGCGCGACAATGGCGTCCACGAACCGGAGGCTTCCATGCACACGGGGAACCGGACCTCATTGATTGCACTGTGGCTGGCGGCATTGCTGGCCCTATCCGCCACGTCCGGCAACGCGCGCGCGGCCGAAGACGGTGCGCTGGACTGGCTGCGTTCGGATACCGACGCCTTCGAGCGTGCGCGGCAGCAGCAGCGCCCGGTGCTGCTGTACCTGGAGGCGGTGTGGTGCCACTGGTGCCACGTGATGGACGCGCAGACCTACGCAGACCCCGCGGTCGTGGAGCTGGTCATGGGCCACTTCGTGCCATTGCGCATCGACCAGGACGCGCGCCCCGACCTGGCGACCCGCTACCGCCGATGGGGCTGGCCGGCGACCATCGTGCTGGCGCCCGACGGCAGCGAGATCGTCAAGCGCCAGGGCTACATCGAGCCCGGCCCGATGCGCCGGCTGCTGCAGGCGATCATCGCCGACCCGTCGCCGGAGTCGGCGGCCGCCGTGGACTTGTCGGAGGCGCCGGCCCGGGACTCGCTGGTTCCGACGCTGCGGCGCGCGCTGGTCGATGCGCACCGCGCCGCGTTCGACCCGGTCCTGGGTGGACTCCGGCAGGGGCAGAAATTCCTGGACCGCGACAGCGTCGAGTACGCGCTGGTGCGTGCCGCCGCGGGCGACAGCGACGAGGGCGCGCGCGCCACCCTGACCCTGGATGCCGCGCGCGCCCTGCTCGATCCGGTCTGGGGTGGGGTCTACCAGTATTCGACGCACGGCGACTGGCAGCATCCGCACTACGAAAAGCTGACCGTGCGCCAGGCCGAGTACCTGCGCGTGTACGTGCTCGGGGCCGCGGCGCTGGCGCAGCCGAGGCAGCTGGAGGTCGCGGCCGCCATCGGCGGCTACCTGGAGCGGTTCATGCGCGCGCACGAGGGCGGGTATTACACGAGCCAGGACGCCGACCTGGTGCCCGGCCGGCACTCGGCCGACTTCTTCGCGCTCGACGAGGTCGGCCGGCGCGCGCGCGGGATGCCCCGGATCGACACCCATCGCTACGCCCGCGAGACCGGCATGGTCGCCGAGGCCCTCGCCACCATGGCCGAGTACACCGGGGACGCGGATGCACTCGCCGCCGCGGTGGCGGCAGCCGGTTGGGTCCTGCGCGAGCGCGCCCTGCCCGGCGGCGGCTTCCGTCACGACCTCACCGATGCAGCCGGCCCCTACCTGGCCGATACCCTGGCCATGGGACGCGCCTGCCTGGCCCTGTACCGAGCCACCTCGGCACGCCACTGGCTCGGTTGTGCGAGCTCCGCGGTGACCTTCATCGACGCGCGCATGCGTGCACCGGCGGCCGGCTACTTCAGCGCCGTGGCCGGCGCCGCTCCGATACCGCCGGCCATCGATGTGGACGAGAACATCTCGCTGGCGCGGTTCGCCAACCTGCTCGCGCACTACACCGGCCAGGACCCGCACCGTGCGGTCGCCGCCCATGCGCTGCGCCACCTGGCACGCCCGCAGGTGGCGCGCGCCCGCCGCACCGATCCAGGCATCGTGCTGGCTGCCGACGAACTGCAGTCCGACCCCTTGCACGTGGTGGTGGTCGGCGCCCGCGGTGACACGACCGCGCAGGGCCTGTTCGCCGCGCTGGGTCGGCTTCCGGGCTGGTACAAGCGCATCGAGTGGTGGGACCGCGCCGAGGGTCCGCTGCCCAACCACGATGTCGAGTACCCCGTGCTGTCGAAGCCGGCTGCGTTCGTGTGCACCGAGCGGGTGTGCTCGCTGCCGCTGTACTCGCCCGCGGAAATCAGCGAGCACCTGGCACTGCTGCGCAGCGCCGACCCGCTCAGGTAAGGTCTGATCAAGTCCATCCTGGACGTGATCAGACTCGCCGAGTCCGGCACATGTCCGGCACATGTCCAGATTTGGCTCCTCCGGATCAAGCATTTGCGTGCTGGATCCGCGAGCGCGCCATCCATGGCGCGCGAACCTCTGAACCTGTTCAGAGGTTCCCTCACGCTTCGCTGAAGCGGACCCGCCGTGTGATTCCGCAGGACAGCTCGTAGCCGATGGTCCCTGCGTGCTGCGCGATCTCCTCCACCGGCAGCCCGCGGCCCCACAGCACGACCTCGTCGCCGATGCGCGCCTCCGGCAGGCCGCGCAGGTCGATGGTGATCAGGTCCATCGACACCCTGCCGATCAGTGGCGCACGCCGGCCGGCCACCAGCACCGGCGTGCCGGAGCCGGCCGCACGCGGGTAGCCATCACCGTAGCCGATCGCGGCCACCCCCACCGGCATGTCCTCGGGGCACAGGAAGCCGCCGCCGTAGCCGACCGCCTCGCCGGCGGCGACGTGATGGATGGCGATCAGGCGCGTGGCCAGCGTCATGGCCGGCGCCAGCCCGAAGTCGGCGCCGGTGGTACCGGGCACGACCGAGATGCCGTACAGCGCGCCGCCGGGCCGGATCCAGCCGTTGCGGACCTGCCTCCAGCCCAGGACTGCCGCCGAG
Source organism: Lysobacteraceae bacterium (assembly GCA_035686365.1). GTDB lineage: Bacteria > Pseudomonadota > Gammaproteobacteria > Xanthomonadales > Xanthomonadaceae > DASRZM01. The sequence continues at coordinate 10,290 of DASRZM010000005.1, read as the reverse complement.
TTCGCCAGCGAGTGTGGCCCCGGCAGCCCCCGTGTCGCCGCCTGGAAGCGCGCGATCTGCGCGCGCGTGGCCTCGCCCTCGAACACGTCGGAGCTGGCGAAGTGGCTCATCAGCACGATCTCCGGGTCCACCCAGGCCAGATCGCGCAGGCGCCGGTGCACCTGGGCGGCCTGTGCGGCCGGGAACCCGAGCCGGTGCATCCCGCTGTCGATTTTCAGCCATACCCGCAGCCGCGCACGCTCCGGGCTGGCCTGACGCTGTGCGGCCTCGAGCAGCTCCAGTTGCCAGGCGTGGTGGACCACGGTGTCGATCGACAGGCGCTGCAGCACCGGCAGGTCGGCCGGCTCGTCGAAGCCCGACAGCAGCACGATCCGGTGCGGGAGCCCGATCGCGCGCAGCCGCTCGGCATCGGACAGCGCCGCCACGCCGAAGGCATCGGCGCCGGAGAGCGCGCGCCCCACCCGCTCCAGCCCGTGGCCGTAGCCGTCGGCCTTGACCACCGCCATCACCCGGCTGTCCGGGGCCAGTTCGCGCATGCGCGCCAGGTTGTGGCGCAGCGCATCGACGTGGATGGTGGCGGCGGTGGCTCGGCTCACGGGACGCGGGCGATGACGGGATCGCGCGAAGCTTAGCAGCGCGGCCGGGCGCAACGATGGCAGGACGCGGGCAATCGGGCTATTCGAAGCGCCCGGTGTAGTCCTCGCGGGAGAGGTCGGCGAACAGCGTGTACTGGCCCATGAAGGCCAACCGGACCGTGCCGGTGGGACCGCTGCGCTGCTTGCCGATGATGACCTCGGCAGTGCCCTTGTCCGGCGAATCCTTGTTGTAGTACTCGTCGCGGTAAATGAACAGGATCAGGTCGGCGTCCTGCTCGATGGCGCCGGACTCGCGCAGGTCGGCCATCACCGGCTTCTTGTCGGTGCGGCTCTCCAGCGAGCGGTTGAGCTGCGAGAGCGCGATCACCGGCACGTCCAGCTCCTTGGCCAGAGCCTTCAGCCCGCGCGAGATCTCGGAGATCTCGGTGGCGCGGTTCTCCTTGCTGCCGGGCACCTGCATCAGCTGCAGGTAGTCGATCACGATCATGCCCAGGTCGTGCTCGCGCTTGAGCCGGCGCGCCCGTGAGCGCAGCTCGATGGGCGACAGCGCCGGGGTGTCGTCGATGAAGATCCGGGCCTCCGACAGCAGCGTGATCGCGCTGGTCACGCGCGGCCAGTCCTCGTCCTCGAGCATGCCGGTGCGCAGCCGTTGCTGGTCGACGCGGCCGAGCGAGGAGATCAGACGGAAGGCGAGCTGTGGGGCCGACATCTCCATGCTGAACACCGCCACCGCCTTCTTGGTCTTCAGCGCGGCGTGCTGGGCCATGTTCAGCGCCAGCGAGGTCTTGCCCATGGCCGGGCGTGCGGCCACGATGATCAGGTCCGAGGGCTGCAGGCCGGCGGTGAGCTCGTCCAGGTCGGAGAATCCGGTCGGCAGTCCGGTGAGCTGGCCGCGGTTGGTGTAGCGCGCCTGCAGGATCTCGAAAGCGTCCCGGACGGCCGTGCGCATCGCCAGGAAGCCCTTGCGCCCGCGCATGCCGGCCTCGGCAATGTGGAACACGCGTTGCTCGGCGGTCTCGAGCACGTCCTCGCTGGAGCGGCCCTCGGGCTGGAAGGCGTCGTTGACGATGCCGGTGCCCACGTCGATGAGCTGGCGCAGGATCGACTTCTCGCGCACGATCCCGGCGTAGGCTTCGATGTTGGCGGCGCTGGGCGTGGTGCTGGCCAGCTCGATCACGTAGGAAACGCCGCCGACCTCCTCGACCAGATGGCGCGACTGCAGCCATTCGCCCAGGGTCACCGCGTCGAACGGCTGGCTCTTGTCGGCCAGCTCGGCGATCGCGCGGAACAGCACGCGGTGCTCGCGCCGGTAGAAGTCCTCCTCGGTGAGCTTGTCGGCAACGCGGTCCCAGGACTCGGGCGCCAGCATCAGGCCGCCGAGCACCGACTGCTCGGCGTCGAGCGAATGGGGCGGCACCCGCAGCGTTTCGATGCGTGCCGCGCCCTGGCGCTCCGGAACCACGTTCATCGCCATCCTCCCCTCCCCGGCGGGGCTGTGCCGGCGATGTTACGCAGCCGCGTCGCAGCGCGTAAGACAACAACCCTGTGGATAGCTTGTGCACATGCTCCGGCGCGCGGACTGCGCACGACGCAAGAGGGCGCCCGCAGGCGCCCTCCTGTTGCCACCAGTGGCCTGCGCGGCCGACCGGCGGTCAGGACTCGTGGATGACGGTGACCTTGACGGGCACCTCCACGTCGGCGTGCAGGTGCAGCAGCACCTGGTGCTCGCCGACCAGGCGGATCGGGCCTTCGCCCAGGATGACCTCGCTCTTTTCCAGCGGCAGGCCCTTTTCGGTGAACGCCTGCGCGATCTCGCGCGGGCCGATCGATCCGTAGAGCTTGCCTTCGGTGGAGGCATTGGCCGGAATGGTGACGCTCTGGTCCTCGAAGCCGGTGCGACGCGCCTGGGCGCCGTCCAGCGCCTCGTTGGCGCGGGCCTCGTACTCGGACCGGCGCTGCTCGAACTCGGCCAGGTTGTCGGCGGTGGCCGGCACGGCCTTGCCGTACGGGATCAGGTAGTTGCGGCCGTAGCCGGCGCGTACCTTGACCTTCTCGCCCAGGCCGCCCAGGCCGGCGACCTTCTGCAGCAGGATCAGTTCCATGGTGCGTACTCCTGTTCGTTAGCGACGCGACGGCGCGCGCCGCAGCTCGGTGGCTGTCCGAATCGTGGTGGCGGATCCCGCCGGATGCGGCGCGTGCGGGCACGCGTGCCCGGTCACCGGATCACTGGTTGTGGTTGTCCGTGTAGGGCAGCAGCGCCAGAAAGCGCGCGCGCTTGACGGCGGTCGCAAGCTGCCGCTGGTAGCGCGACCGGGTTCCGGTGATGCGCGAGGGCACGATCTTGCCGGTCTCGGTCACGTACTGGCGCAGGGTGTTCAGATCCTTGTAGTCGATCTCGACCACACCCTCGGCGGTGAACTTGCAGAACTTGCGGCGGCGGAAAAACTTGGACATGGCAGGCTCCCGTGGCTTCAGGCGGAGGCGCTCGGAGCGCGGTCGGCACGTTCGGAACGCGCCGGGCGATCGTCGCTGTCGGACTCGGAATCCGAATCGGAGTCCGAATCGGAGTCGTCACGGCGGCGCCGCGACTCCTTCTCCGGCTTCTCGTCCTTGCTCTTCATGATCGGCGACTGCTCGGTCACCGCCTCGTCACGCTTGATGACGAGGTGGCGCAGGATCGCGTCGTTGAAGCGGAAGGTCGAGACCAGGTCGTCGAGCACGGCCTGGCCGCACTCGATGTTGAGCATCACGTAGTGGGCCTTGACCAGGTTCTCGATCGGATAGGCGAGCTGCCTGCGACCCCAGTCTTCCAGCCGGTGGACGCTGCCGCCACCCTCGGTGATCGCGCCGGTGTAGCGCTCGATCATCGCGGGCACCTGCTCGCTCTGGTCCGGGTGGACCAGGAACACGATTTCGTAGTGACGCATGATGTCTCCTCGTGGATGTCGGGCGGCAGGTCGTCCCGCCGCCGGCAGCCTCCCGTCGTTGCGGTGAGGCAAGGGTTCCCTGGCGCCTGGGCGCGCGGGAACCGCGCATTGTAGGGGCCGGCACCGCACTGGCGCAACACACACCGGGCGTCCAGGAGCGCTGACACCCTGTAGGAGCGGCCGTTGGCCGCGATCGGCCTGCGAATGGGTCTGAGTGCAACCAATGCGCCCGGATTTCTTTACATCGGAGCGCCTGCTCCGTAGGCCGCGCCGCGCTCCGGTATCGCTTGCCGGGACCGCCGTGAACCCTTCCATGGGGGCTCTTTGGCGCCATCCATGGCGCCAACGTCCCGGCAAGCGATCCCGAAGCGCGGCACTCGGCTCGAGGCAGGTTGGCGCCGTCGCTCCGCCCGATCGCGGCCAACGGCCGCTCCTACAACCAACGCAGTGTCCCGGGGTCTGACTAACGCGCTGTTCGGGGCCCGCCCAACCTATCGTTCCGGGCTCGACCGGCGCACCGTCCGGCGTGCGATCGACGCACCGTCCGGGGCTCGACTGGCGCACCGTCCGGCGTGACCTGTAGGAGCGGCCGTTGGCCGCGATCTTCCGGAGCCGGACCTCCGACTATCCGGAGCCCGGCCTACGGCGCGACCTGCCCCTCAGACCGCCTCGACCGTGAAGCTCTCCCCGCACCCGCATTCGGCCGCGGCATTGGGGTTGCGGAAGGCGAACTTGTGGTTCAGGCCTTCGCTGATGAAGTCGACCTCGGTGCCGGCCACCAGCGGCCAGCTCTCGGCGTCGATCAGCAAGGTCAAGCCCTCGTGGTCGATCCGGTGGTCGCCGTCAGTGCGCTCGTGCGCGATCTCGACCACGTAGCCCCAGCCCGAGCAGCCGGTACGCTTCACACCCAGACGCACGCCCAGGGCCTGCGGGTCGGCGGCCAGGTAGCTGCGCATGCGTGCGTGTGCGGCGGAGGTCAGGTGGATGTGGGCTTGGCTGTTCATGGCACCATTGTAAGGGAAGCTCCGAACGGGTTCGGAGGTTTGCGCGCCAGGGATGGCGGGCTCGGGCAGCAGGCACGCAAGTGCCCGAATCTGATCGAGTCCGGCGGAGCCGGGGCCGGATACATGCCGGACCCGGCGAGTCTGGACAAATCCACGATGGACTTGTCCACACCATCCTACGGGCCCGCGCATGAACCTGCCCGTGCCGCCTGCGTCGCGCTGCCGGCAGCGGTTATCATCCGGGGTCGCCCGGTTCCGGGCCTCGAGTCTGCCAGGTCCCTGTGGAGTTTCATGGCATGAGTGCGGTCAGCGTCAGCAAGGCGCTGTCGGGCGATCTCGCTCCCGGCAGCCAGGTCACGGTGCGCGGCTGGGTCCGGACCCGGCGCGACTCCAAGGCGGGCCTCTCCTTCATCAACCTCTCGGACGGGTCCTGCTTCGACCTGGTCCAGCTGGTCGCGCCGGCGACGCTGGAGAACTACGAGGACGAGGTCCGGCACCTGACCGCCGGCTGCTCGCTGCAGGCCACCGGCACCCTGGTGCCCTCGCAGGGCAAGGGCCAGAGCTTCGAGATCCAGGCCTCGGCCATCGAGGTGCTCGGCTGGGTGGAGGATCCGGAGACCTATCCGATCCAGCCCAAGCCGCATTCGCTGGAGTTTCTGCGCGAGGTCGCGCACCTGCGCCCGCGCACCAACCTGTTCGGCGCGGTCACGCGCATCCGCCACGCCATCGCGCAGTCGATCCACCGCTTCTTCGACGAGCGCGGCTACTACTGGATCAACACGCCCATCGTCACCACCTCCGACGCCGAGGGCGCCGGCCAGCTGTTCAGGGTCTCGACGCTGGACCTGGCCAACCTGCCCATCGGCGAGGACGGCGCGGTCGACTTCTCGCGTGACTTCTTCGGTCGCGAGGCCTTCCTGACCGTTTCCGGCCAGCTCAATGTCGAGGCCTATTGCCTGGCGCTGACCCGGGTCTACACCTTCGGGCCGACCTTCCGCGCCGAGCACTCGCACACCCCGCGCCACCTGGCCGAGTTCTGGATGATCGAACCGGAGCTGGCCTTCGCCGGGCTCGATGAGATCGCCACGCTGGCCGAGGCGTTTCTGAAGTCGATCTTCAGGGACGTGCTCGACCGCTGTACAAGTGACATGAACTTCATCGCAGAACGCGTTGAAAATACAGCGATTTCAAGACTGCAGGCCTTCATTGAAGCGCCCTTCGAGCGGATCGACTACAGCGACGCGATCCAGATCCTCATGGCGGCCCCGAGACAGTTCGAGTTCCCGGTGGAGTGGGGCCTGGACCTGCAGACCGAGCACGAGCGCTACCTGACCGAGGAGCACGTGGGCCGCCCGGTGGTGGTGATGAACTACCCGGAGAAGATCAAGGCCTTCTACATGCGCCTGAACGAGGACGGCCGCACGGTGGCCGCCATGGACGTGCTGGCGCCGGGCATCGGCGAGATCATCGGCGGCAGCCAGCGCGAGGAGCGGCTGGACTACCTGGACCGGCGCATGGCGCAGTTCGGCGTGGAAGCGGCCGACTACCAGTGGTACCGCGACCTGCGCCGTTACGGCACGGTGCCGCACGCCGGCTTCGGCCTCGGCTTCGAGCGGCTGGTGTGCTACGTGTGCGGCCTGTCCAACATCCGCGACGCCATCCCCTACCCGCGCGCGCCAGGGACGGCGGAGTACTGATGGAGCACTGGTGGATCACCCGCGTGGGCGACTGCCTGGTCTGGGCGCGCCTGGCCGTGCGCGAGGCCGGCACCGCCGAGGTGCTGGACGCCTCCGGCCTGCGCCTGAGCTACGACTCGGAGGACAGCGCACGCGCGGCCCTGATGGAAGCCGATTTCCTGGCCGTGGACGGTCTGGACGAGGACGATGCCGCACGGCTGGGCACCCGCCTGGCCGAGCTTGCGCCGCCGCGGGCAGACGACGAGGCTGCGCTGGTGCGTGGTATGTCGCAGCCTGTGCCACAACGCCACTGAGGGCATTGCCATGTTCGTGCCGCGCCACTACGCCCAGGACGATGCCGCTGCGCTGGACTACCTGCTCGCGCACGACAGCTTCGCCACCCTGGTCTCCACGGTTGCCGGCGAACCCTTCGCCAGCCACCTGCCGGTGATGGCCCACCGCGACGGCGGCACCGTCGTGTTCGAGGGCCACATGGCACGCGCCAATCCGCAGTGGCAGGAGCTGGCCGCGCACCCTGCCCTGCTGATCGTGCACGGGCCGCACGCCTACGTCTCACCGAGCTGGTACCCGCAGCCGGAGCACTCGGTGCCGACCTGGAACTACGCGGTCGCCCACGCCGTCGGGCCGGTCGAGCTGATCCACGAGCGCGATGCACTGGCGGCCCTGGTCGCCGCCCTGGCGGCGAGGTACGAGGACAGGGTCGGAAGCCACTGGCGCTTCCCGGAATCGGCGCCATCGACCACGCACGAGCTGGCCGGCATCGTCGGCTTCCGGCTACGGGCGCAACGGCTGCAGGTCAAGTACAAGCTCAACCAGCATCACGAGCCGGACAAGGTCCGCAGTGCAGCCGCGGCGCTGGCACGGCAGCCCGACCCCGACGCGCGCGCGGTCTCGGCGCTGATGCTCGAGCAGCTGGCGCGCCGCCAGGCTCCGGAGACGCAGCCATGAACCTGGGCCTGGGTGGACGCCATGCCCTGGTGTGCGGCGCCTCGGCCGGCATCGGCCGGGCCACTGCCACGGTGCTGGCGCAGATGGGCGCTGCGGTGACCGTGCTCGCCCGCGACGAGGCCACGCTCCAGGCACTGGCGCGTTCGCTGCCGCGCACCGGCAGCCAGCAGCACGGCTGGATCGTGGCCGACATGTTCGAGATCGACCCGCTGCGCGCCAAGGTCGAGGCCGTGGTGTCGGCAAACCCGGTACAGATCCTGGTGCACAACACCGGCGGTCCGCCCGGCGGCCCGGCGCACGGCGCCGGGGTCGATGCCTTCCGGCGGGCCTTCGAGGCGCACCTGGTGGCCGGGCACACGCTGCTGCAGGCCGTGCTGCCGGGCATGCGCGAGGCCGGCTGGGGGCGCGTGGTCAACATCATCTCGACCTCGGTCAAGGAGCCGATCACCGGGCTGGGCGTGTCCAACACCATCCGCGGCGCGGTGGCGAGCTGGGCCAAGACGCTGGCCGCCGAACTGGGCCCGCACGGGATCACCGTCAACAACGTGCTGCCCGGATTCACGCGCACCGGACGCCTGGACGCGCTGATCGCCGAGCGCGCCGGGAAGTCCGGCCGCAGCACCCGGGAAGTGGCCGAGGGCATGCTGGCGCAGGTACCGGCCGGCCGCTTCGCCGAGCCTGAGGAGATAGCCGCCGCGGTCGCCTTCCTGGCCTCGCCGGCAGCGGCCTACGTCAACGGCATCAACCTGCCCGTCGACGGCGGCCGCACCCGCTCGCTGTGATCGGCCGGCTGCCGCTCCCACGCGCTTGGACCGGTGTTGTCGCAGGGGGGATCGCCGGCAACGCCGGCTCCTACAGGGCGAGGACGATACGAGGCGGAAGCGGGAGGACCGCGGGGCGGGGACGGTTTCCGGGGGCGTACGCGCCAGGGATGGCGCGTCCGCAGCCTACAGGGATGTACTTGCGGCGGCCCCGGAAACCGTCACCGGCTCGCGGGCCGGCCTACGGAGCGGGTGTCGCTTCGATGCGATGGTGCGGCGGGCCGATCGCGGCGATGGGCGGCTTCCACAGCGCATGGTCGGTGCGACTCCGCGGACCGATCGCGGCCATGGGCCGCTCCCACAGCGCACCCTGGAGTCTGGAGCACGTCGGGGCATGGGGCACGCGGGTGCGTGCGCTAACCTAGTCCGGTGACACAGACTCTGCACAACCTGATCGGCGGCCGCTCGCTGCCGGCCCTGGGCGAGGGCTGGCTCGAGGTCGGGGATCCTGCCACCGGCGAGGTTTTCGCCCGCGCCCCCGACGGCGACCGCCGCGACGTCGATGCCGCGGTGGAGGCGGCCGTCGGCGCGTTCGCGCACTGGTCGGGCCTGCGCGGGTCCGAGCGTGCGGCCTGGATGAACCGCCTGGCCGACGCGCTGGAGGCGCGCAGCGAGGCGTTCGCGCAGGCCGAGGCGCGCGATACCGGCAAACCGCTGCGGCTGGCGCGCGAGGTCGAGATCCCGCGCGCGGTCGCCAACCTGCGCTTCTTCGCAGCAGCCGCCACCCAGTTCGCCAGCGAGAGCCACCATGGCGAGGCCGGCCTCAACTACACGTTGCGGCTGCCGCTGGGCGTGGTCGCCGCGATCAGCCCGTGGAACCTGCCGCTGTACCTGTTCACCTGGAAGATCGCGCCGGCGCTGGCGGCCGGCAACTGCGTGGTCGGCAAGCCCTCCGAGGTGACGCCGGTGACCGCCTGGATGCTCGGGGAGCTGGCACGGGAGATCGGGTTTCCAGCCGGCGCGCTGAACATCGTGCACGGCACCGGAAGCCGCTGCGGCCGCGCGCTGGTCGAGCACGATGCGGTGCGCGCGGTGAGCTTCACCGGCAGCACCGCGGTGGGCCGCGCGATCGCCGCCCACTGCGGGCCGGCGCTCAAGAAGTGCACGCTCGAACTGGGCGGCAAGAACCCCACCGTGATCTTTGCCGACGCCCCGCGCGAGGACCTGCTGGATACCGTGGTGCGCGCCAGCTTCCAGAACAGCGGTCAGATCTGCCTGTGCGGTTCGCGGATCCTGGTCGAGCGCGAGCTGTACCCGAGCTTCCGCGAGGCCTTCCTCGAACGCGTGTGCGCGCTGCGGGTGGGCGACCCGATGGACCCGGACACCGACATGGGCCCGCTGGTCTCGGAGGTGCACTTCGACAAGGTCATGAACTGCATTGAGCTGGCGCGCCAGGAAGGCGCGCAGGTGCTGTGCGGCGGGGAGTCGCTGCGCGTGGAGGGCCGCTGCCGAAACGGGCGGTTCGTCGCCCCGACCGTGCTCGAGGGCCTGGGCCCGAACTGCCGCACCAACACCGAGGAGATCTTCGGCCCGGTGGTCACCCTGCAGCCCTTCGACGACGAGGCGCACGCGCTGGCGCTGGCCAACGCCGGCGGCTACGGCCTGGCGGCCAGCATCTGGACCCAGCACCTGGCACGCGCGCACAGGATGGCCGCGGGCATCCGCGCCGGCGTGGTGTGGGTCAACACCTGGCTGATGCGCGACCTGCGCACGCCCTTCGGCGGCAGCGGCGACTCCGGCCAGGGCCGCGAGGGCGGATTCGAGGCCATGCGCGCCTTCACCGAACCCAGGAACGTCTGCATCCGCACATGAGCCAGCTCACCGACCTGCTCGAACGCAACCGCGAATGGGCCGAGCGCATGCGCGCCCAGGACCCGGAATTCTTCGCCCGGCTTTCCCGGCAACAGTCGCCCAGGTTCCTGTGGATCGGCTGCTCGGACTCGCGGGTGCCGGCCAACCAGATCATCGGCATGCAACCCGGCGAGGTATTCGTCCACCGCAACATCGGCAACGTCGTGGTCCATGCCGACCTCAATGCGCTCTCGGTGATGCAGTTCGCGGTCGACCTGCTCAAGGTCGCGCACATCATCGTGTGCGGCCACTACGGCTGCAGCGGCGTGCATGCGGCCCTGTCGGGCACCCGCGTGGGGCTGGCAGACAACTGGCTGCGCCACATCGGCGATGTCGCCAACAAGCACGAGGCACGGCTGGCCGGGCTCGAGGATCCACAGCGCCGCCACGCGCGCCTGTGCGAGCTCAACGTGATCGAGCAGGTGCTCAACGTGTGCCAGTCCACC
>DASRZM010000004.1:0-3503 GCA_035686365.1 Lysobacteraceae bacterium | reverse complement strand
TGTCGCCGACAGTCCCGGAAAGCACACCCGCCCCGCCGGGACCGCTCGGTCACAGTGCCGCTCGGAAGCTTCGTCGCGCCGGCCCGCCTCGATTCTCGTTCGCGCTGAGGTATCGAAGTGCGAACGTCACGCAACCCAAGTGTTCGCATCCTTGCCGCGCCCGCGGCACAATGCAGCCGGCATCCGATGGGGAGGCGCTCGATGCGCTGGTACTGGTACGTGGCGGTCGCCGCGGCGGTCGCTTATGTGGTGTGGGTGTTCAACGCCTTGGTGCGCGACCGCAACCAGGTGGCGGCGGCCTGGAGCGACGTCGACGTGCAGCTGCAGCGGCGGCACGACCTGGTGCCCAGCCTGGTGGAGGTGGTCAAGGGCTACGCCGGGCACGAGCGTGAGGTGCTCGAGCGCGTGGTGGCCGAGCGCAATGCCAGCCGCCAGGCCGGCGGTGTGGCCGAAAAGGGCGAGCACGAGGTGGCGCTGGCGCGCGACCTGGGGCGGCTGCTGGCGCTGGCCGAGGCCTATCCGGACCTGAAGGCCAGCGCCAACTTCGCGCAGCTCTCGGGCGAGCTGGTCCAGGTCGAGGACCACCTGCAGTACGCGCGCCGCTTCTACAACGGCTCGGTGCGGCAGTACAACACGCGCATCGAGCAGTTCCCCGACGTGCTGGTCGCGCGTGCGTTCGCTTTCCATGCGGCCGAGTTCTTCGCAGCCGAAGCCGAGGCCCGCGCCACCCCGGAGGTGGCACTGTGAAGCTCGTGCTGCGCTGCCTGCTCACGTGCCTGCTGGTGTGGTGGGCGCTCGGCGATGCGCGCGCGGACGAGCGCATCCTTTCCTACGACTCGCAGGTCGCCATCGCCGCCGACGGTTCCATGCTGGTGGAAGAGACCGTGCGTGTGCGCGCCGAGGGCGACCGGATCCGCCGCGGCATCTACCGCGACTTCCCGACCGACTACCGCGACGCGCAGGGCCACCGCTACCGGGTCGCCTTCGAGTTCCTGGGCGCCACCCGCGAGGGCGTGTCCGAGCCCTGGCACACCGAGCCGCAGTCCAACGGCATGCGCGTGTACCTGGGCAGCAGCGAAGTGCTCCTGCCCCCGGGCCAGTACACCTACGTGCTGCGTTACCGCACCAATCGCCAGCTCGGCTTCTTCGAGCAGCACGACGAGCTGTACTGGAACGTCACCGGCAACGGCTGGGCGTTTCCGATCGACGCGGCCAGCGCGACCGTGCGCCTGCCCGAACCGGTGCCGGCTGCCCAGCTGAAGGCGTTCGGCTACACCGGCGAACAGGGCTCCAAGGACGCCCACCTGGTCGCGACCCCCTTCGACGGCGGCGCGCGGTTCAACACGACGCGGCCGTTGTCGGCCGAGCAGGGCCTGAGCGTGGTGCTGGAGTTCCCCAAGGGCGTGGTCGCCGAGCCCGACACCGCGCGCCGGCTCGGCTGGCTGCTGGCCGACAACCGCCAGCTGCTGATCGCGCTGGCCGGCCTCATCGTGGTGTGGGTGTGGTACGTGCTGCGCTGGCGCGCCCACGGCCGCGACCCGGAGGGTGGCGTGCGCATCCCGATCTACGAGCCGCCCTCGGGCTACTCGCCGGCCTCGCTGCGCTTCGTCCGCCGCATGGGCTACGACCGCACCACGTTCGCCGCCGCGCTGCTGTCGCTGGCCTCCAAGGACGCGCTCAGGATCGAGCAGGACGAGGACGATGTCATCACCCTGGTGCGCACCGGCGAAGGCCAGGACCCCCGCTACGCCGCCGGCGAACGCGCGCTGCTGGGCGCGCTGTTCAGCGGCACCCAGACAAACCTGGAGCTGAAGAAGAGCTCGGCGACGGCGCAGCGCATGAAGAAGGCGATCGCGGCGCACCGGCTGGCGCTGGCCGCCGACTACGAGAAGAAGTACTTCGTCACCAATCGCGGCACCGTGTTCGTGGGGCTGGCGCTGTCGCTGGCCACGCTGGTGCTGGGGCTGGTGTCGCTGCCCGGGGAGGCCGGCTTCGTCGCGCTGTTCCTGTGCGTGTGGCTCAGCTTCTGGAGCTTCGCGGTCTACAGCATCTACTCGGGGGCGTTCAACTCGCTGCGCGGCGGCGGCGTCGGACAGAAGCTCGGCGGCGTGATCGCGTTGCTGTTCGGTTTGCCGTTCCTGGCCGGAGAGATCGCCGGCCTGGTGTTCCTGGGTGTCTCCGCCGGCCTGGGCATGGTGATCGCGCTGGTGTTGCTGATCGGCACCAACATCGCCTTCTACCACTGGATGAAGGCGCCCACCCAGGACGGCGCGCGGCTGCTTCACCGGATCGAGGGCTTCCGCTGGTACCTGGGCGTGGCCGAGAAGCAGGAGCTGGACAGCCGCTACCGGCCCGAATCGCGGCCGGAGCTGTTCGCCCAGTGGCTGCCCTATGCGCTGGCGCTGGATGTCGAGCAGCAGTGGGCGCGCCGCTTCGCCGACGCGCTGCCGCCCGAGGAGCTGGCCCAGGCCCAGCCGGGCTGGTACCACGCCAGCCGCAGTGGCTTCGCCAGTGGCGGCCTGACCGGCCTGACCTCGGGCCTGAGCAGCGCGCTGTCCAGTTCGATCGCCTCGGCCTCGACGCCGCCGGGCTCCAGCTCCGGTGGGGGTGGCGGCGGCGGCGGCGGCGGCGGCTCCGGTGGCGGCGGCGGTGGTGGAGGCGGCGGCGGCTGGTGAGCCCGGATGCCGGCGAGGCCCGGGTCGGCTATCCTTGCCGCCCTTTTTGTTGCAGCGCAGCATCCGGAGGCAAGCAATGGCCCCGCTCGACCTGGTCCCCACCGGCCGCGACGTGCCCGAAGAGGTCAACGTCATCATCGAGATCCCCAAGGACGCCGACCCGGTCAAGTACGAGGTCGACAAGGCCACCGGGGCGATCTTCGTCGACCGCGTACTGACCACGCCGATGCGCTACCCGTGCAACTACGGCTACATCCCGCACACCCTCTCCGGCGACGGCGACCCGGCCGACGTGCTGGTGGTGATGCCGGTGCCGCTGATCCCCGGCTCGGTGATCCGCTGCCGCCCGGTGGGCATGCTCAAGATGAGCGACGAGGCCGGCGAGGACACCAAGCTGGTCGCCGTGCCGGTCAGCGCGGTGTTCCCCGGCTACCGCAACATCGCCTCGGTGCGCGACCTGCCCGAGCTGACCCTGGACCGCATCGCCCACTTCTTCGAGCACTACAAGGACCTGGAAAAGGGCAAGTGGGTCAAGCTCGAGGGCTGGGGCGGCGCCGAAGAGGCCAAGCGCGAGATCCGCGAGTGCGTGCAGCGCTACGACAGCGCGCCGGAGAAGCCCCGCTTCTGAGCGCGGCCGGAACGCCGGCGGTCGCCGTCCCGACCGCCGCTTCAGCCACGCTCGAGCAACTTGCGCAGGTCGATCAGCGCCGCGTTCGCGCGCGAGACGTAGTTGGCCATCACCAGGGAATGGTTGGCGAACATGCCGTACGGCCTGCCGTTGAGGACCACCGGGCTGCCGAGCGCGACCTGCGCCTCCTCCAGCTCGCG
>DASRZM010000003.1:0-34432 GCA_035686365.1 Lysobacteraceae bacterium | reverse complement strand
GCTGATCACCCGCGGTCCGGGCGGCATCGTGCTGGACATTTTCGCCGGTGTGCAGAACCTGCCGGGCGGCCTCGAGGTCGAGGGCTGGGACTTCAACGCGTCCTACAGCTTCGACTCCGACTGGGGTGCGTTCCAGGTCGTTTGGGACAGCGCCTACCTCAGCTACTTCGGCGATCTGGGTCAGCCCGACGGCGGCAACGTGGTCGGCGTGTACTTCGACCGCAACCCGATCTGGCGCATCCGCTCCAACCTGAACCTGGACTGGGAGCTGGGCGACTGGGGCGCCACCGTGGGCCTGCGGCACATGTCCCGCCTGGATGAAAGCTGCTTCCTGCCGGTGCTCGTGGCCGGCCGCCTTGGCGATCCGTCGCTGCGGGGCCTGTGCTCGAACCCGGACGAGAACCAGGACCCGCAGTTCCCGGGCTTCGGTCTGAACAGCATCGGCGGCACCACGTACGTGGACGCCCAGGTGCGCTGGACCGCCCCGTGGTCGGCGACGATCGCGGTCGGTGCCCGCAACCTCAACGACAAGGATCCGCCGGTGTCCTACGACACCTTCGCGAACTCCTTCGACCCGCAGTACGACATCCCGGGTCGGTTCTGGTACATGCAGTACACCCAGAACTTCTAAGCGATTCGCAACTGCGGTACTTCAGCGGCCCCGGGATTCCGGGGCCGCTTTTTTTGTGCCTGCGAAAGCGGCAGCAGCGTCGCCGCCGGCGCCCGGCGCTACTCCAGGAACCAGCCGCTGATCGCGTAACGGTCGTCCTGGGCCCAGGGCGCCACCTGCGTGACCGCGTGCAGGGCCGGCACCCGGAACAGGCTCAGCGAATTCCAGCGCGGCACGAAGCTGTCCAGGATCCGGCCGTCGGCTCCGACGAACTGCAGCTGCCCGCCCCAGTCGGCCTGCCAGCGCGGGCACAGATTGATGACGAAGGCGTAGCGCCGCCCCTCGTCGCGGTCGGTGTCGTCGTGCGCGCGCAGGAAGTGGCCGCGCCGGAAGCAGCTGGCCTGGGCGGCGACCCTGCGCAGCTTCGGCTCGCCGGTCAGGTGCCGGATCCAGGCCACGTGCTCGGGCGAGTTGAAGAACTCCAGCACCGGGTGCAGCAGCAGGCCCGGGTCCCGGCCGCGCTTGTAGGCCTCGACCATCTGGTAGCCGTCGTAGAAGAAGCGGAAACCATCCTGGCGCGCGCCTTCAGCGGTGCGGCGGCACCACTGTTCGCGCTCGTCGTCGGAGAGCCTGCGGTATTCCTCGTGCATGACGGTCCGGAAGCCGTGCTCGTCGTGGATCGCCAGGTTCCAGGGCACGTCGTCCGAAAGGCATTGCAGGAGCCGCTGCGCGGCGTCGGCTTGCAGGTAGTCCTCGACCTGGATGCGGCCGTGCGCCGCCAGTGCGGCCCGGATCGCGGCGGCATCGAGCGAGTTGCTGATCATCGTGCGCCGCGCCCGGTCAATGCGAAACCAGCCCTGCCGGTGCGTGGCCTGGAGCGACCGCCGATCCTGCCACGTCCGCCGCGCCGGCCCCTGCGCGCAGCCGCTGGGTGGTCTGGATCGCCTCGCGCGCGGTCCGGCTGGCGAGCATCCAGCCGGTGATCGCATACCGGTCCTCGCCGGCCCAGTCGGCGACGATCGACACGGTGTGGCGGACCGGGACACGGAAGATCGTCAGCGAGTTCCAGCGCGGCATGAAGGTGTCGAAGACGCGGTCCTCGGCGTCCACGAAGTGCAGCAGTCCACCCCAGTCGGCCTGCCACCTGCGGGTCAGGTTGAGCACGTAGGCGAACAGGCGCTGCTCGCCGCTGTGCTCGTCGTTGTGGGTGCGCAGGAACTGCCCGGGGCGGTAGCGGGTGGCCTGGGCATCGATCCGCTGGATCCGCGCCTCGCCGGTCAAGGCGCGCATGAACTGCAGGTACCGGGCGGAGTTCAGGAACTCCAGCATCCGGTGCAGCAGCAGGTCCGGATCGCGCCCCTCCACGTAGGCCCTGGCCATCATGTAACTGGCGTACGCAAAGCGGTAGCTGCCGTCGCCGCCACCGGCCGCCACCTGCGCGTACAGGGCCCGACGGGAGGTCTCGTCCATCGCCGCGAACTGTTCGCGCGGCAGCGTCCGCATACCGGCCTCGTCGCACAGCGCCAGGGTCCAGGGCACCTCGCTGTGGAGGCAGCGGTGCAGTCGTTCGGCCGCGTCCGGGACCAGGAAATCCGGGATCTGCACGCGGCCGGTCTCGGCCAGGCGGGCGCGGATCGGTGTCGGGTCGATGTCGGGGCGGACCATGAGCCTTGCGATGTGCATCGTTCGCACGGCAGGATAGCCGATCCGCGGGGTCGCAGGCGGCCGCCGGCCGGCGCGGAAGCCTGCGGCTACACCCGATGCGCTGTCCTGCCATGAATGCAACCACTCCCGTGCAAGCCAACACCCAGATCAGCACCCTGTTCGCCGTCCCGGTGGCGCAGGCGCAGCACCCGGACCCGGCCCGCCTCAACGACGCGCTCGCGCGCCTGTTCCTGGAGCGCGAACGCGATCCCCGCTACCGCAATCCGCATCCGTCCATGCGCATCGGCGCGGCGCTGTACGAGAGCGACTTCAACCTGTTCTCGTGGCCCGAAGCCTGCATCGGCGAGTTGCAGGCGTTCTGCTGGAGTGCGCTCTCTCAGCTGGTAGCCGGGCTCAACGGCTACTCGCCGGAGGAGCTGGCAAAGCTCCGGATCCTTTCCCACACGTGGTTCCACATCACCCGGGAAGGGGGCTGGTTCGGCCTGCACAACCATGCGATGGCGTCGTGGTCGGGGGTCTACTGCGTCCAGCCCGGAGACCTGTCGGAGGAGAACCCGGAGAACGGCCTGCTGAACTTCGTCAATCCGCTGAGCACGTCGGGCATGTTCATCGACGCCGGCAACGTGCGGGTACGGCGGCCGTACAACCTGCGCAATCTCGGGTTCCAGCTCCGCCCCGGGCAGCTGGTGCTGTTCCCGTCGTGGCTCAACCACGAGGTGCAGCCCTACCGCGGCCGCAGCGAGCGCATCACGGTGGCATTCAACTGCTGGTTCGAGGGCCCCGGCTGAGGGCCGGGTACCGGGGTGCCGGGCCGGTCAGAGGTCCTGCTGATAGCGCACGTACGGCACGCGCCCCTGTTCGACCTCGGGCACGGTGGTGCCGTCGAGCAGCCACGGCTCATCGTCGGAGAGCAGGTTGCGGGCACCGATGGTCAGCAGGCCGCTCCAGGGCGTGCGCCAGGAAAAGCCCAGATCCAGACCGTTCCAGAACGGGTCGCTGCCCGGGACCTCGATGACGCGGCCGGTCAGCGTGCCGCTGAACTCGCCCACGCCCACGCCCAGGCTCAGCGTGGAGGTGTCCCATTGCGAGGGCAGCGCCGCCTGCAGCGCGGCGGCACCGGACAGGCGCGAGCGCGCGTGTCCGCCACCCAGGCCGAACCAGCGGTTGTCTCCCAGGTCCCAGATGGCGGTTGCGCCGATGCCGCGCAGCGAGAACTCGCCCAGCCGCCACGGCGCGACCGGCTGGAAGGCCGCCAGCGGTGTGGCCGCGCCGGTCCAGGCGTGGTTGCCCAGGCCGCCCAGGCCGGTGCTCGGATCGCTCTCGATCCAGTCCAGGCCGAGGCTGAGGTCCAGGCCCAGACGGGCGCTCGACCAGCTGCCCTCGAGCCGGCGCGAAGTCGCGCTGCCGAAGGCATCCCATTCGCCGGTGCCCAGGGTCGCCAGCAGGCACTGGTCGGCCATTGTGCCCAAGCTGCCGGCCAGTCCTACGCCGTCGCGGCACAGCAGCGCCATGGCCGGAATCCGGTCGAGCTTGAGCGCCGCCTCGACATTGTCGGAGGCATCCAGGCGCACGCGCCCGGCCACGCCCAGCCCGCCGCTGCGGGTAGAGGGCAGCAGCCGGTCGATCGGATTGACGCTGGGTGCCGGCTGCGACGGCGTGAACGGCGAGGCCGACTCGACCAGGAAAAAGGCCTCGATCTGCCCGGAGTCCGAGGCGATGATCGGAAGCACCCACGGGTCGGCGTCCAGATCCCGGACCGGGGGCTGCCGCAGCGACTGGGCACCGGCGTCCGCATCCAGCGGGCGCGCGTGGACCCCGGCGGAAGCCGCAAGCAGGATCATCATCGGAAGGGCCAGCCAGGCGCGGGACACGGTCGGTTTCTGCAGTTCGGTGGGCGGTCGGTCAGTTGTCTAGTTTGGGACAGCCGCGGCCGGTTACAAGTTCCGGCCGGTCCGAGGCACCAGTCTATCGCTCCTGCACCCTGCCCGACAATCGGTGATCGACCCGTGCAGAGGGTGCCAGAGCGCGTTTTCCGGCCGGCCCCGGTTGCAACCGCGGCCGGACCGTCCGGCGGTTCCGGGCTGGACTTGCGGTCGCAGCCGCGCGATGGTACGCGGAATGACCGCGCACCGCGCCCGGGTTGCGGGCGATGCGGGCGCCAGGGGGTGCCGTGCGACGCGAACAACTCGATCCGGGACCCTCGCGGCTGGGATCGGCGGCCGATCTTGTGGCACGGGTTTCGCGCAGCAGCGTGCTGCTGGCCGGCAACCGTGCCCAGGACCTGCTGGCTTCGCTCGAGCGCGGATTCTCCACCCGTTTCGGTCACTGCCGGTTCGCGCTGTGGATCCCGGCCCGGCCCGATCGCGACGGCTTCTGGATCGTCGGCCAGGGCAGCGAACGCGAATGGCGCGGGCAACAGGCGCTGGCGTTCGCCTGCGCCGGCTCCGGGCATCCCGAGGCCGGCGCTGCGCCCGACCCCACGCTTGCCGCACCGGTCCACGGCGCCGACGGCACCGTGCTGGCGGTGCTGCTGTGCCGCGCCGAAGGCGAGCACGCAGAGGCCGCCGCCTGGCTGCAGGACGCCGCTGCATTGCTGGCGCAGCGGCTGCCGCCCGCGCTGGAGCTCGAGCAACTCTACGAAGCGATGCGCCAGCTCGCCGATGCCGAGCGGCTGCAGCGCGCGCTGTACGAGATCTCCGACCTGGCCGGTGCCACGGCCAACATGGACGAGCTGCTCGCGCGCCTGCACGCGATCGTCAGCGAGCTCATGTATGCCGAGAACTTCTACATCGCACTGTACGACGGCTCGGCCGCAACTGTGCGCTTCCCCTACTTCCGGGACCGCGAGGACACCGATCCGCCGACGCCGAGCATCGGTTACTCGCTGACGCAGCTGCGTGGGTCGCTGACCGCCTGGGTGCTCGAAAGCGGCCAGCCGCTGATGGGGCCATCCGAGCAGCTCGCCCAGGACTACGCCGACGTCGGCGGCTTCGGCCCGCAAAGCGCCGACTGGCTGGGCGTGCCGATGCTGCGCGACGGCGAGGTGATCGGCGCGGTCGTGGTGCAGAGCTACGACGAGCCGGACCGCTACGCCGAGCGCGACAAGGCCCTGTTGAGCTTCGTGGCCCAGCACATCGCCACCGCGATCGAGCGCAAGAGCGCCCAGCAGGAGCTCGAGCGGCGGGTGGACGAGCGTACCGAGGAGCTGCGCCAGGAAGTCGTCGAGCGCCAGCGCGGCGAGCGCCTGCAGCGCGCGCTGTACCGGATCGCCGAGCTGGGTGCGACCACCGAGAGCGTGGAGGCCTTCTACGCCGCCATGCACGGCGTGGTGGGCGACCTGCTGTTCGCCGGCAACTGCTACATCGCCCTGTTGTCGAGCGACGGCAATCAGATCAGCTTCCCGTACTCGGTGGACCAGTTCGACATCGAGCGCGAACCGCGCACGCTCGGACGCGGACTGACCGAGTACGTGCTGCGGACGGGCGAGCCGCTGCTCGGCAACCGCGCGATCATCGCCGATCTGACCCGCCAGGGCCATGTGCAGAGCCACGGCGCGCTGGCACGCTCCTGGCTCGGCGTGCCGCTGGTCTGCGAGGACCGGACCGTCGGCGTGATGGCCGTGCAGAGCTACGACGACGAGCACACCTTCGACCGCCGCGACCAGGAGCTGCTGACGTTCGTCTCCTTCCACATCGCCAACGCACTGATGCGCAAACAGGCCGACGAATCGCTCAGGAGCGCCTACGCCGAGCTCGAGCATCGGGTCAGTGACCGCACCAGCGAGCTGGCCGAGGCCAACAGCAGCCTGCGCGAACAGGTGGCCGAGCGCGAGCGCGCCCAGCGCCAGCTCCAGCACGCGGCCATGCACGATGCGCTCACCGGCCTGCCCAACCGCGCCTTCCTGATGGACCGGCTGGCCGAGGCGCTGGAGCGCTACCTGCACGACCCGACGCGGCTGTTCGCGGTGCTGTTCCTCGACCTGGACCGGTTCAAGGTGATCAACGACTCGGTCGGTCACCTGGTCGGCGACGAGCTGCTCAAGGAGGCCGGGGCCCGGGTCGCGCGGTGCCTGCCCGACAACGGCCTGGTGGCCCGGCTGGGTGGTGACGAGTTCGCCGTGCTGCTGGACCGGATCACGAGCGAGGACGACGCCACCGCCCTGGCCCAGCGCATCATCACCCAGCTCGATGCCGCGCTGCGCGTCATGGGCAAGGAGCTGTACAGCTCCACCAGCATCGGCATCGCGCTGGCGCAGCCGCACTACCGGACGCCCGAGGAGCTGCTGCGCGACGCCGACGTGGCGATGTACCGCGCCAAGGCCAACGGGCGCCGCCGCTACGAGCTGTTCGACGAGGCACTGCGGCAGCAGGCGCTGCAACAGCTGGAGTTGGAGAACAATCTGCGCCGCGCGCTGGCGCGCGGCGAGTTCGAGCCCTGCTTCCAGCCGATCATGGACCTGACCACCGATGCGGTGTCCGGCTTCGAGGTCCTGCTGCGCTGGCGTCGCGGGGACGGGACCATGGTCGCCCCGGCCGAGTTCCTGACCCTTGCCGAGGACACCGGCCTGGCCGAGGCGATCGACTGGCAGGTGTACGAACAGGCGCTGGAACAGGCCGCGGCCTGGCTGGATCCGCAGGCGTTCATCAGCATCAACGTCGGTGCCCGGCATTTCCGGTCGCCCCAGTTCGTGTTCGAACTGGAGAACCTGCTGGCCCGGTACGCGATCGCGCCCGAGCGGCTGCAGCTGGAGGTCACCGAGCGCACTTTGCTGGAGGAGCCCGCCGAAGTGCGCGCGATCATGCAGCGGCTGGACTCGATGGGCGTGCGGCTCGCACTCGACGATTTCGGTACCGGCTATTCCTCGCTCAGTTACCTGCACCAGTTTCCGCTGCACCGGATCAAGATCGACCGCTCCTTCGTGGCCGCGCTCAGCGAATCCACGCAGGGCAGCGCCGCGGCGATCCTGCGGGCGATCTGCACGCTGGGCGAGACGCTGGGGCTGGAGGTGATCGGCGAAGGCATCGAAACGATCGAGCAGCGGCAGATGCTGGTGGAGATGGGATGCCGCTACGGTCAGGGCTACCTGCTGGCGCTGCCGCAGAGCGCTCAGGCCCTGGCCGGCGTGCGCGCGCTCGATGCGCCGGCTCGCGCCGAGGCCGGCGCGCGCGGCTGATGGTGCGGCACGCTCGGCGTCGGCGGCGTCCGCTGCGTTGGCTGCTGTGGCTGCCGGCACTGGCCGTGCTGGCGAGCGCGCTGCAGGTGGCAGCGCTGCGCTGGATCGATCCGCCCACCAGCGCCTTCATGCTGCAGCGGCGGATCGAAGCCCTGCAGCAGCAGCAGTCCGGGTTCGAGCTGCGCCACCGTTGGCAACCGCTCACGCGCATCTCGGTGCAGCTGCCGCTGGCGGTGGTGGCCGCCGAAGACCAGCGATTTCCGCAGCACCGCGGCTTCGATGTCGATGCCATCCGCAGCGCGCTCGACGAACACGGCCGCGGCGAGCGTCTCCGGGGGGCCAGCACGATCAGCCAGCAGGTCGCCAGGAACCTGTTCCTGTGGAACGGTCGCAGCTGGCTGCGCAAGGGTCTGGAGGCCTGGTACACGATGCTGCTGGAGCTGTTGTGGCCCAAGCACCGGATCCTGGAGGTGTACCTGAACGTGGCCGAGTTCGGCGACGGCATCTACGGCGCCGAGGCCGCGGCCGGCCACTTCTTCGGCAAACCCGCGGCGGCACTGACTGCGCCGGAGGCGGCGCTGCTGGCTGCAGTGCTCCCCAATCCCGGACGGCTGTCGGCCTCGCAGCCCTCGTCCTACGTGCGTTCGCGCCAGGCCTGGATCCTGGGCCAGATGCGCCAGCTGGGCGGTCCCGGCTACCTGCCGTTGCCGGATTGAGCACGCGCCGCGCTACCATCGGCGACAGGCTCGCCGACCCTGCCGCCCGCACCCGTGTCCAAGTCGTCCGAATCCTGCCTGAGCGTCGTCGTCCCCGCCTACAACGAGGGTGAGGGGCTGCGGGCACTGCACGCGCGCCTGGTGCCCGTACTCGAGGCGCTGGACGTGGAATCGCGCATCGTGCTGGTCGACGATGGAAGCAGCGACCAGACCTGGGCCGTGATGCGCGATCTGGCGCAGGCCGATCCTCGCGTGGAAACCCTGAAGCTGGCGCGCAACTTCGGCAAGGAGCTGGCGCTGACGGCCGGGCTCGACCACGTGCGCACCGGTGCGGCAGTGGTCATCGATGCCGACCTGCAGGATCCGCCGGAGCTGATCCCCCTTTTCGTCGAGCGCTGGCGCGATGGCCACGACGTCGTCTATGGCCGGCGGATCCGCCGCGCAGGCGAGAGCTGGCTCAAGCGCGCCACCGCGGCAGCGTTCTATCGCCTGATCGGCTGGCTCTCGCCCACGCCGATCCCGCGCGATACCGGTGACTTCCGCCTGCTCTCCCGGCGCGCGCTCGACGCGCTGGCCGGCGTGCGCGAGCGCCAGCGATTCATGAAGGGGCTGTTCTCCTGGGTCGGCTTCCGGCAGTGCGCGATCGACTACGAACGCGAGCCGCGCCACGCCGGTCGCAGCCGCTTCAACTACTGGAAGCTCTGGAATTTCGCGATCGAGGGGATCACCGGCTTCTCCACCGTCCCGCTGCGGATGGCGACCTACGTCGGGCTGCTCACCGCGCTGGTGGCCTTCGGATTCGGGGTGTGGATCGTCGCCAAGACGCTGTTGTGGGGCGAGCCGGTGGCCGGTTACCCCTCGCTGATGGCCGCGGTCCTGTTCCTGGGCGGCGTGCAGCTGATCGCCCTGGGCGTGATCGGCGAGTACCTGGGCCGCCTGTACATGGAATCCAAGCAGCGCCCGCTGTACCTGGTGGAGGAGTGGTGTCCCGCATCCGGCGACCGCACGGCGACGCCGTCGGCGGTATCATCGCTGGCGCCGATGCGGTCCACGGGGCCGGGCGCACCCGGCTAGGCCTGCCGGGGGGTCGCGGCGAACGCTACCGAAGTCGGATACAGGAGAGCCTATGCGCACGGTACGGCAACTGCTGGACGAGAAGAGCCACCGGATCATCGCCATCGCCCCGGACAAGCCGGTGATCGAGGCGGTCCGGCTGATGGCCGAGCAGCACATCGGCGCGGTGCTGGTGATGGAGGGCGCACGGCTGTCGGGCATCGTCTCGGAGCGCGACTATGCCCGCAAGGTGATCCTGATGGGCCGCTCGTCCAAGGAAACAAAGGTCCACGAAGTCATGTCCACGCCGGTGATCACGGTGGCCCCGGGCGACTCGGTCAATCACTGCATGCGGCTGGTGACCGAGCGCCGCATCCGCCACCTGCCGGTGGCCGAGGGCGGCTCGGTGGTCGGCGTGGTTTCCATCGGCGACCTGGTGCGGGCGGTGATCGAGGACCAGCAGCAGGAGATCGAGCAGCTGCAGCACTACATCGCGGGCTGAGGGCATGGCCGCCGGCGACGCCAAGGCGGCCGCAGGCGAGCCCTCGCCGCCGGAAGCCGGCATCGTCACGCTGGACCAGCGCCGCGCGCCGCTGCCGATCGACCGGCTGCTGGCCCGATTCGGCGCCCGCATCCGGTCACTGGTGGAGCAGCACTGCGGCGCCGACCAGGGCCTGGATCCGGACGACATCGAGCAGGAGGTCAGGATCCGGCTGTGGAAGGCCCTTTCGCGGCCGCGGCCGGGCCAGCCACCGGGCCCCGAATCGGGTGACCAGGATCCGGTACTGCCTGCGTCTTATATCCAGAGGACCGTGGTGTCGGTGGTCGTGGACGGCGTGCGTCGGGCGAAGGTCCGGGAGACCACGCCGCTGCCGGAGGAGGACGAACGGCCGGCCATCTACGAGGACCCGATCGCCGGACCGGAGCAGCGTGCCGGCATCGACCAGCGGCTGCGTTGCCTGGAATCGGGCCTGCGCGGGCTGGCTGGGCGCCGGCGGGTGGCGGTGGAGTTGAGCCTGCAGGGCTTTGCCCCACAGGAGGTCGCCGACCTGATGGGACTGACGTTCGATGCGGCGCGCAAGCTGATCGAGCGGGGAATGAACGACCTGCGCAGCCGCATGAGCGCATACGGAATGGACCATGCCGATGGATGAGCGCGAACTCAGATCGCTGTACCGCGGCCTGCAGCGGAAGGCGCCCGACGCCGACCACATGGCCGCGCTGGCCGCCGGTGCGCGTTCGGACGACGCCGGACTGCTGGCGCTGGCACGCACGCCCGGTGCCGCCGCCGCCTATCGCGTGGCGCGCGACAGCCGCGGCGATGCCCAGGTGCTGGCGCAGTCGTTGCGGCGGCAGGCCACAGCGGCGGGTTCGCGCACCCGGTCCCGGCCCGTGTGGCACTACGCGCTGGCCGCGTCGCTGGCGCTGTTCGCGGTGGTGGCGGCACTGGGCCCCCAGTGGGGCCAGGCGCCCGACCCGGGCCATCTTGCCGGTGACGCGCCGCCCGATGCCGCTGCGCAGCCGCTGTTCGCGGGCAGCTTCGAGGACGGCCAGCCCGATCCGGCGCAGGACGAGGAGCGTGCGATCTTCAACGCCGGATTCGACAGCTGACCGCAAGAGCCGGCGCGCCGGTCAGGCGACTTCGACCGCGCTGGCGTGTTCCCGGGTGGCGGCGAAGTGCAGCTGCGGCCAGCGCTCCCGGGTCAGCTGCAGGTTGACGCGGGTCGGTGCCAGGTAGACGAGCTCGCCTGCGGCATCGATCGCCAGGTTCATCGCGTTCTTCTCGCGGAACTCCTCGAGCATCTCGGCATCGCCGCCGCGGATCCAGCGTGCGGTGACGATGTTGACCTGTTCGAAGGCGGCATCCACGCCGTACTCGTCGCGCAGCCGGTAGGCCACGACGTCGAACTGCAGCACCCCGACCGCGCCCAGGATCAGGTCGTTGGACATCAGCGGCCGGAAGAACTGGGTGGCGCCTTCCTCCGACAGCTGCGCCAGGCCTTTGTGCAGCTGCTTCAGACGGAGTGGATCGCGCAGGCGCGCGCGCCGGAACAGCTCCGGTGCGAAGTTCGGAATCCCGGTGAACGACAGCGCCTCGCCCCCGGAGTAGGTATCGCCGATCGAGACCGTGCCGTGATTGTGGATCCCGATCACGTCGCCCGGCCAGGCGCGATCGACGATTTCGCGCTCGTGCGCCATGAACGTCAGTGCATTGGCCAGCTTGACCTCCTTGCCGGCGCGCACGTGGTAGGCCTTCATGCCCGAGGCATAGCTGCCCGAGCAGATCCGCATGAAGGCGACACGGTCGCGGTGCTGCGGATCCATGTTCGCCTGGATCTTGAACACGAAGCCGGTCAGCGGCGCCTCGTCCGGCGCGACCATGCGGGTGGTGGACTCCCGCGGGCGCGGTGGGGGCGCGTGTTCGACGAAGAAATCCAGCAGCAGCTGCACGCCGAAGTTGTTGATCGCCGAGCCGAAGAACACCGGCGTCTGCCGGCCGTCCAGGTAGGCATCGATGTCGAACGGATGCGAGGCACCCTGCACCAGTTCCAGTTCCTCGCGCAGCTCGGCCAGCGCGTCGGCGCCCAGGCGGCGCTCCAGCTCCGGGTCGTGGAGTCCCTTCAGGATGGTGGAGTCCTGGCGCGTGAAGTTGCGGCCCGGCTCGTACAGGTGCACCTCGTCCAGCAGCAGGTGGTAGACGCCCTTCAGGCGCTTGCCCATGCCGATCGGCCAGGTCACCGGGGCGCACTGGATCTGCAGCACGCGCTCGACCTCGTCGAGCAGGTCGATCGGAGCGCGGCCCTCTCGGTCGAGCTTGTTGATGAAGGCCATGATCGGCGTGTCGCGCATGCGGCACACCTCCATCAGCTTGATCGTGCGCTCCTCCACTCCCTTGGCGCAGTCGATCACCATCAGGGCCGAATCCACCGCCGTGAGCACGCGGTAGGTGTCCTCGGAGAAGTCGGCGTGGCCCGGGGTATCGAGCAGGTTGATCACGCGACCGGCATACGGAAACTGCATCACCGAACTGGTGACCGAGATGCCGCGTTCCTTTTCCAGCGCCATCCAGTCCGAGGTCGCGTGGCGTGCGGCCTTGCGGCTCTTGACCGAACCGGCCATCTGGATCGCGCCGCCGAACAGCAGCAGCTTCTCGGTCAGCGTGGTCTTGCCGGCGTCCGGGTGGGAGATGATCGCGAAGGTGCGCCGTCGGGCCGCCTCTCGCAGTTGCTGGGGGTTGCTGGACATGCGTGCATCGGGCGGCGCGCGGGCGCCGCAATCGGTGGCTGCGGGGAAGCGGCGCATTGTAGGGCGTGGACGCGGCCGGGGGAATCGCCCGCGGCCGGCGCCACGGCCCGCGTTCAGCCTTCGGGCAGCGCGATCGGGCCCTCGGGTCCGGACAGCCGGAACGGGATCGACACCAGTTCCATGCCGCGATTGACCTGGATCACGAAATGCAGGTGCGGCCCGGTGGAGAAACCGGTGTTGCCCGATTCGCCGAGCTTCTCGCCGACCGACACGCGCCGGCCCGGCGCCACCGGCACGCTCTCGGGGCGCAGGTGGGCGTACACGGCCATGGTGCCGTCACTGTGCAGCACACGCACATGGTTGGCGCGGCTGCCATAGCGCTCGATGTCGAGCCCGGCGCCTTCGAAATCATCTTCGACCTGCATCACCGTGCCGCCGCGCGAGGCGCGCACGATCGTGCCTTCGGGCACGCTGATGTCGACCGCATGACGCGACTGCGCATCGCCGTGGCTGAAGGCGCCGCCCGGGCCCTGGTCGATGCGCCAGCCCGAGCGCGAATCCACCGGCAACATGTAGACCACGTCCTCGGGAGCGGCATCCGGATCTCCCGGCACTGCCCGCAGCTCCAGCGAAAAGCGGGCGCCGCGGGCCGGTTCGATCGGCACCAGCTCGGCGACCACCGTCTCGCGCATGGGCGGCAGTACCGCCCGGTGCGGCAGCGGCGGCTCGCTGGCGATGTTGACGGCCTCGCTGAAGCGCAGTTCGACCTGCAGCGGGCCGGCCAGGTCATTGTGGGCCACCGCGCGGCGCAGCGCGCCGGCGCCGTCCACTCTCAGGTGCGCGAGCTGCTGCTGCTCGGCGCGCACGGCCAGCGTGGTGACCTCCAGGTCCCGGGCATCGGCCGGTGCGCGGTCGGTGTAGTGGGTGACCCCGTCCGCGTCGACGTACCTGTAGATCTTCTTGGCCGTCACTGCAGGCGCGGACACGACCAGGGCAGCCATGACCAGCACTGCCCCGAGGCGCTGCACGATACCCATGCCCGCACCGCGGGCGCAGGCAGGCCGCCGCGCGCCCTCGGGCTGCGGCGGCGAGCGGACTTCGTGCGCCATCAATGGCGGGTGATCCAGGCTACGTGCGGATTCACCAGGCGCTCGAAGTCGCGATAGGACATCTGCATCAGTTCGCGATGGTTGCCGGCGTTGAAGGCGATCTCCTCGTCCTCGGCCAGATCCTCCGAGGCGATCACGTCCATGCCGAACAGGTTGCCGAACGGTGGCATGGCGCCGGGCTCGCAGTCCGGAAAACGGTCCTTGAACTCGCGCTCGCCGGCCAGTTCGACCTGTTCGGCGCCGGTGACCTCGCGCAGGCGGTCCAGGTCGACGGCGCGATTGGCCGGTACCACGGCCATCGCCAGCTCGCCGTCGATCTTGACCATGACGGTCTTTGCGACCTCGTGTCCGGGAATGTGCGCCAGGGCCGCGGTCTCCTGCGCGGTATAGGCGGTGGCATGGGGAATCGTGCGAAACGGCACGTTCTGCTGTTCGAGGTACTCCTCGAGGCGACGCATGGTCATGGCGGCTCCTCCGCTGTGCAGGGCGGCCGCTGCGTCCTCGCAGGCTCGCGCGTCGAGCCCGCGGCCGGCCCGGCCTGATTCGGGCATCCGTGCCCGCGGCGGGCACCCGGAACGGGCGCCCGGCGCTGGATCCCAGTGTACTGCGATCGCGTGCGGCCGGCGTCAGCGTCCGCAGCCGGGCGCCAGTCCCAGGGCCGCGGCGACCTCGCCCCAGTCGAAGGCGACCACGGCACGGTCGTCGTGCTGGGCGTACAGGGCGCCGTGCTCGAATCCCGGTACCGCCGCTTCGTAC
This sequence comes from Lysobacteraceae bacterium, assembly GCA_035686365.1. Taxonomy (GTDB): domain Bacteria; phylum Pseudomonadota; class Gammaproteobacteria; order Xanthomonadales; family Xanthomonadaceae; genus DASRZM01. The sequence continues at coordinate 20,104 of DASRZM010000003.1, read as the reverse complement.
CAGACCCCGTCGGTATCGCGCGCGACGGCGCCGGCGAAGCTGCCCAGCAGGCGCAGGTCGCGCCGGTCGAACACGTGGAAGCGCTGGTCCTCGTCGTGCTGGTCCGAGGCGACCCAATAGCCCTGGCCACCGCCGCAGTCGACCAGGGCGATGCCCTCGGCCTGGTAGGCATAGACCCCTGCGTCCAGGCTGGGGCCGACGAAGTGTCCGGACATGGCATACACACGCAGGCCGCTGCCCGCGGACAGCTCCTCCTCGGCAATCAGGATGCGGTCGTTTTCCGGGTCGGCGTAGATCGACTCGACCGTCCACAGTGCGCCGGAGCCGGACGTGGCGCCGAAACTCTGGGTCAGGGCCGCGCTGAGGCCGTCGCCGGCCAGGTCCACGCGGAAGCGCTTGATGCGCCCGGCCAGCTCCGGCGGGTCGGGCATGCTGCCGTCGGGGTTCCGGAAACTGTCGGTGACGAGCACCTCATAGGCGCCCTCGCCCAGGCGCCGCACGTGCAGGCCGTACGGAAAGCGCAGCACATCCTGGCCGAAGGTTCCGACCACTTCGAATTCCGGCGCGCGGAACACCTGCACACGGCGATTGTCGCGGTCCACGACGAAGACGTGGTCGTCGGCCACGAACACGCCGTTGGGCCGCAGGAAGCGGCCCGGCTCGGTGCCGCTGCCGCCGAACGCCCCGGCCGACGCCCCGGTGGCGGCGTCGTACAGGACGATGCGGTTGCCGGACTTGGCCGTGGCAAGCAGCACGATCGCACCGTCCGGGCCGCGCCAGGCCGCGACCGAGTCGATCTCGTCGGCAGGCGTGGCGGCGGTCACGAAGCGCTCGGCGATCACCGGGATCGGTCCGGGGCCGGCGACGCGCGGAGCCGGGGCGCACGCGGGCAGCAGGGCCGCCAGCGCCAGCGCGGCAGTGACCGGGTGCGCCGCGATCATCCGGGGATCAGGTCGTCGGCCTTGCGTTCGGCCGCCTCGCCGGCGGCCGGGTCGTCGAACACCTCCTGGTCGAACTCGTTCTCGCTGCGCGCCACCACGCAGGCGACCATGGCATCGCCGGTGATGTTGACCGCCGTGCGGGTCATGTCGAGCAGCCGGTCGACGCCGAGCACCAGCCCGATCGCCTCCACGGGCAGGCCGACCTGCTGCAGCACGCCGGCGAGCAGGATCAGGCCCACACCCGGAACTCCGGCGGTGCCGATCGACGCCATCGTCGCCATCAGCACCACGGTCATGAGCTGCGCCAGCGTCAGGTCCACGCCATAGGCATTGGCGATGAACACCGTGGCCACGCCCTGCATGATCGCGGTGCCGTCCATGTTGATGGTGGCGCCCAGCGGGATCGTGAACGATGCCACCGAGTTGCGCACGCCCAGCCGGTATTCGACGGTCCGCAGCGTCACCGGCAAAGTGGCGTTGCTGCTGGCCGTGGAGAAGGCGAACAGCATCGCCGGGCGCATCTTGCGCAGGAACGTGAGCGGGTTGAGCCGGGCCAGCAGGGTCAGCAGGATGGGGTAGGTCACCAACAGGTGGAACAGCAGTGCCCCCAGCACCAGGAAAAAGTACAGCAGCAGGTTCTGGAACACCTCGGCGCCCAGCGAGGCGGCCACGCGCGCGATCAGCGCGAACACGCCGTAGGGCGCCACCGCCATCAGGATCGCGACCAGCTGCATGATCACCGAGTTGAAGGACTCGAACAGCGAGCGCACGCGCTCGCCGGCGCTGCCGCCCACCAGCGTGATCGCCAGCCCGAACAGGATCGAGAAAACGATGATCTGCAGCATGTTGCCGGAGGCCATGGCCTCGAACGGATTCCTCGGGACCATGTCGATCAGCACATCGAGCATCGGCGGTGCCTGCGCCGGCGTGAACTCCGCGCCCTCGAGCTGCACGCCGGAACCGGGCTGCACCAGCACCGCCAGGAACAGCGCGAAGGTCACCGCGAGCGCGGTGGTGCCCAGGTACATCAGCAGCGACTTGGCGCCGAGCCGCCCCAGTCGCGCCGGCTCCTTCAGCGCGCTGGTGCCGCACACCAGCGACACGAACACCAGCGGCACGACCAGCATCTGCAGGCTGCGTACGAAGATCTCGCCCACCGCGCGCAGCAGGCCGTCGATCAGGAAGCCGTAGGTGGTGCCCTCCGGGTCCAGGGTGAGATTGGCGATCACGCCCACGACCAGGCCGGCCACCAGTCCGGCGACGATCTTCCAGGTCAGGCTGTGGCCGCCCATCGTCGGTGCTGCGCTCATGCGCGGGTCCTCCCCCGAGGTAGGCGGAGGGTAGCGGATCAACCGCGGCGATAGAACCCGTCCAGTGCGTGGCCATGCGAGCGGCTCGGCGATCCGGGGACGGCGTCCGGGCTGCCGGCGCCGGCGCTGCCGTTGGCGGCGACCGGCTGCCCAGGAACATCACGGCGCGGCGTTTGCGGCCCGTCCATGGCCGCGGACGGGCGCATCAGCACTCGATGACGTTCACGGCCAACCCGCCCCGACTGGTCTCCTTGTACTTGTCGGCCATGTCGCGGCCGGTCTCGCGCATGGTGCGGATGACCTTGTCCAGGCTCACGAAGTGCTTGCCGCTGCCGCGCAGGGCCATGCGCGAGGCGTTGATCGCCTTGACCGCGCCCATGGCGTTGCGCTCGATGCAGGGGATCTGGACCAGCCCGCCGATCGGGTCGCAGGTCAGGCCCAGGTTGTGCTCCATGCCGATCTCGGCGGCGTTCTCCACCTGCTCGGGGGTGCCGCCCCTGGCGGCGGTGAGCCCGCCGGCGGCCATCGAGCAGGCCACCCCGACCTCGCCCTGGCAGCCGACCTCGGCGCCGGAAATCGAGGCGTTTTCCTTGTACAGGATGCCGATCGCGCCGGCGGTGAGCAGGTAGTCGAACAGGCCCTGCTCGTCGGCGTCCGGGCAGAAGCGCTGGTAGTAGTGACCCACCGCCGGGATGATGCCTGCCGCGCCGTTGGTGGGCGCAGTGACGACGCGGCCGCCGGCGGCGTTCTCCTCGTTCACCGCCAGTGCGTACAGGTTGACCCAGTCCAGGATCGTCAGCGGGTCCTCGCCGGCCGCCGCCGGACGCCGCTCCAGGTCGGCAGCCATCGCCGGTGCGCGCCGCGGCACGTGCAGTCCGCCGGGCAGGGTGCCCTCGGAGCGGATGCCCCGCGCCACGCAGTCGCGCATGGCCGCCCACAGCTGCCGCAGCCCGTCGCGGACCTCCTCGGGGCTGCGCCAGGCCTGCTCGTTCTCGAACATCAGCTGCGCGATCGACAGGCCGGTGTCCCGGCACAGCGCCAGCAGGTCGGCGCCGCTGTGGAACGGGTGCGCCAGCTCGGTGGTGTCGGCGACGATGCGGTCTTCGGAAGCCTCGTCCTGGTTGACGACGAAGCCCCCGCCGACCGAGTAGTACTCGCGCGAGGCCAGTTCCCTGCCCTGGGCATCGAAGGCGGCGAAGCGCATGCCGTTGGGATGGTGCGGCAGTTTCTGGCGTTTGTTCCAGACCAGGTCCTGCTTTTCGTCGAATCCGATCTCGTGCCTGCCCAGCAGGCGCAGCCTGCCCTGCGAGCGGATACGCTCGAGCGTGGCGGGGATCGTGTCCGGATCGATACGGTCGGGCCATTCGCCCTCCAGTCCCAGCAGCACGGCCTTGTCGGTTCCATGGCCGCGTCCGGTCAGTGCCAGCGAGCCGTACAGGTCCACGCGCACGCGTGCGGTCCGGTCCAGGTAGCCGGTTTCCTCGAGCCAGCGCGAGGCGAAGCGTACGCCGGCGCGCATCGGCCCGACCGTGTGCGAGGAGGACGGGCCAATGCCGATCTTGAACAGGTCGAAGATGCTGACGGCCATGGAGGCACAATACGCGGGTCCGGGCCGCCGATTCTACGCATGGGAGCGCAACTGACGCTGTACCAGAAGGACGACTGCCACCTGTGCGACCTGGCGCTGGAGGTGCTGGCCGTCGCGCGGGCGCCGGAGTTCGATTCGGTGTTCATCGAGGACGACCCGGTGCTGGCGGAGCGCTACGGCATCCGCGTCCCGGTATTGCGGGAGGAACGCAGCGGCACCGAACTGGACTGGCCGTTCGACGTGGGCGCCGTCCACCGATTGCTGGCCGCGACGGCTTCCCCAGGACAGCAGCAGTAGCGCAAGCCGGGACGGGATTGTTGCCGTAGCACGTGCCGCAACACGTGCAGTCCTCGCTTCGTGAGGCCGTGCCGCGATCCGGTATCGCTTGCCGGGGGACGCCGTGAATCCGTCCATGGAGGCTCAGACGCGCCATCCATGGCGCGTATGCCCCCGGCAAGCGATCCCGGACCGCGGCACTCGCGTCGAGGCAGGTTGTGGTCTTGCCGCTTCGTCGATCGTGGCCATGGGCCCGCTCCCACGCCGCTTCGCCGGAGTTTCGTAGGAGCGGGCGTAGCCCGCGATCGGGGTCCGGCGCCCTGGTGCGCTCCGCCATTCGCGGGCAACGCCCGCTCCTACAGCGGGTCGCCGTCACGGCGGGGCACATCGAAGCGATGTGGGAGCGGCCCATGGCCGCGACCGGGCGCAGCGAATCCCAGCGAACATCCGCCTTCCCAGTAGGTGCGGCGGAAGCCGCATCCCACGGGAGCAGGATCCGGTAGCCGTCACGCAACCGAGCCGCGTGTCGCCGCGCCGGGATCGCGCGCAGAGCGCCTGCGCAGCGGCGGCGGGCGGACGATCAGGCCCCGCAGGGGGCGCGCACAGGGATGTGCGCGCGTTTTCGCCGCGACAGGATGTCGCGTCGAAAACCCCGTCCGCCCGCCGCGGACCCGGAGCGCGCAGCGCGGAGGGCGCGAGCACCAGCGCCGGAGCGCGATCCCGGCGCGGTGACGCGCGGCCCCCCCTACGAAGTGGAATCTGCCGCTCGGACGGCGTCCCATTCAACAAGCTCAGGGCTGGCTTCGACTCCGCTTCGTTACCCTCAGTACGAACGGTGAAGCGCGCGTCTGAGCGTGCGCGGGGTGATCGGGGGCCGGCTCAGGCGGCGTCGCGGCGCAGCCGGGCGAGGATTTCCGAACGCGCCTCGCGCAGGATCGATTCGCGGTCCAGCGAGTCGACGATCTCGCGCACCACGCGCTTGGGTCCGGCCTCGCCCCAGCTCTTGCCGCCGGCCAGGTAGCGCTCGGCGGCGCGGCCGACCAGGTAGGTTGCGTACCAGGCCAGCGCCCCCTGCGCGCCGGCGGTGACCAGCGTCGACAGTCCCGCGCTGCCGGCCTTGAGCGCCGAGGCCACCAGGTGCACGCCCCAGATCGCGCCCATCAGCGCAGCGAGCTGCGCCACAATCGTCGCCAGCAGCTTGCCGGCCTCGGCGCGCGACATCGGCAGTCCGTACACGCGCGACAGGTGCACCACCAGCGCCACGTCCAGTGCCGCCGCGGCCAGCAGGTCGGCGACCGGGACCGGATTGAGCGCGACCGCCACGCCCTTGGCCAGGCAGTAGGTGCGGGTGATGCGTTCGGCCAGGTCTCGACGCAGCGAGGTCAGGCGCTCGCCGACGGCGTCGGCCAGGCGGCCGGCGAACAGGGCCGCGTTGAGGGCCGCCAGCGTCTTGCCCTCGGCCTCGCAGATCGCGTAGATGCGGCGGCGCAGGGCGTCGACATCGGGGTCGCGCACGCGCTCGGATTCGCGCTCGCTGCCGTCGTGCCCGATCGTCACCACGCGCTCGGGCGCCGGCCGCGCCATCGCCGCGACGATGTTGTCCGGGCGGATCACGCCGTGCGCGTGCGCGGCCAGGCGCGCGAGCAGCTCGGTGCGTTCCTCGTCCGTGTAGCGGTCGGCCTTGTTCAGCACCAGCAGGATCGGACGCTGGGTCGCGGCAATGGTTCCCAGCGCCGCGACCTCGGTCTCGGTCATGTCGGCATCGACCACGAACAGGATCAGGTCGGCGCGGTCGGCGACCTCGAAGGCGAGCTTCTCGCGCTGCTCGCCGGAGAGCTCGTCGATGCCGGGGGTGTCGATCAGGTGCACGCCGGTGTCGGCCACCACCTGCCAGCGCCGCAGCTCGCTGTGGCGCGTGGTGCCGTGCAGCACGCCGACCTCGAACGCCTGCTTGCCCAGCAGCGCGTTCAGCAGGGCCGACTTGCCGACGCTGACCCGGCCGAACACGGCGATGTGCAGGTCGCCGTGTTCGATCTTCTCGAGCATGCCGCGGATCTGCGCGTAATCGGCCGCCAGCGACTCTCGCACCTCGGGCGGGATCGACGGGTCCTCCAGCAGGCCGCGCAGGCTGGTCGCGGCGCGCGCCAGGTGGCGGTCGCCGCCTGCGGCGCCGGGTTCGGCGGCGGTGCGCTGGTCCCGGCGCAGCAGTGCGCGCAGTCGATCGAGCACACTCACGGCTCGCGCGATTCCGCCGGGCGCAGGGTCAGCCGCGTGCGCACCTCGACCTCGTGCGCGATCAGGTCCGGGTCGTTCCAGTCGCCGGTGCCGACGGCGAACTCCATGCGGTCGAGCCGGGCGCGGCCCTCGAGCGTGGGCCGGCCCTGCGCGTCGGTCCACTGGAACCTCAGCTCGACCGGCGCGCTGTGCCCCTTGAGCTGGAGCGTGCCCTCGGCGACGAAACCGTCCTGTCCTGCGCACCGGCAGCGCTGTGCCTGCCAGCGCGCGAGCGGGTGCGCCTGGGCGGCGAAAAATTCCTCGCCCATCAGGGCTTCGTCGCGCTCGGCATTGCGCGTGTCGGCGGAGCGCAGCTGCACCTCCACCTCGAACCGGCACGCGGCCGGATCGCCCGGATCGAAGTCGATGCGCGCGGAGAACTCGGCGAACCGGCCCTCGAAGCGCTCACCGTCGCCGACGCCGGCGAAGCGCAGCTCGGACGCCTCCGTGGCCTCCCACGAATGCCCGTATGCCGGTACAGCGGCCAGCGCCAGCAGCCACGGTACGATGCTCATGCGCGCGGCTCCGGCGGCCGTGCGAAGCGCGGCAGCATGCGTACCAGAGTGGCGTCGCCGGCCCGGAAGTGGTGCCACAGTGCGGCGCCGGCATGCGCCAGAACCACGATGCAGATGGCGATGAAGATCCATTCGTGGGCGTCGTGGGCCAGCGCCTTGACCTGCGGATCGGGCCCGGTCAGGTCCGGTACCCGGAACAGCCCGTACCAGCGCAGCGGGAAGTTGCTTGCCGAGTGGTAGATCCAACCGGAAATCGGCATCGCGAGCAGCAGCGCGTACAGCAGCCAGTGGGTGGCCTCGGCCGCACGCACTTGCCAGGTGGGCATGGTCGGCACGTGCTCGGGCCGCCCGGCGTACAGGCGCCAGCCCAGCCGCAGCAGCATCAGGGCGAGGATGGTCAGCCCGGTGGACTTGTGCAGCGCGTACACCCGCACCTTGGTCGGAGAGTTGGGCATTTCGTCCATGGTCAGGCCCACCAGCGCCATGACCAGCACCAGCACCACGATCAGCCAGTGCAGGGCGATCGTGACCGAGCCCCAGCTCGTTGGCGAATGGGTCAGTGACATCGCAGCGCTCCGGTCGTGTCAGCGTGCCGCCGGCTCATTGTCCGGCGCCTGGCTGCGTTTGCGCCAGGCATCCCAGGCCAGCCGCGCGATCTCGCGCAGGCGCTCGTCGGCGGGTCCGGCCATCCGGTCGCGAAAGGCCTCCAGCGTCGCCTCGCGGTCCAGCGCGCCGGTTTCGGCAAAAGTGGAGGCCAGCGCGCGGCCGAGGCTGTCGAAGATCAGCCCGTAGGCGACCGCATGGACCAGCCCTCCGCCGAGCGTGCCCAGGCCCGGGAAGGCCTTGAGCGCGTTGCCAGCGATCGCCAGCGTGACCGAGGTGGTCGTGCGCACGGTGCCGCCGGCGCGCGCGAGGAAGGCGTCGATGTCGACGTCGCGCACCTTCAGTCCGTGGATCGCCGCGAGCTCGCGGGTCAGAGCGGCCGCCAGCGCGCCCTGGATCACCAGATCGGTGCCCGGCGCGATCGCCGCCAGTGCGCCGAGGATGGCGCGCCGCGTGTAGCGGCGCACGGCCTGTTCGCTGCGCTGTCCGGCCAGTGCGCGCTCGGCGTGCGCGAGTTCGCCCTCGACCGCGGCCAGCACTGCAGACTCGCGCGCGGGCTCCAGTTCCGCGGCGCCGCCGCGCGCCAGTCGCGACAGCCACTCGCGCAGCGGCGTCACTTCGGTGTGCATGGTGCGCGCCAGGATGCCTTCGTCGCCATCGCCCCCGCGCACGCGCACCTGGGTCGTGCCGCCGGCCCGCACCGGCAGGACGGTCGCACCGGCCTGCCCGTAGCGCGCGCGCAGCGCGGCCAGCAGTTCGTCCAGCTCGTCCTGGCTGTAACGATCGATCTTGTTCAGCGCCAGCGCCAACGGCTTGCCGAAGGCCGAGATCGCGCGCAGTTCGGCGTCCTGGGAACGGGTCGGCTCGCCGTCGGCGACGAACACCAGCGCATGCGCGCGGCCGGCTTCGGCGCGCGCCTCGCGCGAGAGCGCCTGGCCGCCGGATTCGTTGCTGCCGGGCACGTCGGCCAGCACCAGCGGCCTCCGTTCGAATTCGCCGCGGTAATGGGCGACCGCCCGCGTGGTGCCGCCGGCCACGCCCACCTGTGCGGCGGTACCGGGCAGCAGCGCGCGGATCAGACTGCTCTTGCCGGTGGAAATTTCGCCGAACAGCGCCACATAAAGCTCTCCGGCGGCGCGGCGGCGGTCCAGTTCTTCGAGTTCGGCGCGGGCGCGCCCGGCCGCCGGACCGATGGCATCGCTGCGCCGTTCCAGCGCATCGCGGTCCAGCGGTGCCGCCTTCGGGGCGCGCAGCTTGCCGGGCAGCGCGATGCGTAGCGCCAGCCAGGCACCGCCGAGGCCCACTGCGGCGATCCCCGCGATCAGGCCCCAGCGCAGTACGGCCGGCAACGCCTCGGTGCGCTGCCAGAACGCGAGCGCCGCATCGGCCGCGGTGAACAGGATCCACACCAGCGCCACGGCCACGATCAGCACCACAGTGGCCAGCAGCCAGCGTGCGGGTTGGCTGGTTCGCCTCAAGTGCGCCCTCCGTTGCACAGTGTCCCGATTGTAGGCGCTGCCCACCGGCGCCGGCCAAACGGGAGCTGTCGGTGCGATCGCCAGCCGCCGCATCGCCCCGGGCTTGCATTGGCGGCAGGGGCTTGCCAGCATCGTGTGCGTCGCGGCCGGGGAGCCGCGGCATGGGGAAGCGGCCGAGGGCCGCTGTTTCGGGGATCGTCATGAAGAGAGCCTGGGCCGTCGTGCTGGGCCTGGTGGCCGGCGCCGTGCAGGCGTTGCCGGAAACTCCGCAGTTCCAGACGCTGGGTCCCGGCGAGGGCCTGCCCAGCGTCCACGTCTACGCGCTGGCGCAGGACAGCGCCGGTTACCTGTGGGTGGCCACGGCCGACGGGCTGGCACGCTACGACGGCGTCGGCTTCGAGGTGTACCGGTACGATCCGCGCGACCGTCGCGGCGTCCCGGGCAATGTCGTCCAGGCGCTGCACGTGGACGCGCACGACCGCGTGTGGCTGGGCATCGAAGGTGCCGGCATCGGTTACCTGGACCCACGCAATGGTCGCTACACCGGGTTTGCCGGCGATGCCGGGGAGCTGGGCACGATCGATGTGTGGGCGATCGACTCCACGCCCGATGGCGTCATCTGGTTCGGGGGCTACGGCACCGGCGTGCATTCGCTGGATCCGGACAGCGGCCGTGCCAGCCGTGTGCGGCGCGCCGACGCACCGCCGGCGGCCGACACGGTGATCTCGCTGCTTGCAGCACAGGACGGCCGGGTGTGGATCGGAACCGCCGCCGGCCTGGACCGGCTGGGACCGGACGGGATCGAGCAGGTCGCGGACGCATCCGGCGGCCTCAGCGGCAATCTGGTGCTGTCGCTGTACCGCGATCGCGACGGCGCCGTGTGGGTGGGGACCGATGGCGGCCTGGACCGCATCGCGGCGGACGGATTGATCGCTCCGGCGCCGTGGCGCCACAGGCTCAGCGACACCTCGGTCAAGGCACTGCTGCGCGACCGGCATGGCGCCCTGTGGCTGGGGACCAACACCGGCCTGGACCGGGTCGACCGGGGTCGCATCACACCGGCCGCTGCCTCGCCCTGGCGCGAGCACGCGGTCGCACGCACGTCGGTGTTCGATGCGCTCGAGGACCACGAAGGCGGGTTGTGGTTTTCGGCCCTGGGCGCCGGCCTGACGCGGCTGCCGGCCAACTGGCGCAACTTCACCGTGCTGCCGCACCGGCGCGACGATGCCGCCACGCCGAGCACCAACGCGGTGCGCGGCGCCGACGAAGCCGACGACGGCCGCATCTGGCTGGTGGGCAGCGCGGGCGGCATCGACCGGCTCGACCCGCGCGACGGCCGCGTGGTCCGCGTGGTTGCGGCCGCACGCCTGCCCGAGCAGATCCTGTGGTCGGTGCTCGACGACGGCGCCGGCGGCGCCTGGGTCGGGCACCAGCGCGGTCTGATGCACCTGGAAGGCGACGGCGCGTTGCGCAACTGGGGTGCGGATCACCCGACCGATCCGGCGCCGCCCGGGCAGGTCGACCTGCTGCTCGCCGATGGCGATGGCGGCCTGTGGCTGTCGGTACCCGGCGCCGGCCTGCAGCACCGTGATCGCAGCGGACGCGTGCTGCAGACGCTGGGGCCGGGCGATCCGGGCGCGCCCGCCAGCACCGAGCTCGAGCAGCTCGCGCGCGCACCCGACGGCCGCATGTGGATCGCCGGCGCGGCCGGCCTGCAGTACCGCGACCCGGGCAGTGGGAACTTCGTATCGCCACCGGGCCTGCCGCGCGGGCGCATCTACGCATTCGCCTTCGCGTCGGCCGAGCGCATCTGGCTGCAGCGCCTGGATGCGCTGGAGGCCTGGCAGCGCGAGGGCGCGCGCTGGCGAGTCGTCGACCGTTTCGACACCGGCGACGGGGTGCCGGCAACGGCCGCCGGCGCGCTGATGCTGGACCGGGCGGGCCAGATCTGGCTGACCACCATGCGGGGGCTGGTGCGCGTGAACCCCGGCAGCGGCGAGGTCCGCGTATTCGGACCCCGCGATGGACTGCCCAATGGCGAGTTCAGCAACCGGCCGGCGCTGCTCACACGCAGTGGCAGGGTCGTGGCCGGCACTTCGGCGGGCGTGGTGCTGTTCGATCCTGCCCAGGTGCACGCGGCAGGGGCGGGTTCCAGGCTGGTGATCGAATCGGCGAGCGTGCGCCGGACCCGCGAGAGCCGGCGCCTCGACGGCGAAGCCTTGTGGCAGCTCGGTCCACAGGAAAGCGAACTGCGCATCGCCGCCCGCCTGCTGTCCTTCGCCGACCCGCACGCCCACCGGTATCGCTTCCGCATCCGCGGTGTGGATGCGGACTGGATCGACGTGGGGGCCCGCGGCGAGCGCGTGTATCCGCGCCTGCCACCGGGCCGGCACCTTCTGGAGATCGTCGCGGCCGATGCGGACGGACGCTGGACACCCAGGCCGCTGCGCCGGCACATCGTGGTGTCGCCGCCCTGGTGGCGCACGGGCACCGCAGTGGCCGCCTATGCGCTGCTCGCCTTGGCCGTCGCGCTGGCAGCCGTTGCCGTGTGGCGTCGGCGGCTGGCGCGGGCGCACGCATGGGCGCTGGGCGAGCAGCGCCGGGTGCTGGCCGAGCAGGCCTCGGCGGCCAAGACCCGGTTCCTTGCGACCATGGGCCACGAGGTCCGCACACCGCTGACCGGCCTGCTGGGGATGAGCGAGCTGCTGCTGGCTGCGCCGCTGCCGCCGCGCGAACGCGGCTACGTGAAGGCGATCGAACGATCGGGCCGGCTGATGCACCGGGTCGTGGACGAAGCACTGGACCTGGCGCGCATCGAGGCCGGCCAGCTGCGCCTGGAGCCGGCACCGTTCGACCTTCATGGCCTCGTCGCCGAAGTCGTCGAGCTGCAGGCACCACTGGCGCAGCGCGCAGGGCTGCAGTTGCGCCAGTGCATCGATCCGCAGGCGCCACGCCACGTGCTCGGTGATGCGACACGCGTCAGGCAGATCCTGCTGAACCTGGTCGGCAACGCGCTGAAGTTCACCGACCGCGGCGAGGTCGGGGTCGAGGTCCGGGCCGGGACGGGCGATCGGGTGCGCCTGGCGGTGACCGACACCGGCCCCGGCCTGGAGCCGGCGCAGTGCCGGCACCTGTTCGAGCCGTTCGTGCAGGCTGATGCCACGCCGGTGGCGACCCGTGCGCAGGGCAGCGGCCTGGGCCTGTCGATCTGCCGCGAGCTGGCGCAGCTCATGGGCGGCGCCATCTCCCTGGAGAGCACCCCGGGCGTGGGCAGCCGCGTCACCGTCGTGCTGCCGTTGCCGCCGACCCCAGCCGCGCCGATGGCGCCCGTCGTGCCGTTGCCGGAGGACGCGCAGGCCGGCGTCCAGGTGCTGGTGATCGACGACGATGCCCAGGTGCGCACGACCTTGTGCGCGTTGCTCGAGCACGGTGGGCACCACGCCCGGGCGGTGCCGCACGGGCTGGCCGCGCTGTCGCTGATCCAGGCGCAGGCTTTCGATGTCGCGCTGGTGGATCTGGATCTGCCCGGCATCGATGGCCTGGCCCTGGCGCCGCTGCTCAGTGCCCGTGCGCCCGGGATGGCCCTGGTGGCGATCACCGCCAGCCCGGCCGGCGATGCACCCGCGCGTGCCCGTGCGGCGGGCATGGACCGGTTCCTGCGCAAGCCCGTCACCGCCGCACAGCTGGCCGCCGTGGTGGCCGCCGCCGCTGCGGAACCGCGATCGACCGGGCAGGGTGTCTCCGCGACGCCGTGCTAGAGAACCTCTGAACAAGCTCAGAGGTTCGCGCGCCATGGATGGTGCGCTCGAGGATCAAGAACGCAAGCACGCTCGCGCCGGTCCTGTAGGTCGGCACTACCGTGCCGACGCCACGCTCGCGCCAGTCCGCGTCGGCACCGTAGTGCCGACCTACGGCGGAGCCGGGTCCGGACATGTGCCGGGCTCGGCGCCGCTGCTCCGGCGTCCGGGTCAGTGCGCCGGGCGCTCGTCCGCCGCCTGCATCGGCAGCATCGCATCGAGCGCGCCGCGATCGTGCAACCGGCCTGCCAGCACGACCGCATGGATCGCTCGCGTGTGGGCGATGTCGGCCAACGGGTCGGCGTCGAGCACGACCAGGTCGGCGCGCTTGCCGGCCTCGATGGATCCGGCCTCCGCTTCCAGTCCCAGCCAGCGCATGGGACCGATCGTGGCCGCGCGCAGCGCCTCCACCGGGGTCAGTCCCGATTCGACCAGCAGCGCCAGTTCCTCGTGCAATGCATAGCCCGGGTATACCAGCGGCATCGGCGAATCGGTGCCGGCCAGCAGCGGGACGCCCGCGCGGTGCAGGATCCCCACGATCCGCCGCGTCACCTCCCAGCGTTGCCGGGCCAGCGCCGCATCGACCGGGCCGAGCTGGCCCAGGATGCGCTGCCAACGTGCACGTTCGTCCTCGCGCAGCAGGTTCAGCCGCGGGTCGGTCGCGTGCGCGGGATCCAGCAGCGCAAGCTCCATGCGCGCCATTACCAGCGTGGGCACCTGCGCCTGTCCGGTGGCGGCCAGCCGGCGCGCACGCGTCCGGCACTGCAAAGCATCGAAGGCTGCCAGCACGCGCGTTTCCTGCGCCTGCATCCGCGTGCCCAGCCGTTCCGGGTCCAGGCCGGCGCGCTCGGCCAGCAGCTCGTCCTGGATCGACGTGCAGGCCTCGTGGACCTGCGTCAGGTGCTCGTTGCTGCGCTGGCCGGCTTCGGCGGCATCGAGCAGGCGGACCTGCGCCGGCACGTGGCCGGCCACCGGCAGCCCGCGCCGCGCGGCCTCCGCCAACGCCGCGCGCCATCCCTGGGGCGGGATCCGCGAGAACACCTTGACGAAGTCGACACCGGCACGCGCGAGTTCGCGCACCGCGCGGCGCGCATCGTGCGGCGCGGCCTCCTGCACGCGGCTGCCGGCCGCGAGCACGCGCGGCGCCACCAGCGCGCCTTCCTCCACCTGCCGGCGCCAGCCTGCGACCACGTCCATCGACCCGGGCTGCACCCACATCTCGCGCACGCCGGTGACGCCATGGGCGACGTACAGCGGAAAGGCCCAGTCGTTGTGCGGGCGGCCGGAGTGGTTGTTGAACAGGTGGACGTGCATGTCCACGAGCCCGGGGATCAGGTAGCGGCCGGCGCCGTCGATCACCACGGCGCCAGCGGGCACCTGGACCTCGTCGCGTGCCCCCACGGCGGCGATGCGGCCATCCACGACCAGCACCGTGCGCGGCCCCACGTGCGCGCCGGCGACGACATCCACGACGGTGACCGCGCGGATCGCCAGCGGCGGCCGGTCCGCGGCCGCGGCCGCGGCGACCGCAGCTGCCAGCAGTGCGCACGCGACCAGCAAGCGCCTGCCCGTCACCTGGCAGGCGCGCCGCAACTCAGTCCTCCGGCGCCTCTTCCAGCCCGGTGGGACCGCCCACGGCCTGCGCATGGTTGCGGCGCAGGTACTGCTCGAGCACGCTGGCGGTGCGCAGCAGCATCGCGTAGTCGGTGGCGCCGAAGCTGTAGCCGGCACCGTAGGCGTTGGCCCGCTGGTAGATCTCCGGGGCGGCGATCAGCTCGCCGCCGGGTTCGGCAGTCATGCGCACGGTCATGCGGATCGCCGAACTGCCGCCGAATGTGCCCAGCGCCACGCGGCCGGTGACGCCGACGAACCGCAGTTCCTCGATCACCGGCGTGATCACCAGCGTGCGCCCCTCGCCGCCGGCGGCCGCGTTCCACTCCGCCAGCAACGGCGCGAGCTTCTCGTCGATGTCGCCCTGCAGCTTCTCGCGGGCACCGGCATCGTGTTTGGATTCGGGTTTCTTCCCCGGTGCGCGCACCACCGGTTCCAGGCGATAGTGCGAGAACTCCGACAGCGGCACGCGCGGCGGCGGGTTTTCCGGCACCGTAGGCCGGATCGTGTTGCAACCGGCCAGCAGCACGGCGGCCGTGGCCATCAGGATCATGCTCCGCATCGTCCCTCCCCCGGGTATCGGGCAGCGCGTGCATCGTGCCAGAAAACGCGGCCGCTGCCCGCCCCGTCGCCCGCCGTCTACGCCCGGGCGTTGCGCGGCGCCGTCCGCGCGGCTGCGCCGCGCGACCCCTCCCCGACCCTCCCCTTCGCTGCGCGAAAGGGAGGGAGCTGGACCGGGCACGCCTTCGCTGCGCGAAAGGGAGGGAGTTGGACCGGGCGCGCCTTCGCTGCGCGAAAGGGAGGGAGTTGGACCGGTGCACCGGATTTCTCCTCCCCTTGCGCGGCGAAGCCGCGGAGGGGGGGGCCGGGAGGGGGTTGCGTGCGGAGCGCGCCCTTCAGGCCGCGCTGTCGCGCCGCCAGGCGGCGCGCAGCAGTTCCTGGAAATGGTGCACCGCATTCTCGCGCAGCGGGTTCAGTCGCCCCGGTTCGTAGGAACCCGACGCCAGCCCGGCCTGCACCTGCTCGCAGATCAGCCGGTCCTCGTCCTGCACCTCGTCGCTGAAGGCCTCGTCGCTGGCGCGTCGCGCCTGCCCCTGCGCGCCCTCCTCGTGCGGGTAGTAGTAGTCGAAGTCGACCCGGCAGCGGTCCACGCCCAGCGGGACGATGCGGTTGGTCTGCAGGCGCCCGGGCAGGCTGTTGAGCATCGTGTTCGGATACAGGAACCAGTACAGCGCCTCGCCGGAGCCGTACAGCCCCTCGGCGCTCTCCAGCGGGCTGTACTGGAACGAATACCAGTCGTGGACCTGGGTCACGTAGCTGCGGTAGTCCAGCACGCGGTTCAGGCCCGGGTGGATGTGCGGAACGTGGTAGCCCTCCAGGTAATTATCGGCGTACACCTTCCAGTTGCAGGCGATCTCGTAGGACACGCGCCGGTGGAAGCGGTAGTCGTCGAAGCGTCGGTTGCCCAGGCGCTCGGCGATCCCGGCGAGAAAGGCGTCGAAGTCCGGCGCATCGCCCTCGGCCACGAAGATCAGGCCCTGCCAGGTGCGCACCTGCAATGCGGGCAGGCGCACCTGGGCGGGATCGAAGTCCAGCGCCTCGCGCATTTCCGGCGCCGAGCGCAGCACGCCGTCCAGGCCGTAGGTCCAGCCGTGGTAACGGCAGCGCAGGCGCCGTGCCCCGCAGCCATCCTGCGTCGCCAGCGGGCCGCCACGGTGGCGGCACACGTTGTGGAAGGCGCGCACCTGGCCGTGCTCGTCGCGCAGCACGATCACCGGCAAACCCGGGCTCTCGGTGACCAGGTGATCGCCCGGCTCGGGAATGCGCGTGAGGTGACCGGCCAACTGCCAGCTGCGCGCGAACACGGCGCGACGTTCGAGCGCGACCATGCGCGGATCGGTGTAGAACTGCGCCGGCAGGGCGCGGGCCTGCTGCAGCGACTGCGGCGCCAGCAGGTCCCGGGCCAGCAGGTCGGTGATGGTCGGCTTGGCGTCGATCGGGGTGGACATGGTGGACTCGCATCGGCGTGGGCCGGCCGGGTCGATCGTATGACAAACGTGTCCGGCCGGACAGGTGCCGGACCCGGCAAGTCTGGACGAGTCCAGGGTGAACTCGTCCAGACCTTTCCCGGCATTTCAGCAGCCGCTGGTCGTGCCATCGCCGCGGAGGCGAGCTCAGGTGCCGTGGACGATCACCAGCGCCGGCATCTCGAACTCGATCTCGCCGTCCTCGTCCACGAACGGCTGCAGCGACTCGCCGGCAGCCACGCGCAGGCGCTCGAACTGGTCGGCATCGAGCAACCCGCCCAGCGTCCACGCGCAGGCGCGCTCGGTGGCCACCAGGTCGGCCACCGACGGAAAGCGCACGAGTCCGTCCATGCGCTCGATGTGCGCGGTCAGCCCGGCCTGCAGGCAGATCGAGGCCAGCCGCTCGCGATCGCCCAGCGCGAACGGCGCGCGGAAGGACTGTGCCACCTCGGCGCCGAACAGCCGGTGCAGCAGTTCGGCGAACACCGAGTAGCCGGCGGAGTGATCGAGCGCGTCACACACCGCCACCACCAGCCGCCCCTGCGGCCGCAGCACGCGCAGCATCTCGCGCAGCGCCCCGGCCGGATCGTCGAAGAACATCATCCCGAACTGGCACACGACGGCATCGAAGCTGGCGTCGGCGAACGGCAGCGACTCGGCCCGGCCCGGCTCCCAGCGGATGCGTCCGTCCAGCCGCTGCGCGACCGCGAGCATGTCCGGATTCGGATCCAGGCCCGTCACGCGCCCGGTCGTACCGACCCGATCGGCCACGGCGCGCGAAAGCACGCCGGTCCCGCAGGCGACGTCCAGGATCTCCTGTCCCGGGCCCACCGCCGCCAGCTCGGCCATCAGCGGGGCCCACTGCCCGAACAGGGCCGGCACGAAGTGCGCCTCGTAGATGTTCGCGGGCGAGCGCTCTTGCTGTTCCATTGCGTGCCTTGGCCCGGTTGGAGATGACGGCTGCCATGCTAGTCCTCCGCATCCGCCGCGGCAAAGCCGGGGCGTGCCCGGACCGCCGACGCGGTCATTGGCGGCATCGGCAGCCGGTGGACAGCCCCTTGCGCCGGGCGCATCATGCCGCACGCTCGATCGCACGCCGCTCGCAGTTGCCGTCTGCACGACAGCGCGCCGCCTGCCGGACGCGTGCATCCACACCGAGGACGATGGCCATGAAGCTTTTCACGATCCGTCGGCGCAGCGCGTGGGCCGATGCCGGCGAACTGGAGGCAGCCGCTGCGGTCTCCGCACGTGTCGGTGACGAGGACATGCCGAGCCAGGTGCGCTGGATCCGCTCCTACGTCGTCAAGGAAGCCGACGGCCGCCTGGGCACCGTCTGCATCTACCAGGCCACCGGCGAGGAGGCGATCCGCGAGCATGCCGCCCGCGTGGGCATGCCGGCCGAGGACATCGCCGAGGTTGCGAACACCGTCATCGTGCGCAAGGATCCGGCGTCGGACTGAGTCCGTGCTCCGGGTGGCCCGGTCCGTCGAAGTCCGGCCCGCATCGGCGCATCGTCACACCGGGATTCCGCGCCCGCGCGCCCGGACCGGTCGGATGCGGGTCGCCGCCAGCAGGCCCGCAGTGGGCGATACACCATGACCAAGCGCCGCTCGTTGCAACCACGACCGGACCAGGCCGGCGTACGCGCCCAGTACGAGCGCTTTCCGTACCCGACCCCGGAGGACGACCTCGGCCCCTGGCTCCGGGGCGAGCGCGCGGGGATCAGTTTTCCCAGTCTGTCCTTCCACCGGTACTGGCCGCGTGCCCACTACCGCGAGGACCTCGACATCCTGGTCGCCGGCTGCGGCACCTCGCAGGCCGCGCTGTACGCCGCCGCGCACCCGGCCGCCCGCGTCACCGGCATCGACATCAGCAGTGCGGCGCTGGCCGCCACCGGCACGCTTGTTCACCGGCACGGGCTGGGCAACCTGCAGCTCGAGCAGCTGCCCGTCGAGCAGGCGCGCGAACTCGGCGAGCAGCGCTTCGACCTGGTCGTGAGCAGCGGCGTCATCCACCACCTGCCCGATCCCGGCGCCGGACTGCGGGCCCTGCATGAGGTCACCCGACCGGGCGGCTCCCTGTACCTGATGGTCTACGCCCCGCATGGCCGGGACGCCATCTACTACCTGCAGGACCTGTGCAGGCAGCTCGGGATCCGACCCGACACCATCACCGACAGCGATCTGGACGGCCTGCGCGCCATGCTCGACGCGCTGCCTGCATGTCACCCGCTGTGGCATCGCAAAGCCCTGTTCCCGGATCTGGGCCAGGTCGCCGAACTGGTCGACTACCTGCTGCACCCGATCGACCGGCCCTACACGCTGGAGTCGTTCGAGCAGGCGCTCGAAGGCGCCGGGCTGCGCCTGCAGGGACTGTTCTTCCGGGCCCACTACGAGCCGCTGGCGACCGCGCTGGCCACATCGCCCTGGGCGCAGGCGGCCCTGGCGATGCCGGTCCCGCAACGCTGGTACCTGGGCGAAACCTACCGCGCCTCGCTGTTCAAGCACGAAGTCATCGCCTGCCGGCAGGATCGTCCTGTTCGCGACAGCCAGATCGGCGTCGACGACGACGACTGGCTCGAGCACGTTCCCGTACCGGCGCCCGGATTGCGCACGCAGGTGCCCGATCCACCGCCGGGCAAGGCCGGCGTGGTGTCCTGGCCATTTCATTCGTTCGCCGACATCCGGCTGCCGTACGACCGCCAGCAGGCGATCTGGCTCAATCGCATCAACGGCCGCGACCCCCTCGGGAGCATCCTGGGCAATGACCCGGCTCACGCCGCGGCGCTGCGCGAGTTCGTGCGCGACCTGGAAGCGCTCGACTTCGTGTCCCTGCGCGGTGCAGGAACGGGGCCGAGATAGGTTTCCGGGACCCGGGTCAAGGCAGGTTTCTGCTCAAAATCCTACGCTGGACGGACGCCAGCGCCGCCCGGGATTTCCGGGGCGGTTCACGCGGCGGTCTTCCGCCCTCGTGGGAGACCCAAACGGGCTGTTAATTCCCCCGCCCCCTTTTTCCTTTTTCCCCTCATCCATATGGGCGATATCGAACAGACGAAACCCGTCCCCGCACGTAACCTGTCCCGCTCTCTCGGCGCGATGATCCACACGGAGGAGGGTTTATGAAGAAGTTCTTGATTTCAACAGTATTTCTATCCCTGGTGGCGCTGGCACTGCCGCTTCGAGCAGCTCCGGAGGCCGAGAAGAGCCTGTATGAGCGGCTTGGCGGCGTCTTTGCCATCGCTGCAGTCGTTGATCATTTCAGCGACGCACTGGTGCAGAACCCCATCGTAGGAAAGACTTCGGCGAACCCGGCTCTCAGGAATTGGCACACGAAGAACCTGGACCGGTTGCCGGGCCTCAAGTTCATGCGAACCCTGTGGGTCTGCGAAGTCACGGGTGGGCCGTTCAAGTTCTCAGCGACCAAGCCGGGCGCAACCCATCTGGGCCTCGAGGAGGCGCATCGTGACCTCAAGATCTCGCCCGAAGAATTCGATGAGGTTGCGGCCGAACTGGGGCGTTCCCTCGACTTTGCGAAAGTGCCACAGCGCGAGAAGGACGAGGTCCTCGCCGCCTTCACAGCCCACAAGGACGAGGTGACGGCGGGCTACAAGGCGAAGTGACTATCGCTGCCTTGCGCTTCAGCGACTTCGGCTGGCTGTCGCCCAATGTGTGACCTCAGCGGCGG
>DASRZM010000002.1:0-6978 GCA_035686365.1 Lysobacteraceae bacterium | reverse complement strand
TTGGCGACAGGACGTCGCCAACGCAGGCTACAGGGACGTACTCGCGCCGGCCCCGGGAAGCGGAACCGGCGCACGGCCCGGCCTACGGAGCGAACCGAACGAGTTGCGCGGTTTATGTAACCCCGGTCGCGGTATCGACTGCGTCCACACGGCACCGCCGGACAGGGAGTGGCTCACGGGGTGGCGGACACGCCCGCCCCGCTATACTCGCCGCTCCGGAAGCCGTACCGCCCTGCATGAACCCGAATTTCCTCGACTTCGAACAGCCCATCGCCGATCTGGAAGCCAAGATCCAGGAGCTGCGGCACGCCAGCCACGGCTCGGCCCTGAGCATCGAGGAGGAAATCGCCAACCTGCAGGACAAGCTGCGCGCGCGCACTGCGGAGATCTTCAGGAGCCTCACGCCGTGGCAGATCGCGCAGCTCGCCCGCCATCCCCAACGGCCCTACACCAACGACTATATCGGGCTGATCTGCGATGAGTTCCACGAGCTGGCCGGCGACCGCGCCTATGCCGACGATGCCGCGATCGTCGGTGGCCCTGGTCGCATCGACGGGCGCGCGGTCATGATCATCGGCCACCAGAAGGGCCGCGACACCAAGGCCAAGATCCGTCGCAACTTCGGCATGCCGCGCCCGGAGGGATACCGCAAGGCGCTGAGGCTGATGCATCTGGCGCAGCGTTTCTCGCTGCCGCTGCTGACGCTGATCGATACCCCGGGGGCCTACCCGGGCGTGGGCGCCGAGGAGCGCGGCCAGTCCGAGGCGATCGCCCGCAACCTGCTGGAGATGGCGCAGCTGCGCATCCCGATCGTTTGTACGATTATCGGAGAGGGGGGTTCCGGCGGCGCCTTGGCGGTCGGTGTGGGCGACTGCACGCTGATGCTCGAGTACTCGACCTACTCGGTGATCTCGCCCGAAGGGTGTGCCTCGATCCTGTGGAAGAGCGCCGAGCGCGCGCGCGATGCCGCCGACGCCCTGGGCCTGACCGCCGCGCGCCTGCACGAGCTGGGGCTGGTGGACGAAATCGTCGCCGAACCGCTGGGCGGCGCCCACCGCGACCCCGAGTCGATGGCGCGCTCGCTCAAGCAGGCACTGCTGCGCCGCCTGGACGAGTTCAGCGGCGTGGCGGCGGATGAACTGGTCGAACGACGCTACCGCCGCCTGCGCGGCTACGGACGCTACGAAGGCGGCCACTGATACCGGGGCGGCATCGGGGGCCCCGAACCCGGCGGCTACAATGTCCGGGCGTCTCCATTCGAACGATGCACACTTGCGCCTGCACCGATTCCCCGGCGGACTGAAGCTGGCCGGCCACAAGGTCCACGGGGCGGGACCGCCGATCCGGTCCTGTCCGCTGCCTGCACGCCTGGTGGTTCCGATGCTGCAGCATGCCGGGGCGCCGGCCCGCCCCTGCGTCGAGGTGGGCGACCGGGTCGCCCTGGGACAGCGCATCGGCGAACCCGAGGGCGAGCGCAGCGTTGCCGTACACGCACCGGCGGCCGGGACCGTCATCGCCCTGGGGCCGCATCGGGTCGCGTTCGGACCCGGTCTGGAGGTCGAGGCCGTCGAGATCGATGTCGACCTGGATGGCCCGCGGGCCCTGCTTGCGCCGCTGGACCCGCAGGCGGAACCGGCCGCGCTGCTCGCACGCCTGCGCGAGGCCGGCCTGGTCGGGCTCGGGGGCGCCGTGTTTCCCACGGCCGAGAAACTGCAGGTGCAGCGCGAGCTGCTGATCCTCAACGGTGCCGAATGCGAGCCCTACATCGCATGCGACGACGCGTTGCTGCGTGTGCGTGCACAGGAGGTCGTGCTCGGCGGACTCGTGCTCGCGCGCATCGCCGGGACGCCGCGTGTGCTGCTGGCGGTCGAGGACACCATGCCGGAGGCGATCGCGGCGGCGCGTGCGGCGATCGCCGCGAACGCGGTCACGGGCATCGAACTGGCCGTCGTTCCCACCGTGTATCCGGAGGGCGGCGAGCGCCAGCTGATCCGCGTACTGACCGGACAGGAGGTTCCCAGTCGCGGCCTGCCGCGTGATCTGGGCATCGTCGTCCACAACGTGGGCACCGCCGCGGCCGCTTGGCGTGCGGTGGCGCACGGCGAGCCGCTGGTCTCGCGCATCGTCACGGTCAACGGCCGCGGCGTTGCCGTCCCCGGCAACTACGAGGTCGCGATCGGCACGCCGGTCGCGCACCTGATCGCCCGGGCCGGCGGGTATACCGGGCAGGCCGCGCGCCTGGTCATCGGCGGCCCGATGATGGGCCTGGCACTGCCGCACGACGGTTTCGCCGTCACCAAGTCCAGCAACTGCGTCCTGGTGCTGGCCGCCTCGGACCTGCGTGAAACCGGACCGGAGCTGCCGTGCATCCGCTGCGGCGAGTGCTCGCGGGTGTGCCCTGCGCAGCTGATGCCGCAGCAGCTGCTGGCCTTCATCCGTGGTGAGGACTGGACCCGCACGCTGCAGTTCGGCGTCTACGATTGCATCGAGTGCGGCTGTTGCGACCTGGCCTGTCCCAGCCACATCCCGCTGGTCGAGCACTTCCGCTTCGCCAAGACCGAACTGCGCGCGAGTCGCCTGGCGAGCGAGCGCGCCGAGCAGGCCCGGCGCCGCCACGAGGCGCGGGCCGCGCGGCTCCAGGGGCTGCGGGCCGAGCGCGAGTCGCGGCGGGCACGCGCGGCGATGCCCGAATCGGTCAGCGCCGCACTGCAGCGCGCCCGCGCGAGGTTGCCGCGCGACACCGACGAGGACACCCGGTGAGGCAGTTCGAAACCGCTGCCGCGCCACACCTGCCGGCGGCCCGCAGCGTGCGTGCGGTGATGGGACTGGTGCTGCTGGCGCTGGTGCCGGGCGTCGCTGCGCACGGGTACTGGTTCGGGCCGGGGATCCTCATCCAGATCGCATTGGCGATGTCCTTCGCGCTGGCCTTCGAGGCCGCCATGCTGAGGCTGCGCCGGCGGCCCTTGGCGCCGTACCTGGGCGACCTGAGCGCCCCGGTCACGGCCGTGCTCTTTGCCTTGTGCGTTCCGCCACTGGCGCCGTGGTGGGTGGCTGCCGTGGCGATGCTCACGGCCATGGTGTTCGCCAAGCACCTGTATGGTGGCCTCGGCAGCAACCTGTTCAATCCGGCCATGGCCGCCTACGCGGTCGTGCTGATCTGCTTTCCGTTCGAGCTCTCCCAGTGGCTGCCGCCGCGCGGTCCGGAGGGGACGGCGGTGGACCTGGTCGAAGCCTGGCGCGCGGTGCTCACCGGCGCGGCGCCCGGGCCCGGTTGGGACGCACTGGCGCAGGCCACGCCCCTGGACCGCCTGCGCACCCTCGGCCCGGAGATGCGCACCCTGGGCGAGATCCGCGCCGATCCGCTGTTCGGTGCCTTCGGTGGCCGCGGCTGGGAGTGGATCGCCGTGTGCTACGTCCTGGGCGGTGCATTGTTGCTCTACACACGGGTCATCCACTGGCAGGTGCCGGTAGCGACGATCGGCACCGTGATCGCGCTGAGCCTCCCCTGGTTCCTGGCCGACCCGGACCTGCACCCCTCGCCGCTGGTGCACCTGTTTTCCGGCGCGCTGGTGCTGGCAGCGTTCTTCGTCGCCACCGACCCGGTGACCGGCTGCGCGACGCCGCGCGGGCGCCTGATCTTCGGCGCCGGCGTGGCGGCGATCACGCTGGTGATCCGGTGCTGGGGCGCCTACCCGGACGGAGTGGCTTTCGCGGTGCTGCTGATGAACTGTGCCGCGCCGTGGATCGACCTGCACACGCGCCCGCGTATCTTCGGGGAGCGGCCGACATGAATGGCGGCCGCGCCGCCGCCCGCGCCGCCTTGCTGCTGGGCACCTGCGCCGTGCTCGCGGTGGTGCTGCTGGCCGGCGTCCACGAGCTGACGCGCGAGCCCATCGCCGAGGCCGAGCGCGCCGCCGAACTGCAGGCGCTGGCGATGGTGCTGCCGCCGGACCGATACGACAACGATCCGTTCGAGGATCGGGTCCGCGTCCAGGCCGAAGCATGGCTGGGCGCGGCGCCGGCCGTGACGGTACGGCGCGCGCGCCTGCAGGGCCGGCCCTCGGCGCTGGTCGTGCCGGTGGTGGCCGCCGACGGCTATGCCGGGCCCATCCACCTGCTGGTCGGCATCGACACCCAGGGACGGATCCTGGGCGCCCGCATCCTCCGCCACCAGGAGACGCCCGGTCTCGGCGACTGGATCGATGCCGGCAAGAGCGACTGGATCGATCGGTTCCGGGGGCGCTGGCTCGGCGATCCGCCGGTGCCGCGCTGGCGCGTGCGCAAGGACGGCGGCGACTTCGACGCCTTCGCCGGTGCCACGGTGACGCCGCGCGCGGTGGTTGCGGCGCTGCGCCGCGCGCTCCAGTATGTCCGGCGCCACGGACAGGAACTGTATGCGGCACCGGCGGGCAGCGAGCTGCGTCATTCCGACGGCCCGCCGCCGCCAGGATCCGACGCGGCGGCAACGGAGCCGGCACCATGAGCGACCCGATCGCAGCCCGATCGATCCTGTACCACGGCCTGGTGGCCGGCAATGTCGGGCTGGTGCAGCTGCTGGGACTGTGTCCGCTGCTGGCGGTGAGCAACACCGCGGTGAACGCGCTCGGGCTCGGTGTCGCCACCGTCGTCGCGGTCACCCTGACCAACACCGCAATCGCCTCGATCCGGCGCCTTACCCGGAACGAGGTGCGGATCCCCGCTTTCGTGATGATCATCGCCGCGGTGGTGACCTCGATAGAGTTGTCCATGCATGCCTGGCTGCCCGAACTGCACGGCGTGCTCGGCCTGTTCCTCCCACTGATCGTGACCAACTGCGCGATCATGGGGCGCGCGGAGGCCTTTGCCTCGCGCAACGGCCCCGCCCGTGCCGCGCTCGACGGCTTTGCGACCGGCATGGGTTTCCTCGGCGTGCTGCTGGCGATCGGCCTGGTCCGGGAGCTCTTCGCACAGGGCACTGTATTCGCCGGCGCCGGCCGCCTGCTCGGGCTCGGCGCGCTGGAAGTGCAGCTGCTTCCCGGTTACCGCGGCCTGCTGATTGCCGCCCTGCCGCCGGGTGCTTTCGTGGTGCTGGGCCTGCTGGTGGCGCTGCGCAACCGGCTGGTCGCGCCGGCCGGCGTCCGCGGCAGGGCCGGCGCCACATCCGGGGCCACCGCGTGAGCCCGGCGCGGCGGCGTGAGCTGTTCGAACGGCTGCGCGAACTGAACCCGCACCCGGTCACCGAGCTCGAGTACGAAACCCCGTTTCAGCTGCTGGTCGCGGTGATCCTGTCGGCGCAGGCGACCGACGTGGCGGTCAACAAGGCCACCCGCCGCCTGTTCCCGGTGGCGGCGACGCCCGAGGCGATGCTGGCGCTGGGCGAACCAGCTATCAAGCGCTACATCTCCTCGATCGGCCTGTACAACAGCAAGGCGGCCAACATCTTCCAGACCTGCCGGATCCTGGTCGAACGGCACGGCGGCCAGGTACCGCCCGAGCGCGAGGCGCTGGAGGCCCTGCCCGGGGTCGGCCGCAAGACTGCCAACGTCGTGCTCAATACCGCCTTCGGCCAGGAAACCATCGCGGTGGACACGCACATCTTCCGGGTCGCCAACCGCACCGGCCTGGCCCCCGGGAAGACCCCGCGAGAAGTCGAGGACCGGCTGCTGCGCCATGTGCCGGCCCGGTTCCGCAAGGACGCGCACCACTGGCTGATCCTGCATGGCCGCTACGTGTGCAGGGCACGCCGGCCCGACTGCCCGGCCTGCGTGATCCGCGACCTGTGCCACTACCCGGACAAGACCCAGGCGTGACCGGCGGCTGTCACGAAGCCGTAACATGACAGCCACATACTCGCCGCCGTTCTGTCACACGGGCGGCAAATCCATGATCCAGCGAGTGCTGTTCTGCTGCATCAGCTTGGCGCTGATGCTGTCCCCGGTTGATGCAATGGCGACGGAAAAGCCGGAACTTCACATCAACTTTCAGTACGATGTCGTCAATTTCGACGACGTTCCTGACACTGTCGACGACGAATCCGGGTTCCGCCGCCGCCGCGTGGCGCTCGACTGGAAGGCCACCGACTGGCTCGCGTTCAAGTTCGAGCATGATTTCCAGTCCCATGCCTGGACCGACGCCCACGCCCGCATCAAGACCGGCGCCGGCAACTTCCTGCTCGGCCAGTTCAAGCAGCCCTTCAGCCTGGAAACGATGGGTAGCAACAAGAACCGGCTGTTCATGGAATCGGCCTTCAGCAGCGTGTTCGGCATCGACCGTCGGGTGGGACTGGGCTACCAATGGTTCGCACCGTCCTGGAGTCTTGCCGCCGGCCTGTACGGCAAGAACCTGACCGGCGAGAACGAGGGCGGCGCCCTGGTCGTGCGCGGCGTCTGGAATCCGGTGTCCGACGCCGAGCGCATCCTGCACCTGGGCGCGGCAACCGGGCGCGAGCGCCCGGACGATGGCGTGTTCAGCCGCTCCACACGGCCTGAGACCGGGCTGGGCCCGCTGCGCCTGGCCCGCACCGGCACGATCACGGGTGTCGACGAGATCGACCGCTTCGGCCTCGAAGGCGCCTGGCGCAATGGCCCGCTGCTGGTCCAGGGCGAGTACGCGCATCTCTTGGCCAATCGAGACGGTGGCGGCGACGTCGATGCCGACGGCGCCTACCTGTCCGTGGGCTACGTGTTCACCGGCGAGATGCACCAGTACAAGGAAGGCGCCTTCGGCACGGTGAAGCCGGCCAGCAAGTGGGGCGCGCTCGAGGGCGTGGCGCGCATCGCCCGTATCGACTTCGACGGCGGCACTTCCGGCACCGACGGCCACGACTCGCTGACTCTGGGCCTGAACTGGTACGTCACCGACCGCACCCGGCTGCAGCTGAACTACGTGCGCGCCGAGCAGGACGGCACCGCGCCGCTGCTGGTGGACCCGGAGGTCTTCCAGGTCCGAGCCCAGATCGGCTTCTGATCGCTGGCACCCTGCAGCGGCGGCTCTCTAGAA
>DASRZM010000001.1:0-5955 GCA_035686365.1 Lysobacteraceae bacterium | reverse complement strand
CAGCCCCCATGGATGGGTTCACGGCGGCCCCGGACAGAGGAACCGGACCTCGGACCGCCCTACGGAGCGAAACCGGCACACGCCGACCCGTTACACTTCACCGATGCCAGGCGCCGCCAGCAAATCCGAGCGTCCCGCTCGCCTGTCGGCCGACGACTGGGCCCAGGCGGCGCTGGACACCATCGCCGAAAGCGGCGTGGCGGCGGTGGCGGTGGAGCCGCTGGCGCGACGGCTGGGGGTCACCAAGGGCAGCTTCTACTGGCATTTTCCCTCCCGCGAAGCCCTGCTCGAGGCGGCGCTGGCACGCTGGGAACAGGTCGAGCTCGAACAGGTGTTCGGCACGCTCGAAGCCGTGCCCGATCCGCGCGAACGCCTGCGCGCGCTGTTCCGCCTGGTCGCCCACGAGGTGCGCCCGCACGCGATCTACTCCGAACTGCTCAAGGCCCTGGACCACCCGGTCGTGCAGCCGGTCATGCGCAGGGTGTCCTCGCGCCGGCTCGATTACCTGACGGCCAGTTTCCGCCAGGCCGGACTCGCGCGCGAAGACGCACGCCACCGAGCCCGGCTGACCTACGCCGCCTACGTCGGCTTCCTGCAGCTGGCCTTGCAGATGGGCCAGCCGCGGCTGCAGCACGACGAGTTCGAGGCCTACGTCGAGCACGTGATGCAGACGCTGATCCCGCCGGCCTGACCGAGTCCGGCGCGCGCCGCGCGCGTTCGGTTGCATCGCCCGGTCGTGCCGGCTACCGTTTTGCGACTTCGCCCCATTCAAGCCCGTCCGGCCCGGCTCGGCCCGCTCCGGACGCAAGGAGTTGCAAGCCCATGACCAGTCAGCTGGCCGCCCTGAACCAATGGGTGGAGGACGTCGCCCGCCTGACGCAACCGGCGCGCATCCAATGGTGCGACGGGTCCGATGCCGAATACCAGGACCTGGTCGAGCTCATGACCACCACCGGCGACCTGTTGCCGCTGGACGCCGGTACCCATCCGCGCTGCTACCTGCACCGCTCCGACCCGCGCGACGTGGCGCGCGTTGAGCACCTGACCTTCGTGTGCACCTCCAGCCGCGAGGACGCCGGCCCGAACAACCACTGGATGGCACCGCCCGAAGCGCACGCGAAGATGGACGCGCTGTTCGCCGGCTGCATGCGCCGGCGCACCCTGTATGTCGTCCCCTACTGCATGGGGCCGCTCGATTCGCCGATCGCACGCTGCGGCGTGGAGATCACCGACAGCCCCTACGTCGTGGCCAACATGCGGATCATGACCCGCATGGGGGCGCCGGCGCTGGCGCGGATCGAACGCGAGGGCGGCTTCGTCCGGGGCCTGCATTCGATCGGAGAGCTCGACCCGGATCGGCGCTTCATCATGCATTTTCCCGAGGAGCTGGCGATCAAGTCCTACGGTTCCGGCTACGGCGGCAACGCGCTGCTGGGAAAGAAGTGCCATGCCCTGCGCATCGCCAGCCACCAGGCCCGCGCCGAGGGCTGGCTGGCCGAGCACATGCTGATCGTGGGGATCGAGGATCCGGAAGGGCAGACCCACTACATCGCCGCCGCCTTTCCCTCGGCCTGCGGCAAGACCAACCTGGCCATGCTGATCCCGCCCGAGCGCTACCGCGCGGCCGGCTGGAAGGTATGGACGGTAGGCGACGACATCTGCTGGATGCAGCCCGGGCCCGACGGCCGCCTGTGGGCGATCAACCCGGAGGCCGGATTCTTCGGCGTGGCGCCGGGCACCAGCAGCAGGACCAACCGCAACGCGATGCAGATGCTCGACCACGATGCCATCTTCACCAACGTGGCGGTGACCGCCGACAACTGCCCCTGGTGGGAAGGCATCATGGTCGGTGAGCCGGCCAGGGACTGGCAGGGCCGCGAGTACGACCCCGCCAACGGCCCGGCCGCGCATCCGAACGCGCGCTTCACGGTGTCGGCCCGGCAGTGCCCGAGCTGGACGCCCAGGGCAGAGGATCCGCAGGGCGTACCGATCAGCGCGATCGTCTTCGGCGGCCGTCGCGCCGCGTTGGTGCCGCTGGTGTTCGAGGCGCGCGACTGGACCCACGGCGTGCTGGTGGGGGCTGCAATGGCCTCGGAAACGACCGCGGCGGCGACCGGTGCCGTCGGCGTGGTCCGGCGCGACCCGATGGCGATGAAGCCCTTCTGCGGCTACAACTTCGGCGATTACTGGGCGCACTGGCTCAGCTTCGATCGCCCCGGGGCGCGCCTGCCGAAGATCTTCCACGTCAACTGGTTCCGCAAGGACGGCGACGGCCGCTTCCTGTGGCCGGGCTTCGGCGAGAACCTGCGCGTGCTCGAGTGGATGGTCCGCCGTGTCCAGGGCCGGGCCGGCGCGGCGGAGACGCCGATCGGCAACCTGCCGCACCCCCGAGACCTGGATGTGGACGGGCTGGACCTGGCGCGCCCGGAGCTGGACTACCTGCTGCAGGTCGACCGCGATGCCTGGCGCGAGGAGATCGCGCACATCGGGGAGTACCTGGACGGCTTCGGCGCGCGTACGCCCGAAGCCTTGCGCCAGCAATGCGGGCGGATCGCCGCGGCGCTCGCCGACGGTTGAGTGACCGGCTCCGCCGGATCGGGTGCTCGCGTGCCCGATCCGCGAGCGCGCCACCCCTGGCGCGCGAAGCTCCGGACGGGTTCAGTGGTTCCCTAAACCATCGCGCGCCCGGGCGCATCCGAAGGGCTATGCTGAGCCTGGCCCTCCGCCCCGAACCGATGACCGAGACCCACGCGCCGGCCGCCGCCGACCGCGACCACCTGCTGGTGCGCCGCGCAGCCGACGGCGACCGGCTGGCCTTCGAACAGCTCTACCGGCTGCACGTGCGGCGCGTGTTCGGGGCGATCTGGCGCCTGGTCGGCGGGGTCGAGGCCCGCGCCGAGGAGCTGACGCAGGACGCCTTCGTACGCGCCTGGCAGTCGCTGCCGAAGTTCCGCTACCAGAGCGCCTTCGGGACCTGGCTGTACCGGCTGGCCGTGAACACGGCCCTGATGGACCTGCGCAGCCGCTCCGGCGCCGAAGACCTGGAAGTCGGCGAGGCGCCGCTGGATGCGCGTGCCGCGCTCGCCGAGCGTCCGGACCTGGACATGGACCTGACACACGCGATCGCACGGCTGCCGCCACGGGCCCGTGCGGTGCTGGTGCTGCATGACGTGGAAGGCTGGAAACACCAGGAGATCGCCGAGGAACTGGGCATGGCGGTGGGCACATCCAAGGCGCAGCTGCACCGCGCGCGCGGCCTGCTGCGCGGCTGGCTGCAGGAGCAGACACCATGAGCGAGTTCGAACTGCGCCGCCGCCTGCGCGAGTTCCGCGGCGCGATCGCCCCGGAACGGGATCTGTGGCCCGGCATCGCCGGCGGGCTCGATGGCGTGCCAGCGACGCAGCACGCCGCGGCGGGGCACGAGGCGGCGCGCGTGCCCTTCGGCCGACACGGGCGCCCCGCGCTGCTGGCGATGGCGGCGGTGGTGCTGCTGGGGTCGGCCCTGCTGTGGCGGATCGATCCCTTCGACGGCACCGGGCCGGTACCCGAGGCCACCGTGGCCGAGCTCGGCCCCGAAACGACGCCCCAGGCCTCGCCGCTGCAGCGCGAAGCGCAGGCGCTGACACTGGAATACCTGGCCGCGCTGCACGCGATGGGCGCCGCGGGGCTGCCCAGCGAGGCCGCCTCCGGGCTGGCCGAGCTCGACGCCGGCGCCGCACAGATCCGCGCCGCGCTCGAGCAGGACGCCGGAGCGGTCTACCTCGTGGATCGGCTGCGCGACACCTACACCCAGCGCCTGCGCCTGACCCAGCGCGTGCTGGCCGGCTGACGCCCTGGCCGGAGCGGGCACTCGCGTGCCCGGTCCGCGAGCGCGCCGCGGCTGGCGCGCGATCCTCTGAAGCGGTTCAGAGGTCCCGCAATCCTGGAACTGCATGAGGCAAGCACCATGAAAATCCTTGCAATGACGCTCGCACTGGCCGCCGCGCCGGTACTGGCCGGAACACCGATCGACGAGACCCGGCCGCTGGCGTCCGATGGCCGGCTGCTGGTGGAGAACCTCAAGGGCCGCATCAGCATCGAAGGCTGGGACCGCGAGGAGGTGCACGTGGGCGGCACGCTGGGCGAGGGCGTGGAGCGCCTGCGCATCGGCAACGGTGGCGACACGCTGTCGGTGGTGGTCGAGTATCCCGAGTCCAGGGGCTGGTTCTTCAACTGGGGCAGCAACGACAGCGAGCCGACCACGCTGGTGATCCGTGCTCCGCGCGGGGTTGCGCTGGAACTGGAGTCGGTCAGCGCCGACATCGAGGCCGGCGGACTGCGTGGCCCGTCCCTGCAGGCCGAATCGGTCAGCGGTGACGTGCGCCTGCGCCTGGCCGCCGCCGAAGTGGTGGTGGAAACGGTCAGCGGCGACCAGGATCTGGAGATCGAGGCGACCCGGTTGTCGGCCGAATCGGTCAGCGGCGACATCCGGGCCCAGGGCAGTCTGAGCGGGCGCGTGAACGTGGAAACCGTGTCCGGTTCGGCGCGGGTGCAGGCGCGCGAGGTCAGCGAGTTCGTCGGTGCCACCGTGTCGGGCGATCTGGGCTTCGAAGGCAGCCTGGCCGCCGGTGGCGACCTGCGCGCCGAGGCGCTCTCGGGCGACATCGAGGTCCGGATCGACCGCCCGGCCGGGCTGCGGGTGACGGCCGAGTCCTTCAGCGGGCGCATTGGCTCGGACCTCGGCGAGGTGAAGGAGGCCGAATACGGCCCCGGCCGCAGCCTGGAGGCCCGGGTCGGCGACGGCGCCACCCGACTGCGGCTGGAGAGCTTCTCCGGCGATATCACCCTGGAGCTGCGCTGACGGGCGCGTCGGGGCACATCGCCTGACGAAGGCCGCCGACTACCGGGCCCCCGCGCTCCGCCCGTCACCCCCTCCCAACCTCCCCCTGCGCGCCTGCGGCGCGCAAGGGGAGGGGTGTGTGAACGGTGCCGCGCCGATTGCCTCCTTCCCTTTCGCGCAGCGAAGGGGAGGGTTGGGGAGGGGTCGCGCGGCGCCAGCCGCGCGCCGAGTCCCGAGTCCCGATCCGAGCCCCTCCGCACCACTATGGTGCAAATCCGTCATTTTCCCGCTATTCCACCGTTAAAGTTTTGTTGTTACCATCCGGCGTCGCCTAGTTTCGCGCCGTGTTGACGGCGTGGGCCCGCGGCACTTCCAGGGAAAGGAAGCGATTGATTGTCCCGACCTGTTGGTTCAAGTCACTCTGACGTTGGAGAGAGCTAATGAATTTCAACCGTAATCTACTCAGCGAGGCGGTGCGTTTCGGCCTTCTGGCCGGCGCCGTCGGCCTGACCGGTTACGCTGCGCCTTCCCAGGCCCAGTCGACCGACCAGGACGAGGTCACCGAGCTCGACCGCATCGAAGTGACCGGTTCGCGCATCCGCCGCAGCGTGGATTTCGAAACCGCGCAGCCGGTGCTCACGCTGACCCGCGAAGACATCGAGCATACCGGCCTGACCTCGGTCGGCGACATCCTGCAGAGGATCTCCACGAACGGCGCCACGCTGAACACCACCTTCAACAACGGTGGTAACGGCGAGACCCGCGTGGACCTGCGCAACCTCGGTTCCAACCGCTCGCTGGTGCTGGTCAACGGCCGCCGTTGGGTCACCACCATCGATGGCGCGGTCGACCTGAACACCATCCCGGTGGCGATCATCGAGCGGATCGAAATCCTGAAGGACGGCGCCTCGGCGATCTACGGTTCCGACGCGATCGCCGGCGTGGTCAACATCATCACCCGTTCGGATTACGAAGGCGCCCAGGCTTCGGCCTACGTGGGTGCCTACGACGAGGGCGACGGCGACACCGAGGCGTACGACGTGACCGTCGGCGCCCGCGGTGAGCGCGCCGCGGCCGTGTTCAACGTCTCCTACGTGGAGCAGGAGCCGGTGTTCGCGGGCGACCGCCCGATCTCG